>NZ_JBJLSK010000047.1:0-25773 GCF_050871965.1 Kineococcus lubricus
CCGCGCACCCCACCCCCCCCCCCCCCCCCGCCGCCCCCCCCCCCCCCCCCCCCCCCCCCCCCCCCCCCCCCCCCCCCCCCCCCCCCCCCCCCCCCCCCCCCGCCCCCCCCCCCGGCACGGGGTCCGGCGCTCGGCGGCGACCTACTCCGAGGGGACGCTCACGCCGAAGGCGGCGAGCTCGGCGGCTCCCCCGTCGGGGGCCGTGAGCACCCACAGGCCCTCGTCGAGCACCGCCACCGTGTGCTCCCAGTGCGCCGAGCGCGTGCCGTCGGAGGTGACGACGGTCCACTCGTCGGCCAGGACGTCGGTCTCGACGCCACCGCGCGTGCACATCGGCTCGATGGCCAGCACCAGGCCCGGCTTGACCTTCGGGCCCTTCTCCCGGACGCGGTAGTTCAGCACCTCGGGAGCCATGTGCATGGCCCGGCCGATCCCGTGGCCGGTGTACCCGTCCACGATGCCCAGCCGGCCGTCGACGGCGTCCTCGACGGCCGCACCGACGTCGCCCACGCGCCCGCGGGCGTCCAGCGCGGCGATGCCGGCCCACAGGGCCCGGCGGGTCACCTCGACGAGCTCGACGTCCCCGGCGTCCTTCGGCTCCCCCACGATCTCGGTGAACGCCGAGTCGCCGTGCCAGCCGTCGACGACGCAGCCGCCGTCGACCGACACCACGTCGCCCTCCTCCAGCACCCGGTCCCCCGGGATGCCGTGGACGACGACCTCGTTGACCGAGATGCAGAACGTCTTCGGGTACCCGTGGTAGCCGAGGAAGTTGGACGTCCCGCCCCCGGCCCGGATGACCTCCGCACCGATGGCGTCCAGCTCGTCCAGTCGGATGCCCGGGCGCAGCGCCGCCCGGACGCTCTCCAGGGCCGCGTGCGTCAGCAGCCCGGCCTTCCGCATCGCCAGGACCTGGTCCGGCGTCTTGTACTCGACCTTCTCGCGTCCGAACACGGTCAGGCGGGGGGCAGGCCCAGCGCCGCCACGAGGCGCTCGGTGACCGACGAGATCTCCCCCAGGCCGTCCACCGACCGCAGCAGGCCGCGCTCGGAGTAGACCTCCACGAGCGGGGCCGTCTGCTCGGCGTAGACGCGCTGACGGGTGCGGACGACGTCCTCGGTGTCGTCCGAGCGGCCCTGCTCGAGGGCGCGACGGGTCAGCCGGCGCACCAGCTCCTCGGTGTCGGCCGTGATCTCGAGGACGTGCTCGAGCTTGGCGCCGCTCTCGCGGAGCATGTCGTCCAGCTCGCGGACCTGGTCGGTCGTGCGCGGGTAGCCGTCGAGGATGAAGCCGTCGACGGCGTCGGGCTGCTGCAGGCGGTCGCGGACCATCGCGTTGGTCACGGTGTCCGGCACGTAGCGACCGGCGTCCAGGTACTCCTTGACCGTCTTGCCCAGGTCGGTCTCCTCCGCGACGTTGGCGCGGAAGATGTCGCCGGTGGAGATGGCGGGGACACCGAGGCGGGACGACAGGAGCTTGGCCTGGGTGCCCTTGCCCGCACCGGGCGGACCGAGGAGGACGAGACGAGTCATCGCAAGAACCCTTCGTAGTTTCGCTGCTGGAGCTGGGACTCGATCTGCTTCACCGTCTCGAGCCCGACCCCGACGATGATCAGGATCGACGTGCCCCCGAAGGGGAAGTTCGTGTTGGCATTGAAGAGCACGAACGCGATGAGGGGAAGCAGCGAGATGAGCCCCAGGTACAGCGATCCTGGCAGGGTGATGCGGGTGAGGATGTAGTCCAGGTACTCGGCGGTGGGCCGTCCGGCGCGCACGCCGGGGATGAAGCCGCCGTACTTGCGCATGTTCTCGGCGACCTCGTCCGGGTTGAACGTGATCGCGACGTAGAAGTACGCGAAGAAGATGATGAGCAGGAAGTACACGGCCATGTACAGCGGGTGGTCACCCTTGGTGAAGTGGTCCGTGATCCAGGCCACCCAGGCCTCGTTCGGGTCGTTGAACTGGGCCACCAGCGCCGGCAGGTAGAGCAGCGACGAGGCGAAGATCACCGGGATGACGCCCGCCATGTTGACCTTGAGCGGGATGTACGTGGAGGTGCCCCCGTACATCCGCCGGCCGATCATCCGTTTGGCGTACTGCACCGGCACCCGGCGCTGGGACTGCTCGACCGCGACGACGGCCGCCACGACCACCAGGCCGACCGCGACGACCCCCGCGAAGGTCAGCCAGCCGCGCTCGCGGCCGATGGCCAGCAGCGAGGTGGGGAAGGTCGCGGCGATCTGGGCGAAGATCAGCAGGGACATGCCGTTGCCGACCCCGCGCTCGGTGACGAGCTCGCCCATCCACATGATCAGGCCGGTGCCGGCCGTCATGGTCAGGACCATCAGCAGGATCGTCGGCACGCTCTGGTCGGGCAGGACCTGCGCGTTGCACGACGTCCCGAACAGCCGCGAGGGCTCCCGCGCGATCGTCACGTAGGTCGTGGACTGCAGGATCGCCAGGCCGATCGTCAGGTACCGCGTGTACTGCGTGAGCTTGCTGGTGCCCTGCTGCCCCTCCTTCTTCAGCTCCTCGAAGCGGGGGATCACGACCGTGAGCAGCTGCACGATGATGCTCGCGGTGATGTAGGGCATGATCCCGAGCGCGAAGACGCTGAGCTGGAGCAGCGCGCCGCCGGAGAAGAGGTTCGCCAGGCCGAGCAGGTCGTTCCCGGTCTGGGCCAGGTCGATGCACTGCTGGACGGCGGAGTACGAGACCCCCGGGGCCGGCACGAACGAGCCGAGTCGGACCAGGACGATGATCCCGATCGTGAACAGCAGCTTGCGGCGCAGGTCGGGCGTCCGGAAGGCGCGACCGATTGCGGTGAGCACTACGACCTCCTGCACCGCGCTCCCCTGTCGAGGAGGAGACGGGTTGTCACTGACGGGTCGGACGGTTGGGCCGGACGGAGGGTCCTCGAGCCGAGGCCTACGCCGTCCGGGTAGACCCTACCTCCCCGCAAACGCGCACGCGGCGGTAGCGGGCGATCACTCGCCGCTACCGCCGCGTGGGCAGTGCTGTGCTCGCGTCAGCGAACGGTGGTGGTCCCGCCCGCAGCCGCGATCTTCTCGGCCGCCGAAGCCGAGAACTTGTCGGCCGTCACCTGCAGGGCCACGGTGATCTCACCGGTGCCGAGCACCTTGACGGGCTGGCCCTTGCGGACCGCGCCCTTGGCGACGAGCTCGTCGACACCCACGGTGCCGCCCTCGGGGAAGAGGGTCGCGAGCTTGTCGAGGTTGACGACCTGGAACTCGACGCGGAACGGGTTGGTGAACCCGCGCAGCTTCGGCAGGCGCATGTGCAGGGGCATCTGGCCGCCCTCGAAGGCCTCGGGCACCTGGTAGCGGGCCTTGGAGCCCTTGGTGCCGCGACCGGCGGTCTTGCCCTTGCTGCCCTCACCGCGGCCGACGCGCGTCTTGGCGGTGTTCGAGCCCGGAGCCGGGCGCAGGTGGTGCAGCTTCAGAACGTGTTCGCCCTGGTTGGCCATCAGTCGACCTCCTCAACCTTCACGAGGTGCGCGACGGTGTTCGCCATCCCACGGAACTCGGGCTTGTCGTCCTTGACGACCGACTGCCCGATCTTGTGGAGCCCGAGGCTGCGGAGCGTGTCGCGCTGGTTCTGCTTGCCGCCGATGCCGGACTTGGTCTGCGTGATCTTCAGGCGACCCATCAGGCGGTCACCCCCGCGGCCTGGGCGCGCAGCAGCGCGACCGGGGCGACGTGCTCGACCGGCAGACCACGACGCGCCGCGACCTGCTCGGGGCGCTCGAGGCCGCGCAGGGCCTCGATCGTCGCGTGCACGATGTTGATCGCGTTGTCGCTGCCGAGGGACTTCGACAGGACGTCGTGGATGCCCGCGCACTCCAGGACGGCGCGGACCGGACCACCGGCGATGACGCCGGTACCCGGGGACGCCGGGCGCAGCATGACCACGCCGGCCGCCTTCTCACCCTGCACGGGGTGCGGGATGGTGCCCTGGATCTTGGGGACGCGGAAGAAGTTCTTCTTGGCCTCCTCGACACCCTTGGCGATCGCCGCGGGCACCTCCTTGGCCTTGCCGTAGCCGACACCGACGGTGCCGTCGCCGTCGCCCACGACCACGAGGGCCGTGAAGCTGAAGCGGCGGCCGCCCTTGACGACCTTGGCCACGCGGTTGATGGTCACGACGCGCTCGACGAAGTTGCTGCGGTCGCCCGCGTCACCACGTCCACGGTTGTCGCGGCCGCCGTCGCGACCACCACGGCCGCGGTTGTCACCACGGTTGTCGTTGCGGTTGTCGCCGCCGCCGGCCGCACCGGCGCCTCGGCGCTGGGGTCCAGGCATCAGACGTTCCTCATCTCATCGACTTCGTAGGTCACAGGGCCAGCCCCGCCTCACGAGCGCCGTCGGCGATCGCCGCGACACGGCCGGCGTAGCGGTTGCCGCCGCGGTCGAAGACCACGGCCTCGATACCGGCAGCCTTGGCGCGTTCACCGACGAGCACGCCCACGGCCTTCGCCTTGGCGGACTTGTCGTCGCCGCTGGCGCGCAGGTCCGCCTCCATGGTCGAGGCCGACGCCAGGGTGTGACCCGCGGCGTCGTCGATGACCTGGACGAAGACGTGGCGCGTGGACCGCGTGACCACGAGACGAGGACGCACGGCGGTGCCGACGACCTTCTTGCGCACGCGGGTGTGACGACGCTTGCGCGCCGGCGCAGTGCCCTTCTGGGTCTTCTGGGTGGAGAGTCCCATGGTCACTTACCAGCCTTTCCGACCTTGCGGCGGATCTGCTCGCCGGCGTAGCGCACGCCCTTGCCCTTGTACGGGTCGGGCTTGCGGAGCTTGCGGATGTTCGCGGCGACCTCGCCGACCTGCTGCTTGTCGATCCCCGCCACGGAGAACCGGGTGTTGTTCTCCACCGCGAAGGTGATGCCCGCCGGCGCCTTGACGACGACCGGGTGGCTGAAGCCGAGCGCGAACTCGAGGTCGGAGCCCTTGGCCGTGACGCGGTACCCCGTGCCGACGATCTCAAGCTTCTTCTCGTAGCCCTTGGTGACGCCCTCGACCATGTTCGAGATCAGGGTGCGGGTCAGGCCGTGCAGCGAGCGCGAGGAGCGCTCGTCGTCGGGACGGGTCACCTGGAGGGTGCCGTCCTCGGAGCGCTCCACCGCGATGGGCGAAGCGACGGTGTGGTTCAGCTCGCCCTTGGGGCCCTTGACCGTGACGGCTGCGCCGTCGATGGTCACGTCCACACCCGAGGGGACGGTGATCGGGAGTCGGCCGATGCGCGACATGAGTTCTCCTCCCTCACCAGACGTAGGCGAGGACTTCCCCACCCACGCCCTTCTTGTTGGCCTGCTTGTCGGTCAGGAGGCCCGAGGACGTGGACAGGATCGCCACGCCCAGGCCGCCCAGCACGCGGGGCAGGTTCGTCGACTTCGCGTAGACCCGCAGACCCGGCTTGCTGACGCGGCGCAGGCCGGCGATCGCACGCTCACGGTTGGGGCCGAACTTCAGGTTCAGCGTCAGCTTCTTGCCGACTTCGGCGTCCTCGACCGTCCAGGAGGCGATGTAGCCCTCGGCCTGGAGGATCTCGGCGATGTGCGACTTGAGCTTGCTGTACGGCATCTGCACCACGTCGTGGTACGCCGAGTTGGCGTTCCGCAGTCGCGTCAACATGTCCGCGATGGGGTCGGTCATCGTCATCGGGCTCGTCCGCCCTTCCTCGCCGCGGTTTCCGCGCCACGTTCGGTGGCTCGGACCTTCGGCGTCTCAGTGATCAGGGTCGTGAAGAAAGAAGAGGTCACCAGCTGGACTTGGTCACACCGGGCAGCTCGCCGCGGTGTGCCATGTCGCGCACGCAGATGCGGCACAGGCCGAACTTGCGGTAGACGGCGTGCGGGCGACCGCAACGCTGGCAGCGGGTGTAGGCGCGCACCTTGAACTTGGGCTTGCGCGCAGCCTTGTGGATCAGAGCGGTCTTCGCCACGGTCAGTTCTCCTTGAACGGGAAGCCCAGAGCACGCAGCAGCGCACGGCCTTCGTCGTCGGTCTTCGCCGTCGTCACGACCGTGATGTCCATCCCGCGGACGCGGTCGATCTTGTCCTGGTCGATCTCGTGGAACATCGACTGCTCGTTGAGACCGAAGGTGTAGTTGCCGTTGCCGTCGAACTGCTTCGGCGACAGACCGCGGAAGTCGCGGATGCGCGGGAGCGCCAGCGACAGCAGACGGTCCAGGAACTCCCACATGCGGTCCCCACGCAGGGTGGTGTGGCAACCGATCGGCATGCCCTCGCGGAGCTTGAACTGCGCGATGGACTTGCGAGCCTTGGTGATCTGCGGCTTCTGGCCGGTGATGGCCGTCAGGTCGCGGACCGCGCCGTCGATCAGCTTGGAGTCACGCGCGGCCTCGCCGACGCCCATGTTCACGACGACCTTGACCAGGCCGGGGATCTGCATGACGTTCGGGTACGAGAACTGCGTGTGCAGCTGACCCTTGATCTCTTCGCGGTAGCGCTGCTTCAGACGAGGCAGGGCGGGCGCTTCAGTGGTGGTGGTCATCAGATGTCCTTGCCGGAACGCTTGGCGACGCGGATGCGGTTGGTCTTGGTGCGACCGTCGCGCTCGACCTTCTCCTCGCGGATGCCGACGCGGGTCGGCTTCTTGGTCTCCGGGTCGACGAGCTGCACGTTGCTGATGTGGATCGGGGCCTCGCGCTCGACGATGCCGCCCTCCACACCGGGACGGGCCTTGGTGTGCCGCTTGATGCGGTTCACGCCCTCGACCAGGACCCGCTGGGTCTCGGCGTTGACCTCGAGGACCTTGCCCTGCTTGCCGAGGTCGGACGTCTTGGTGCCGTCCTCGTTCTTGCGCCCGCGCACGCGGGTGATGACCTGGACCAGGTCACCCTTCTTGATGCGCAACTTCCCCATGGTCAGAGCACCTCCGGAGCCAGCGAGATGATCCGCATGAACTTCTTCTCGCGCAGTTCACGGCCGACGGGCCCGAAGATGCGGGTACCGCGCGGGTCGCCGTCTGCGCGGAGGATCACCGCGGCGTTCTCGTCGAAACGGATGTAGGAACCGTCGGCGCGCCGACGCTCCTTCTTGGTGCGGACGATGACGGCCTTGACCACATCGCCCTTCTTGACGTTCCCACCGGGGATGGCGTCCTTGACCGTGGCCACGATCACGTCACCGATGCCGGCGTAGCGGCGGCCGGAGCCACCGAGCACGCGGATGCACAAGATCTCCTTGGCACCCGTGTTGTCGGCGACCTTGAGCCGCGACTCCTGCTGGATCACTCTCTACTCCTTCGTCGCGCCGGTTCTCGACCACCCGCGAGGGGGCGAGCCTGGCCGAACGGACATGGAATCTGGGGGTGGGCCGCAGCAGCGGCCCACCCTCGGTCGAACGCGCCCGAGAGCGCGCGCGTCACTTCGCGCGTTCGAGGACCTCGACGACGCGCCAACGCTTGGTGGCGGACAGCGGCCGGGTCTCGGCGATGAGGACGAGGTCGCCCACGTTCGCCGTCTCCACCTCGTCGTGCGCCTTGACCTTGGTCGTGCGGCGGATGACCTTGGCGTAGAGCGGGTGCTTCACGCGGTCCTCGACCTCGACGACGACGGTCTTCTGCATCTTGTCGCTGACGACGTAACCGCGACGCGTCTTGCGGTAGCCGCGCTCGGTCGTGGTCGCAGCGGTGTCCTGCTCGCTCACTTCGCAGCCTCCTTCGTGATCGGCGCCTCGGTGATGCCGAGCTCGCGCTCGCGCATCGTCGTGTAGATGCGGGCGATGTCCCGCTTGACGGCCTTCAGCCGGGAGTTGTTCTCCAGCTGGCCGGTGGCGGACTGGAAGCGCAGGTTGAACAGCTCTTCCTTCGCCTTCTTCAGCTCCTCGACAAGCTTCGTGTCGTCGAACTCGCGGAGCTCGTCAGCGCTCAGGCCCTTGGTCCCGATCGCCATCATTCACCACCCTCACGACGCACGATCTTGCACTTGACCGGGAGCTTGTGGATCGCACGGGTCAGAGCCTCGTGCGCCACCTTCTCGGTCGGGAACGACAGCTCGAACATCACGCGACCGGGCTTGATGTTCGCGATCCACCACTCCGGCGAACCCTTGCCGGAACCCATGCGGGTCTCGGCCGGCTTCTTCGTCAGCGGACGGTCCGGGTAGATGTTGATCCAGACCTTGCCGCCACGACGGATGTGGCGGGTGATGGCGATACGAGCGGACTCGATCTGGCGGTTGGTGACGTAGCCGCCCTCCACCGCCTGGATCCCGTACTCACCGAAGGTGACCCGGGTGCCGCCGGAGGCAGCGCCACGCCGCGTGGGGTGGTGCTGCTTGCGGTGCTTGACTCGCCGCGGGATGAGCACGACTCAGGCCTCCGTTCCGTTGGAACCCTTGCCGGTGACCGGCTGCGCAGCAGCGGTCCCGGTCGGAGCAGCGCCACCAGCCGCGGCCTCGGCCACGGGTGCGCTCTCCTGCGTCGGACGACGACGGCCGCGGCCCTCGCCGCGGTCGGGACGCTCACCACGACGCGGGGCGCGCGGAGCGGCGGCCTGCGACTGGGCGAGCTCACGGCTGGTGACGTCGCCGTGGTAGATCCACACCTTCACGCCGATGCGGCCGAAGGTGGTGCGGGCCTCGTAGAACCCGTAGTCGATGTTCGCGCGCAGCGTGTGCAGCGGAACCCGACCCTCGCGGTAGAACTCCGAGCGCGACATCTCCGCACCGCCGAGGCGGCCGGCGCACGCGACGCGGATGCCCTTGGCGCCCGAGCGCATCGTGGTCTGCATCCCCTTGCGCATGGCGCGGCGGAAGGAGACGCGGCTCGCGAGCTGCTCGGCGATGCCCTGGGCGACCAGCTGGGCGTCGGTCTCGGGGCTCTTGACCTCGAGGATGTTCAGCTGGACCTGCTTGCCCGTGAGCTTCTCGAGCTCACCGCGGATGCGGTCGGCCTCCGCACCGCGGCGGCCGATGACGATGCCCGGCCGGGCGGTGTGGATGTCGACGCGCACGCGGTCGCGGGTGCGTTCGATCTCGACCTTCGAGATGCCCGCGCGCTCCATGCCCTTGGACATGAGGCGACGGATCGCGACGTCCTCCTTGACGTAGTCGGCGTAGCGCTGACCGGTCTTGGTGGAGTCGGCGAACCACCGGCTGCGGTGGTCGGTGGTGATGCCCAGTCGGAACCCGAACGGGTTGACCTTCTGTCCCATCAGCGGGTCCTCCTCGTCTTCTTGGCGCCGGCGACGGCGGGGGCCACGACCACGGTGATGTGGCTGGTGCGCTTCAGGATGCGTCCGGCGCGGCCCTGGGCCCGCGGACGGAAACGCTTCATGGTCGGACCCTCGTCGACGTGGATCGCCTTGACGACGTACTCGTTCGGGTCGAACGCCTCGGAGTGCTTGTCCGCGAGGAACTTCGCATTCGCGATGGCGCTCTCGACGAGCTTGCGCACCGGCTCGGCCGCCGCCTGCGGGGCGAACGACAGCACGGCGACGGCTTCGGTGGCCTGCTTGCCCCGGACGAGGTCGACGACTCGGCGCGCCTTCTGGGGCGTGACGCGGAGGTGCCGCGTCTGCGCCTTGGCTTCCATCCCTGTCCTGCTTCCTGGTTTCGGTCTCGAAAGGTGGTGCCGCTGGAGCCGGTGGCTCAGCGACGACGACCCTTGCGGTCGTCCTTCTCGTGGCCCTTGAACGTCCGCGTGGCAGCGAACTCGCCGAGCTTGTGCCCCACCATCGACTCGGTGACGAAGACGGGGACGTGCTTGCGGCCGTCGTGCACCGCGAACGTGTGACCCAGGAAGTCCGGGGTGATGACCGAACGGCGGGACCACGTCTTGATGACGTTGTGCGTTCCGGCCTCGTTCTGCGCGTCCACCTTCTTCTGGAGGTGGTCGTCGACGAACGGGCCCTTCTTCAAGCTGCGAGGCATGGCCTTAGCTCCCTATCAGCGCTTCTTGCCGGTGCGGCGGCGACGGACGATGAGCTTGTCGCTCTCCTTGCCCGGACGCCGCGTACGGCCTTCAGGCTTGCCCCAGGGGCTGACGGGGTGACGACCACCGGACGTCTTCCCCTCACCACCACCGTGCGGGTGGTCGATCGGGTTCATGGCGACACCGCGGACGGTCGGGCGCTTGCCCTTCCAGCGCATGCGGCCGGCCTTGCCCCAGTTGATGTTGGACTGCTCGGCGTTGCCGACCTCGCCGATGGTGGCGCGGCAGCGGACGTCGACGTTCCGGATCTCGCCGGACGGCATGCGCAGCTGGGCGAAACGACCCTCGCGGGCGACGAGCTGGACGCTCGCGCCGGCGGAGCGGGCGATCTTCGCGCCGCCACCGGGACGGATCTCGATGGCGTGGATGACCGTACCCACGGGGATGTTGCGCAGCGGCAGGTTGTTGCCGGGCTTGATGTCGGCCTCGGGGCCGTTCTCGATCCGGTCACCCTGCTTCAGCTTCGCGGGGGCGATGATGTAGCGCTTCTCGCCGTCCACGTAGTGCAGCAGCGCGATGCGCGCGGTGCGGTTGGGGTCGTACTCGATGTGAGCGACCTTCGCGGCGACGCCGTCCTTGTCGTGACGACGGAAGTCGATCACGCGGTAGGCGCGCTTGTGCCCACCACCGATGTGACGGGTGGTGATCCGACCGGACGAGTTGCGGCCACCGGTCTTGGACAGCGGGCGGACGAGCGACTTCTCCGGCTCGCTCCGCGTGATCTCGACGAAGTCGGCGACGGACGAGCCACGGCGGCCCGGCGTCGTCGGCTTGTACTTGCGGATTCCCATTGCAGCGTTTCCTCGGGTTCGAAGGTGTCTACGGCAGTCGTGCGAGCCCCGGGGGCTCAGGCGACCGAGCCGCCGAAGATGTCGATCGTGCCCTCGCGCAACGTCACGATGGCCCGCTTGGTGTCCTTGCGCTTACCAGTACCGAACTTGGTGCGCCGGCTCTTGCCCTGGCGGTTCGCGGTGTTGACCGCGGAGACCTTGACGCCGAAGACCTTCTCGACCGCGATCTTGATCTCGGTCTTGTTGGCCCGCGGGTCCACCAGGAACGTGTACTTGCCCTCGTCGATGAGCCCGTAGCTCTTCTCCGAGACGACCGGCGCGAGCAGGATGTCGCGCGGGTCCTTCTGAGTGCCGCCGATCGCGCTCACAGGGTGCTCCCTTCGGATTCCGCCGCCACCGCGGTCGCGCTGCGACCCTTCGGCGGACCGGCGACGAAGGAGTCGAGGGCCGCGCGGGTGAAGACGACGTCGTCGCTCTTCAGGACGTCGTAGGTGTTCAGCTGGTCAGCCGGCAGGACGTGCACGTTGTCGAGGTTGCGCAGGGACTTCTGCGAGACCTCGTCGTCGCGGGTCAGGACGACCAGCACGTTCTTGCGGCCGGACAGGGCCGCGATGAGCGTCCGCGCGGTCTTGGTCGAGGGGGCGTCGCCGACGGCGAGCCCTTCGACGACGTGCAGACGGTCGTGACGCACCCGGTCGGAGAGCGCACCGCGCAGGGCGGCGGCGATCATCTTCTTGGGGGTGCGCTGCGAGTAGTCGCGCGGCTTGGGGCCGTGGACGATGCCACCACCGGTGAACTGCGGGGCGCGCAGCGAACCCTGGCGGGCGCGGCCGGTGCCCTTCTGCTTGTACGGCTTCTTGCCGCCACCACGGACCTCACCACGACGCTTGGTCGAGTGGGTGCCCTGACGGGCCGCCGCGAGCTGGGCGGTCACCACCTGGTGGATCAGCGCGATGTTCGCCTGGCGGGCGAAGTCCTTCGCCGGCAGCTCGACGGTGCCGTTGGTGCCGCCGTCGGCGGTCCGCAGCGGGACGGTGATGGGCTCAGCGGTCTGAGTCGTCTCGGTCATCTCAGGCCTCCTTCACGCGCGCCTTGGACGCGCTCTTGACGAGCACGAGGCCGCCGCGGGGACCGGGGATGGCGCCCGTGATGAGCAGCAGCCCCTTCTCCGCGTCGATCGCCTGCACGGTCAGGTTCTGGGTGGTCTGGCGAGCCGCACCCATGCGACCGGCCATCCGCATGCCCTTGAACACGCGACCCGGGGTGGCGCAGCCGCCGATGGACCCGGGCTTGCGGTGGTTGCGGTGCGCACCGTGGGAGGCGCCGACGCCGGCGAAGCCGTGACGCTTCATGACACCGGCGAAGCCCTTGCCCTTGGTGGTGCCGACGACGTCGACGGTCGCGCCGGTCTCGAAGACCTCGGCGGTGACCTCCTGGCCGAGCTCGTAGGAGCCGGCGTCCGTCGTGCGCAGCTCCACGAGGTGACGACGCGGAGCGACGCCCGCCTTCTCGAAGTGCCCGGTGGCAGGCTTGTTCGCCTTGCGCTGCGCGATGGCCTCGGTGGCCAGCTGGACGGCTTCGTAGCCGTCGGTGGTAGTGGTGCGGATCTGGGTGACGACGTTCGGCTCGACCTTGACGACCGTGACCGGGACGACGCGGTTGTCCGCGTCCCACAGCTGGGTCATGCCGAGCTTGGTGCCGAGCACACCTCGCACTTGCCTGTCGCTCATCGTGTGCAGTCCCTCAGAGCTTGATCTCGATGTCGACACCGGCCGGGAGGTCGAGACGCATGAGCGAGTCGACGGTCTTCGGCGTCGGGTCGATGATGTCGATGAGACGCTTGTGCGTCCGCATCTCGAAGTGCTCGCGGCTGTCCTTGTACTTGTGCGGCGAGCGGATGACGCAGTAGACGTTCTTCTCGGTCGGCAGCGGCACGGGCCCTGCGACCGACGCGCCCGTGCGGGTCACCGTGTCGACGATCTTGCGCGCCGAGCTGTCGATGACCTCGTGGTCGTAGGCCTTGAGCCTGATGCGGATCTTCTGTCCCGCCATGGCGTCGTCTGACTCTCTCTCTTCGTACCGCTACTGACTCGCGCGCGGCGCGGAGCCCTGCCCTGTGGTGGTGCTCCGACCCCCGAGGTCGGGCGTGTCGCGCTCTCGCACGAACTGCACCCTCTCCCGGTTGCCCGGTGTGGTCCTGTTCAGGTTGCCCTGGAGGTCCAGGTGAACCGTCCGCCGCCCGTACGAGACGTTCGACGTTCGCGGCTGCCGGCCGGGGGTCCGGCCCGGTCCCCGGATCGGATGGGATCTTGATCCAGGCGCGGGTCAGCGGCACAGCAACCCCGATAGTCTGCCAGACGAACGGGCCCCTTGGCGAATCGAGCAGCGGGTCCATGGGTGGTGAACGGCTCGCCCACGACGAAGGGGCGGGTCCTGGAGGACCCGCCCCTTCGCCCCGGCGAGCGATCCGCTGCGGGAGGGTACCTCCCGCAGCGGCTCAACTCACTTGATGATCTTCGTGACCCGACCGGCGCCGACGGTGCGGCCACCCTCACGGATCGCGAACTTCAGGCCCTCTTCCATCGCGATGGGCTGGATGAGGTCGACCTTCATCTCGGTGTTGTCACCGGGCATGACCATCTCGGTGCCCTCGGGCAGCGAGACGACGCCGGTGACGTCGGTCGTCCGGAAGTAGAACTGCGGACGGTAGTTGTTGTAGAAGGGCGTGTGACGGCCACCCTCGTCCTTGGACAGGATGTAGGCCTGACCCTCGAACTCGGTGTGCGGGGTGATCGAGTTCGGCTTGGTCACGACCTGGCCGCGCTCGACGTCGTCACGCTTGAGACCACGCAGCAGCAGGGCGGCGTTGTCGCCGGCCTGGCCGGTGTCCAGCATCTTGTTGAACATCTCGATGCTGGTGACGGTGGTCTTCGAGGAGGTCGGCTTGATGCCGACGATCTCGACCTCCTGGTTGACGTTCAGGACACCGCGCTCGATGCGGCCGGTCACGACGGTGCCGCGGCCGGTGATCGTGAAGACGTCCTCGATCGGCATCAGGAACGGCTGGTCGACGGCGCGCTCGGGCTCGGGGATCGCGGTGTCGACCGCGTCCATGAGCTCCATGAGCTTGTCGCCCCACTCGGCGTCGCCCTCGAGGGCCTTGAGCGCCGAGACGCGGACCACGGGGACGTCGTCGCCCGGGAACTCGTAGGACGAGAGGAGCTCACGCACCTCCATCTCGACGAGCTCGAGGAGCTCCTCGTCCTCGACCATGTCGGCCTTGTTCAGCGCCACGACGATGTAGGGGACGCCGACCTGGCGGGCCAGGATGACGTGCTCCTTCGTCTGCGGCATCGGGCCGTCGGTGGCCGCGACCACGAGGATGGCGCCGTCCATCTGCGCCGCACCCGTGATCATGTTCTTGATGTAGTCCGCGTGACCCGGGCAGTCGACGTGGGCGTAGTGACGCGCCTCGGTCTGGTACTCGACGTGTGCGATCGAGATCGTGATGCCGCGCTGACGTTCCTCAGGGGCCTTGTCGATCTGGTCGAACGCCGAAGCCTTGTTCAGCTCCGGGAACTTGTCGTGCAGCACGCGGGTGATCGCCGCGGTCAACGTCGTCTTCCCGTGGTCGATGTGACCGATCGTGCCGATGTTGACGTGCGGCTTGGTCCGCTCGAACTTCGCCTTCGCCACTTGGGGGTCCTCCTCGGACTGTCGTTTCTTCCCGACCCGGTTCAACGGGTGGGTGGGTGACCTGGCTGGTCACTGGCCCACGCGGTGTGGTCCAGGGGTCCTGCTGTGGGGGAACGGTCCTCGCGGACCGCTCCCCCGGGTCGTCAGGAGAGGGTCACTCCCCGCGGACCTTCTTGACGATCTCGTCCGCCACGTTCCGCGGAACCTCCGCGTAGCTGGCGAACTGCATCGAGTAGACCGCGCGGCCCTGCGTCTTGGACCGCAGGTCCCCGACGTAGCCGAACATCTCCGACAGGGGGACGGCCGCCTTGACGAGCTTGGCCCCGCTGACGTCCTCCATGGACTCGATCTGGCCACGGCGGGAGTTCAGGTCGCCGATGACTTCGCCCATGTAGTCGGCGGGCGTGCGCACCTCGACGGCCATGACCGGCTCGAGCAGCACGGGCTGCGCCTTGCGGACAGCCTCGCGCAGGACCATCTTCCCCGCGATCTTGAAGGCCATCTCGGAGGAGTCGACGTCGTGGGCGGCACCGTCGACCAGGGTCGCCTTGACCCCGACGAGCGGGTAGCCGGCGACGACACCCTCCTGCATGGCTTCCTGGATCCCGTTGTCGACCGACGGGATGTACTCGCGCGGGACGCGACCACCGGTGACGGCGTTCACGAACTCGTAGAACGTGCCGTCCGCGGTGTCCAGGGGCTCGATCGAGACCTGGACCTTCGCGTACTGACCCGAACCACCGGTCTGCTTCTTGTGCACGTAGTCCTCCTTGAGGACTGCGCGACGGATGGTCTCGCGGTAGGCGACCTGCGGCTTGCCGACGTTCGCCTCGACCTTGAACTCGCGCTTCATGCGGTCGACGAGGATGTCGAGGTGGAGCTCGCCCATCCCCTTGATGATCGTCTGGCCGGTCTCCTGGTCGAGCTCGACCTGGAAGGTCGGGTCCTCTTCCGCGAGGCGCTGGATGGCCGTGCCGAGCTTCTCCTGGTCGCCCTTCGTCTTCGGCTCGATGGCGACCGAGATGACGGGCTCGGGGAAGGTCATCGACTCGAGCACGACCTGCTGCGCCGGGTCGGACAGCGTGTCGCCCGTCGTCGTCTCCTTGAGGCCGATCATCGCGTAGATGTGGCCCGCACGAGCCTCGTCGACCGGGTTCTCCTTGTTGGAGTGCATCTGGAAGAGCTTCCCGATGCGCTCCTTCTTGCCCTTGGTCGAGTTGACGACCTGGGCACCGGAGGACACGACGCCGGAGTAGACGCGGACGTAGGTCAGCTTCCCGAAGAACGGGTGCGCCGCCACCTTGAACGCCAGGGCCGAGAACGGCTCGTCGGCGTCCGGCTTGCGGATGATCTCGACGGACTCGTCGCCGACCTTGTGACCGATCATCGGCTTCACGTCGAGCGGCGAGGGCAGGTAGTCCAGCACCGCGTCGAGCATGGGCTGCACGCCCTTGTTCTTGAACGCGGAGCCGCAGAAGATCGGGTAGACCTCGCTGGCGATCGTCAGCTGGCGGACGGCCTTCTTGATCTCCTCGGGCGTGATCTCCTCGCCGCCGAGGTACTTCTCGAGGAGGGCCTCGTCGGTCTCGGCCACGCGCTCGAGCAGCTTGGTCCGGTACTCCTCGGCCTTCTCCTGCAGCTCGGCCGGGATGTCTTCCTTCTCGTACGCCTCGCCCTTGGCGGTGTCACCGCGCCAGGTCAGGGCGCGCATGTAGACGAGGTCGATGACCCCGAGGAAGTCGTTCTCCGCGCCGATCGGGATCTGCATCACGAGGGGCTCGGCGCCGAGGCGCTCGACGATCGTCTTGACGGTGAAGTAGAAGTCGGCGCCCAGCTTGTCCATCTTGTTGACGAAGCAGATGCGCGGGACGTCGTACTTGTCCGCCTGCCGCCACACGGTCTCGGACTGGGGCTCGACACCCTCCTTGCCGTCGAAGACGGCGACGGCACCGTCCAGGACGCGCAGCGACCGCTCGACCTCGACCGTGAAGTCGACGTGGCCGGGCGTGTCGATGATGTTGATCTGGGTGCCTTCCCAGAAGCAGGTGGTGGCGGCGGAGGTGATGGTGATCCCCCGCTCCTGCTCCTGCTCCATCCAGTCCATCGTGGCCGCGCCGTCGTGGACTTCGCCGATCTTGTAGTTGATCCCCGTGTAGAAGAGGATCCGCTCCGTCGTCGTCGTCTTGCCGGCGTCGATGTGAGCCATGATGCCGATGTTGCGGACCTTGGTCAGGTCCGTCAGCACGTCCTGTGCCACGGTTTACTGCCTCTTCCCTGGGATCGAGGGTGCGGAACGGCGAGCGGAGCCCACCGCCGGGGTCACCAGCGGTAGTGCGCGAAGGCCCGGTTCGACTCGGCCATCTTGTGGGTGTCCTCGCGGCGCTTGACCGCGGCACCGAGACCGTTCGAGGCGTCGAGGATCTCGTTGAGCAGACGCTCGGTCATGGTCTTCTCACGGCGCTGCCGGGCGTAGCCGACGAGCCAGCGCAGGGCCAGCGTCGTGGAGCGGCTCGGGCGCACCTCGATGGGGACCTGGTAGGTCGACCCACCGACGCGACGGGACTTGACCTCGATCGCGGGCTTGACGTTGTCCAGCGCACGCTTCAGCACGACGACGGGGTCGCCACCGGTCTTGTCGCGGGCACCCTCGAGGGCGCCGTAGACGATCGACTCGGCGACGGACTTCTTGCCGTCGAGGAGGATCTTGTTGACGAGCTGCGTCACCAGCGGGGACTGGTAGACCGGGTCCACCACGAGGGGACGCTTGGGTGCGGGGCCCTTGCGCGGCATGTCAGCTCTTCTCCTTCTTCGCGCCGTAGCGGCTGCGCGCCTGCTTGCGGTTCTTGACGCCCTGGGTGTCGAGCGAGCCGCGGACGATCTTGTAGCGGACGCCCGGGAGGTCCTTCACGCGGCCACCGCGGACGAGGACCATCGAGTGTTCCTGGAGGTTGTGACCCACACCGGGGATGTAGGCGGTGACCTCGATACCGCTGGTCAGCTTCACGCGGGCGACCTTGCGCAGCGCCGAGTTCGGCTTCTTCGGCGTCGTGGTGTACACACGCGTGCACACGCCACGGCGCTGCGGGCTGCCCTTGAGGGCGGGCGTCTTGGTCTTGACGACCTTGTCCTCCCGGCCCTTGCGGACCAGCTGCTGGATGGTGGGCACCCTGTCTCCGTCTGTCTCGATCTTGTGTGTCGGCTGTCCTGGGAACGCGCCACCCTGATGGGCCGGCGCTCGACCCCCGCCGACCCACGAGGTCGGGCGTGTCGTTCGGTCGAGGTCCCGCAGGGATGACGTCCGTCACCTGGTTGCGGGCGCGCTCGTGTCAAGCGGACACGAGACTACCCGCCGCGCTGTTGAGTGGTCAAAACGAGCCCGTCGCGCTGGTCGCGGGCCCGCGGAGGGGCCGTCCCGCTCCCCCGAGGGGGAGCGGGACGGCCCGGTTCAGCAGGTCAGCGGTAGTCGCTGCTGCCGTAGTCGAACTCCTCGAGCGGAACGGCCTGGCCGGAGCCCACGCCGAACTGCGCGTAGTCCACGTCGTCGTAGCCCGGCACCGAGTACATCTGCGCCTTGGCCTCCTCGGTGGGCTCGACCCGGATGTTGCGGTAGCGCGGGAGACCCGTGCCGGCCGGGATGAGCTTGCCGATGATGACGTTCTCCTTCAGGCCGAGCAGCGGGTCGCTCTTGCCCTCCATGGCCGCGTTCGTCAGGACGCGGGTCGTCTCCTGGAAGGAGGCGGCGGACAGCCACGAGTCCGTCGCGAGCGACGCCTTCGTGATCCCCATGAGCTCGGGACGACCCGAGGACGGCTGACCGCCCTCGGCCATGACCCGGCGGTTCTCCTCCTCGAAGCGCGCGCGCTCGACGAGCTCACCGGGCAGCAGCTCGGACCCGTTCTGCTCGATGATCGTCACC
Organism: Kineococcus lubricus; assembly: GCF_050871965.1. Classification (NCBI taxonomy): domain Bacteria; kingdom Bacillati; phylum Actinomycetota; class Actinomycetes; order Kineosporiales; family Kineosporiaceae; genus Kineococcus; species Kineococcus lubricus. The sequence continues at coordinate 18,386 of NZ_JBJLSK010000047.1, forward strand.
CGCTTGAGCATCTGGCGGACGATGACCTCGATGTGCTTGTCGTGGATCGACACGCCCTGCGAGCGGTAGACCTCCTGCACCTCGTCGACCAGGTGCATCTGCACCCGGCGCGGGCCGAGGATGCGCAGCACCTGCTTGGGGTCGACCGCACCCTGGACGAGCTTCTGCCCGACCTCGACGTGCGTGCCGTCCTCCACCAGGAGCCGCTGACGGCGCGTGACGGGGTACTCGACCTCTTCCGCGCCGTCGTCGGGGGTGACGACGATCTTGCGGCCCTTGTCGGTCTCCTCGATGCGGGTGCGCCCCGCGACCTCGGAGATCGGCGCGTTCCCCTTCGGGGTGCGGGCCTCGAACAGCTCGACCACGCGCGGCAGACCGTGCGTGATGTCACCGGACTCCGACGCGGCACCACCGGTGTGGAAGGTGCGCATCGTCAGCTGCGTGCCGGGCTCACCGATCGACTGCGCCGCGACGATCCCGACGGCCTCGCCGATGTCGACGAGCTTGCCGGAGGCCAGCGAGCGGCCGTAGCAGTGCGCGCAGGTCCCGACGCGGGACTCGCACGTCAGCACCGAGCGCACCTTGACGCTCTCGACGCCCTGGGCGACCAGCGCGTCGATGACGACGTCGCCGAGGTCGGCGCCGGCGGCCAGCACGACCTCGCCGTCGACCACCACGTCGGTGGCCAGCGTGCGGGCGTAGACGCTGGTCTCGACGTCGTCGTGGCGGCGCAGGGTGCCGTCGGCACCCTTCTCCGCGATCGGCATCGCCAGACCGCGGCTGGTGCCGCAGTCCTCCTCGCGGACGATGACGTCCTGCGAGACGTCGACGAGACGACGGGTCAGGTACCCCGAGTCGGCGGTCCGCAGCGCGGTGTCCGCCAGACCCTTGCGGGCGCCGTGCGTGGTGATGAAGAACTCACCCACGGTCAGGCCCTCGCGGAAGGAGGCCTTGACCGGACGCGGGATGATCTCGCCCTTCGGGTTGGCCATGAGGCCACGCATCCCGGCGAGCTGACGCATCTGCATCCAGTTACCACGAGCACCCGAGCTCACCATGCGGTGGATCGTGTTGTGCTGCGGCATGGCCGCCTCGAGGTCCTTGGCGACGTCGTTCGTGGCCTGCGTCCAGATCTCGATGAGCTCCTGACGGCGCTCGTCGTCGGTGATCAGACCACGCTCGTACTGCTGCTGGACCTTCTCCGCCTTGGCCTCGTACGTCTCGAGGATGGCCAGCTTGTTCGGCGGGGCCACGACGTCGGCGATGGAGACGGTGGTGCCCGAGCGGGTGGCCCAGCGGAAGCCGGCCTCCTTCAGGGCGTCCAGCGCCGCCGCGACCTGCACCTTCGGGTACTTCTCGGCGAGCTCGTTGACGATCGCCGACAGACGCTTCTTGTCCACCGCGGTGTTGACGTACCGGAAGTCCACCGGCAGCGTCTCGTTGAACAGCGCCCGGCCCAGCGTGGTGTCGACGGTCAGGTCGTCCCCCGCCGTCCAGTCCTCGGGCAGCGTCCAGCCCTCGGCCGGCACGACGCCCTGCAGGCGGATCCGCACCTTGGCGTTCAGGTGCAGCTGCCGCGCGTCGAAGGCCATGATCGCCTCGGCGAGCGAGGAGAACTGGCGGCCGACGCCCTCGACGTCGTCCCGGTCGGCGGTCAGGTGGTACAGACCGATGATCATGTCCTGGGTGGGCATGGTCACCGGACGACCGTCCGCCGGCTTGAGGATGTTGTTCGAGGACAGCATGAGGATGCGGGCCTCGGCCTGCGCCTCCGCGCTCAGCGGCACGTGCACGGCCATCTGGTCGCCGTCGAAGTCCGCGTTGAACGCGGTGCAGACGAGCGGGTGGATCTGGATGGCCTTGCCCTCGACCAGCTGCGGCTCGAAGGCCTGGATGCCGAGGCGGTGCAGCGTGGGCGCGCGGTTGAGCAGCACGGGGTGCTCGGTGATGACCTCGGACAGGACGTCCCAGACCACCGGGCGGGCGCGCTCGACCATGCGCTTGGCCGACTTGATGTTCTGCGCGTGCGACAGGTCCACGAGCCGCTTCATGACGAACGGCTTGAACAGCTCGAGGGCCATCTGCTTGGGCAGACCGCACTGGTGCAGCTTCAGCTGCGGGCCGACGACGATGACCGAACGGCCCGAGTAGTCGACGCGCTTGCCGAGCAGGTTCTGGCGGAAACGCCCCTGCTTGCCCTTGAGCATGTCGGACAGCGACTTCAACGGACGGTTGCCCGGACCCGTCACCGGGCGACCGCGGCGGCCGTTGTCGAAGAGCGCGTCGACGGCCTCCTGGAGCATGCGCTTCTCGTTGTTCACGATGATCTCGGGGGCCCCGAGGTCGAGGAGGCGCTTCAACCGGTTGTTGCGGTTGATGACCCGGCGGTACAGGTCGTTGAGGTCGGAGGTCGCGAAGCGGCCACCGTCGAGCTGCACCATCGGGCGCAGGTCCGGCGGGATGACCGGGACGCAGTCCAGGACCATGCCGTCGGGCGAGTTGCGCGTGGTCAGGAACGCCGAGACGACCTTGAGGCGCTTGAGCGCGCGCGTCTTGCGCTGCCCCTTGCCCGTCGCGATGGTCTCGCGCAGGGACTCGGCCTCGGCCTCCAGGTCGAAGCTCTGCAGGCGCTTCTGCAGCGCCGCCGCCCCCATGCCGCCCTCGAAGTAGAGGCCGAAGCGCTCGCGCATGGCGCGGTAGAGCACCTCGTCGCCCTCGAGGTCCTGGACCTTGAGGGTGCGGAAGCGGTCCCAGATCGTCGTCAGGCGGTCGATCTCGGTGTCGGCGCGGCGGCGGATCTGCGCCATCTCGCGCTCGGCGGACTCGCGCACCTTGCGGCGCACGTCCGACTTCGCGCCCTCGGCCTCGAGCTCGGCCAGGTCGGTCTCCAGCGTCTTGGCGCGGGCCTCGACGTCGGAGTCGCGACGGTTCTCGACCTCGCGCTTCTCGACCTCGATCTGCGCCTCGAGCGAGGCGAAGTCGCGCTGGCGACCCTCCTCGTCGACCGACGTGATCATGTAGGCCGCAAAGTAGATGACCTTCTCGAGGTCCTTCGGCGCCAGGTCGAGCAGGTAGCCCAGCCGGCTCGGGACACCCTTGAAGTACCAGATGTGGGTGACGGGGGCGGCGAGCTCGATGTGCCCCATGCGCTCACGACGGACCTTGGCCCGCGTGACCTCGACACCGCAGCGCTCGCAGATGATGCCCTTGAAGCGGACGCGCTTGTACTTGCCGCAGTAGCACTCCCAGTCCCGGGTGGGACCGAAGATCTTCTCGCAGAAGAGCCCGTCCTTCTCCGGCTTCAGGGTGCGGTAGTTGATGGTCTCGGGCTTCTTGACCTCACCGTGCGACCACGTGCGGATGTCGTCCGCGGTGGCCAGCCCGATGCGCAGCTCGTCGAAGAAGTTGACGTCGAGCAACGTGATCTTCTTTCTCTAGGTTCTTCCGAGGTCTGACTGATCCGAGGAGCCCCGTCACGGGGCCCCGTTGTCCGGCCGGGGCGGGCGGGGGTTCCTGCCCCCGCCCGCCGTCCGTCAGACCTCTTCGACGCTGCTGGGCTCGCGCCGCGCCAGGTCGATGCCCAGCTCCTCGGCCGCCCGGAAGACGTCCTCGTCGCTGTCGCGCATCTCGATGGCCATGCCGTCCGAGGAGAGGACCTCCACGTTCAGGCACAGCGACTGCATCTCCTTGATGAGCACCTTGAAGGACTCGGGGATGCCCGGCTCGGGGATGTTCTCGCCCTTGACGATCGCCTCGTAGACCTTCACGCGGCCCAGGACGTCGTCGGACTTGATCGTGAGCAGCTCCTGCAGGGCGTAGGCGGCGCCGTAGGCCTCCAGGGCCCAGACCTCCATCTCGCCGAAGCGCTGACCGCCGAACTGCGCCTTACCACCGAGCGGCTGCTGGGTGATCATGGAGTACGGGCCGGTCGAGCGGGCGTGGATCTTGTCGTCGACCAGGTGGTGCAGCTTCAGGATGTACATGTAGCCGACCGAGACCGGGTCCGGGAACGGCTCGCCGGAACGGCCGTCGAACAGCCGCGCCTTGCCGTCGCCCTGCACGAGGCGGTCGCCGTCGCGCGTCTTGAGCGTCGAGCTCAGCAGACCGGTGATCTCCTCCTCGCGCGCACCGTCGAAGACGGGCGTGGCGATGCGGGAGCCCGGCGGCGCCGAGCGGATCTCCTCGGGGATGAGCTTGGCCCAGTCCGGGTCGCCCTCGATCGACCAGCCGCGGCTGGCGATCCAGCCCAGGTGCAGCTCCAGGACCTGACCGACGTTCATCCGGCTCGGCACGCCGAGCGGGTTGAGGATCACGTCGACCGGGGTCCCGTCCTCGAGGAACGGCATGTCCTCGACGGGCAGGATCTTAGAGATGACGCCCTTGTTGCCGTGACGGCCGGCGAGCTTGTCACCGTCGGTGATCTTGCGCTTGTTCGCCACGTAGACGCGCACCAGCTGGTTCACGCCCGGGGGCAGCTCGTCACCCTCGTCGCGGTCGAAGACCTTCACGCCGATGACCGTGCCGGTCTCGCCGTGGGGCACCTTCAGCGACGTGTCGCGGACCTCGCGGGCCTTCTCGCCGAAGATGGCGCGCAGCAGGCGCTCCTCCGGGGTCAGCTCGGTCTCGCCCTTGGGCGTGACCTTGCCGACGAGCAGGTCGCCGTCGCGGACCTCGGCGCCGATGCGGATGATCCCGCGCTCGTCGAGGTCGGCCAGGACGTCCTCGGCCACGTTCGGGATGTCCCGGGTGATCTCCTCGGGCCCGAGCTTGGTGTCGCGGGCGTCGACCTCGTGCTCCTCGATGTGGATCGAGGACAGGACGTCGTCCTGCACGAGGCGCTGCGACAGGATGATCGCGTCCTCGTAGTTGTGACCCTCCCACGGCATGAACGCGACCATCAGGTTGCGGCCCAGGGCCATCTCGCCACCGTCGGTGGACGGGCCGTCGGCGAGGACGGTGCCGACCTCGACGCGGGCGCCCTCGTCGATGACGACCTGCTGGTTGTACGCGGTGCCGTGGTTGGAGCGGCGGAACTTCGCGACCTTGTAGGCGCTGGTCGTGCCGTCGTCGTTGGACACGGTGATGAGGTCCGCGGAGACCTCGGTGGCCACGCCGGCCTTGGTCGCCACGACCACGTCCCCGGCGTCGACGGCGGCGCGGAACTCCATGCCGGTGCCGATGAGCGGCGCCTCGGTCTTGACCAGCGGGACCGCCTGGCGCTGCATGTTCGCGCCCATGAGGGCGCGGTTGGCGTCGTCGTGCTCGAGGAACGGGATCATCGCGGTCGCCACGGAGACCATCTGCCGGGCGGCGACGTCCATGTAGTCGACCTCGGAGTTCGGGACGAACTCCGTCTCACCGCCCTTGGCGCGCACCAGGACGCGGGCCTCGGCGAACGAGCCGTCCGGGTTCAGCGGGGCGTTCGCCTGCGCGATGACGAAGGCGTCCTCCTCGTCGGCCGTCAGGTAGTCGACGTCGTCGGAGACGCGGCCGTCGACGATCCGGCGGTACGGCGTCTCGATGAAGCCGAACGGGTTGATCCGCCCGTACGAGGACAGCGAGCCGATCAGGCCGATGTTCGGGCCCTCGGGGGTCTCGATCGGGCACATGCGGCCGTAGTGCGACGGGTGGACGTCGCGGACCTCCATGCCGGCCCGCTCGCGGGACAGACCACCGGGGCCCAGCGCCGAGAGGCGGCGCTTGTGGGTCAGACCCGCGAGCGGGTTGGTCTGGTCCATGAACTGCGACAGCTGGCTCGTCCCGAAGAACTCCTTGATGGAGGCCACGACGGGGCGGATGTTGATCAGCGTCTGCGGCGTGATCGCCTCGACGTCCTGGGTCGTCATGCGCTCGCGCACGACGCGCTCCATCCGGGACAGGCCCGTGCGGACCTGGTTCTGGATGAGCTCGCCGACGCTGCGCAGGCGGCGGTTGCCGAAGTGGTCGATGTCGTCGACCTCGACGCGGACGTCGACCGGCTGACCGTTCTTGACCCCCGGCATCGAGACCTCGCCGGCGTGCAGCTTCACGAGGAACTTGATGGTGCGGACGATGTCGTCGACCGAGAGCACGCTGGAGCTCAGCGGCTCCTCCATGCCCAGCTTCTTGTTCACCTTGTAGCGGCCGACCTTCGCCAGGTCGTAGCGCTTGGGGTTGAAGTAGAGGTTGTCGAGCAGGTTGCGCGCGGCCTCCTGCGTCGGCGGTTCGCCCGGACGCAGCTTGCGGTAGATGTCCAGCAGCGCGTCCTCGACGCCGGAGGTGTGGTCCTTCTCCAGCGTGGAGATCATCGACTCGTAGTCGGCGAACTCCTCGCGGATCTGGGACTCGCTCCAGCCCAGGGCCTTCATCAGGACCGTGACCGACTGCTTGCGCTTGCGGTCGACGCGGACGCCGACGGTGTCGCGCTTGTCGATCTCGAACTCGAGCCAGGCACCGCGCGAGGGGATGATCTTCGCGGTCCACGTGTCGCGGTCGGACGTCTTGTCCGGGACGCGCTCGAAGTAGATGCCGGGGGAACGGACCAGCTGCGACACGACGACGCGCTCGGTGCCGTTGATGACGAAGGTGCCGCGGTCGGTCATGAGCGGGAAGTCGCCCATGAAGACCGTCTGCGACTTGATCTCACCGGTGTTGCCGTTGATGAACTCCGCCGTGACGAACAGCGGGGCGGCGTAGGTGAGGTCGCGCTCCTTGCAGTCGTCCAGGGAGTACTTCGGGGGCTCGAACCGGTGGTCGCGGAACGACAGCGACATGGAGCCGGAGAAGTCCTCGATCGGGGAGATCTCCTCGAAGATCTCCTCCAGGCCCGAGGTCGTCGGGACGGCGAGGCCACCGTTGGTGGACGCCTCCACCCGGTCCTGCCAGCGCTTGTTGCCGAGCAGCCAGTCGAAGCTGTCGGTCTGCAGCGCCAGGAGGTCGGGGACCTCAAGCGGTTCGTGGATCTTGCCGAAGGAGTACCGTCCGGAGACGGTGCGCGGCGACTGGTTGCCGACGACGGTGGTGCCGGTGCTGTTCGGTGCGGACTCTGGACGCGAGGCAGCCAAGAGGGGTCCTTCCACGGGCCTGCGAACGTTGTGCGCGCCCCGTCCCACTCGGTCGTTCCCACGGCGACGACCGGCCATATGACGCTGGGCAGCGCAAAACAACAGGGTACCCGTGATGGGCGCACCTGTCCAGCCCCCGGCTCTGGCGAACCTGGGCCGCGGACTCCCACCCCGCCGACGTCGCTGTCGGGCCGGACCGGGAGTCGAGGACAACCGGTGATGAGGATGCTCCGCCGCGGGGTCCGCGTCAAGGCGACGCCCCGACCTGTGGACCGCCGGCTCCCCCGGCGCCGCCCCGGGACGGCGCCGGAGAACGCACAGGGGCGGCCGGACGTGTCGTCCGGC
>NZ_JBJLSK010000048.1:0-23005 GCF_050871965.1 Kineococcus lubricus
CGGCCGGGGGCGGCACCGCCCCCGGCCGCAGCTCGGCCCACAGGGAGCCGAACGCCCCCTCCACGTGCAGGTCCGTCGCCACCTCCAGCGCCACCCCGCGCAGGTGCGCCATCCGCAGCGCCGCGGCCACCGCGTCCGCCTCGGCGGCCGAGCCGTCCACCGCCAGCGTCGCGACGTCACCGCCCGGGGGCAGCCGCAACGTCACCCGCGCGCCGCCGCAGGCCGTCAGCACCGGCGCCAGCACCGTGCGCAACCCCTGGACGAACCCGTCCACGGTCGCACCGGGCCCCCGGTCGTCCACCACGTCGACCTCGCAGCCCCGGGCACGGGCCCGGCGCAGCGCCGTGCGGACCCGGTCGTCGAGCAGGTCCCGGGCCCGCAGGTCGTCGCGCAGCCGCCGCTCCAGCGTCAGCGCCGCCCGCGACAGCAAGGGCCAGGCGGGGGAGTCCGGGTCGCTCAGCGCGACCCGCCGCAGCAGCGGGACCGTGCTGTGCTCCAGGTCGTCGCGGCGCTGCCGGGCGCTGGCCTCCCGCGCCTCCGTCCCGGCGCGCGCGGCCACCGCGCGGCCCGCGTCGGCCTCGAAGCGGGCCACGTCGCGGGCCGTGCGGTCGAACAGGAACCGCACCCCCACCGCGGCGGTGAACCACACCAGCGCCGGCTGGTTCAGCGCCGCGAACGCCACCGCCCGGTGCGGCAGGTCCGACCCCGCGACCAGCACCCCCAGGACCGCCGCCGAGGCCACCTCCGCCAGCAGCCCCGCCAGCGGGCGCCGGCGCATGACGAGCGCGGCGACGAGGACCTGGGACAGCCCCGGCCACCAGTTCCCGTACGTCCGCCACAGCGACTCGTCGAGGAACGGCGTCACCGCCAGCCCGCTGAGCGGGGGGACCAGCGCCATCGCCACCGCCGCCCGGCGGGACAGGTCCAGCGGGCCCCCCAGCAGCGGGCGGACCGCGACCCCGCTCACGACGAGCACCGCGACCAGCGCCAGCAGCGCCAGCCCCGGCTGCCGGTGCTGGTGCAGGGACGGCAGCGCCACGAGCGGGCCGTGCGAGAACAGCCACAGGACCGCGCCCAGCAGGCACGCCCGGTTCACCCCGCTCACGCCGGGCTCACCGGGCTCACCGGGACGCTGAGCAGCACCACCGTGCCCACCCCGGGCAGCGAGCGCACCAGCGCCCGGCCGCCCACGACGTCGGCGCGGCGGCGCACCGAGACCGCCAGCCCCAGCCGCGGCGTCGCGGTCCGCGGGTCGAACCCCACCCCGTCGTCGCGCACCTCCACGCTCAGCCGGTCCCCGTCGCGGCCGCGGGTGGTGCGGACGCGGACCCGGACCGTCGGCACGCCCCCGGGAGCGCCGTGCCGCACGGCGTTGCGGCACGCCTCGACCGCCGCGGACTGCAGGGCCTCCAGGGCGTCGGGGTCCACCCCCCCGTCCGCGCGGCCGGGCAGGGTGAGCACCGCCTGCGGGTGCGTCGACAGGACCCGGTCGGACAGCCGGGCCGCGGCCTCGGCGACCGGCACCGGCCCGCGCTCGCCGTCGGGGTCGCGCACGATGCTGGTCAGGGCCCGCCCGGCCGCGGCCCGGGCCCGCACGCGGTCCGCGGCGTCGCGCACGTGCGCGGTCAGCGACAGCGACGCCAGGACGTCGTCGTGGACGATGCCGTCCCAGCGGGAGTTCTCCACCTCCACCGCCCGCGCCGCGGCGGCCTCGGCGGCGGCCCGCTCGGCCGCCCCCCGCGCCGTCTCGACCTGCCGGGCCGCGGCCCGCACCGACAGCACCGCCACCGAGGTGGCCGTGCCGATGACCAGCAGCCCCACGGCGTCGAGGACCGCGACGTCGCCGGGGACCGTCCAGACCCCCGACACCTGCAGCGCCCCCCGCAGCACCAGGTGCGCGCAGGTCAGGCCCAGCGCCCCCCACAGCGACGGGACGGCGACGGCTCCGGCCCCCACCGTCAGCGGGGACAGGGCCAGCACCCACGGGACGTCGTCGGGACGGCCGGCGAGGGCGGGGTAGGTCCCCAGCGCGGCGTCGCCGAGCAGCACCAGCGCCCACACCGGCCCCCACGGACGGGTGCGGCGCACCGCGTGCACCACGAGCCCGGCGAGGACCGCGACGTACCCGGCCAGCACCAGCGCCGACCACCACGCGGGCTCCCGCGCCGGCCCGGCGGCCAGGTTCGCCACGACCGTGGGCGCCACCGACACCATCGCCAGCGCCAGCACGAGGGCCAGCAACCGGTGGACCCCGCGCCGCGTCACCGGCCGGTCACCGCCCGGTCAGTCGTCGGCACGGGAGCCGGGGGCGGGCACCGACACCGGCGCGAGGACGCCGTCCTCGACGGCCCGCCGGTAGAGCTCCATGCGCGTGTACGCCGGCCGGTCGACCGCCGCGTACTTCGCGCGGATGCGCTTGAGGTAGCTCTTGGCCGTCTCCGGGGTCACGCCCAGCCGCAGCGCCACCGAGCGGGCCGGCATGCCCCCGGCGTACAGCTCCAGGACGCGCCGCTCCTGCGGGGACAGGTGGGAGGTGAGCGACTCGTCGACCTGCAGCGCCGCCGCCGTCTCGGCCGAGGACACCGTGTCGCCGTCGGACACCGCCCACAGCGCCTCCGCGACGGTCGTCACCGGCCGGTCCTTCAGCAGGACGCCCTGCGCCCCGGCCTGCATCGCCTCCAGCGCCTCCGCGTGCAGGCGGCCCTCGGTGTAGACCAGCACCCGCGAGCCCGCCGCGCAGAGGGCGGCGACGTTGTCCGCCGGGCGCGAACCGTCCCCCAGCCGCAGGTCGAGCAGCACGACGTCGGGCGCCGGGGCGCCGGTGAGCGCGGACAGCAGCTCGGGCACGGTCGGCGCCGTCGCCACGAAGACGACCCGCTCGTCCAGCCGGGCCAGTTCGAGCTGCAGGCCGGCGAGCAGCGCCGGGTGGTCGTCGACCGCCGCGAGCCGCAGGGTCCGCGCGGGCGCGGCGTCGTCCACGGGGTCGTCCGCCGGGTCGTCCGCGGGGTCGTCCGCCGGGTCGGTGTCGGTGCTGGCAGCCACGTCGAGATCCCCTCTTCTCGGGGGGAGGGTACCGAAACGGCGGGTCGACCGCCCCCCAAAGGGGGCCACGCGGAGGCTGTCGCGGCCCTGGACGCTCTGGGAGGATCTGCCTGGGCACCCCGCCGGGGGGACGGGTGGCCCACGCGTGCGCTGGGGGGCGTAGGCAGACGAGAGGGGACGGTGCCCACGGGCACCGTCCCCTCTCTGCGTCCGCGCCGGGTCAGTCGGTACCGGTCAGTCGGTGGCGACCAGCCCGATCTGGCACGTCAGCCCGTTCGGGCCGTGGTTGCAGTACCCGTTGGGGATCTTGTGCAGGTACTGCTGGTGCTCCTCCTCGGCGTACCAGAACGGTCCGGCGTCCTCGGCCCGGCGGATCTCGGTGGTGATCCGCCCGTGACCGTGCTCGGTCAGCTCGCGCTGGAACGTCTCCCGGGTGCGCTGCGCGGCCTCGAACTGCTCGTCCGTGGTCGTGTAGACCGCGGAGCGGTACTCCGTGCCGCGGTCGTTGCCCTGCCGGTAGCCCTGCGTGGGGTCGTGGTTCTCCCAGAACGTCTTCAGCAGGACCTCGGGGCTGACCCGCGCGGGGTCGTAGGCGACCAGGACCGTCTCGGCGTGGCCGGTGCGGCCCGTCGTGGACTCGTAGTACGTCGGGTTCGGCGTGAAGCCGCCCTGGAAGCCCACCGCGGTCGTCACCACGCCCGGGACCTGCCAGAAGATGCGCTCCGCGCCCCAGTAGCAGCCCATGCCGAACGAGATCACCTCGGTGCCCTCGGGCCAGGGGCCCTCCAGCGGGGTGCCCAGGACCGCGTGGGTCGCCGGGACCTCGAAGCGCCGCGTCGCCGACCCCTCCAGGGCCTCCTCCGCCGTCACCATCGTGGTCTTGTACGGGTTGCCGAACCGCATGCCCACTTCCCTTCTCTCGTGCCCGGTGCAACCACGGCGGGCGCCGGGACGTTCCCGTGCCGGGCCCCTTGTGCCCGGCACGGGTACCTGGTCAGATGACTTCACAGCTGTCCCACAGGTACCTACCCTCTGGAGTCGCAGTGCTTCCTCTGTCCCCACGTCCCGCGCGTGACCGCCGCCGTTCGCGCGCCACGGGTCTCGTGCTCGCCGGAGCCCTCGCCGTCACCACCGTGGCGCTCGCCGGCCCCGCCGCCGCCGACGGACCGGGCCTGCCCGGCCCCGCCGTCCCCGGCGGCCTCCGGACCGGCTTCGAGGCCTCCGGCGGCGCGGCCTGGACCACCCTGGAGCAGGAGCAGCAGTTCCTCCAGGCCCTCGACGCGGCCAGCGCCCGCCTCACCGTCACCGAGGTCGGCCGCACCGCCCAGGACCGCCCCCTCCAGCTCGTCGCCGTCGGCACGCCGCAGCCGCCGGCCGCCGAGGCGATCGCGCGCGGCAGCTCGGTGCTGTTCACCTGCACCCAGCACGGCGACGAGCCCAGCGGCCGGGAGGCGTGCCTGACCCTGGCGCGCGACCTCGCGACCACGACCGACCCCGCCACCGCGGAGTTCCTGCGCACCACCACGGTCCTGTTCGTGCCGACCGTGAACCCCGACGGCGTCGCCGCGAATACCCGCGAGAACTCCCAGGGCGTCGACGTCAACCGCGACCACCTGCTCCTGCGCACCGCCGAGGCCCAGGTCATCGCCCAGCTCCAGCGCGACCTGCGCCCCGACGTCGTCCACGACCTGCACGAGTACGGCCCCACCCCCGACAGCTACGACCGCGACCTCATCGCGCTGTGGCCGCGCAACCGCAACCTCGACCAGCGCGTCCACGACCTGTCCCGCGACCTCACCGAGCAGGAGGTGCTGCCCGCCGTCGAGGCCGGCGGAAACAGCACCGGGATCTACGGCTACCGCTACGACCCCGACGGGAACGTCGTCGCCCAGCTCGCCGGCGACGGGCAGGAGCGCATCCTGCGCAACACCGCCGGCCTGCGGCACTCCCTGGGCATCCTCGTCGAGGCCAGCAACGCCCCCGCCTCCGAGCTGGAGGAGGCCAACCCGGCGCTGCTGAACCAGCGGCGGGTGTCCACCCAGGTCACCGCCGCGCGCGCCACCCTCGGCATGGTCGACGAGCGCCGCGCCGAGATCGCCGACGCCACCGCCGCGTCCCCGGCCCGCAGCGCCGCCGAACGCACCACCGTCGCCTTCGCCGGGGCCGACAACGCCCTGCCCACCCCCGACCAGGTCGCCTTCGACCCGCCCTGCGGGTACGACCTGACCGCCGCCCAGGCGGCCGAGACCGCGCAGACCCTCGCCCTGCAGGGCATCCGGACCGAACCCCGCGCCGACGGCTCGGCGTTCGTCCCGGCCGCGCAGGAGGCCCGCGACCTCGTGCACCTGCTGCTCGACGAGCGCGCCCAGGAACCGCTGACGGTCGCCACCCCCGTCGCCTGCTCCTGACCCCCGCACCGACCCGGCGTCCCCCGGCCGCTGCGGCGGCCGGGGGACCACCCGGGCGGGCTCGTAGGCTCAGCCCGTGACCAACTCCGAGCTGCCCGGTTTCTCGACCCGCGCCATCCACGCCGGCCAGGAGGCCGACCCCGCCACCGGCGCCGTCGTGACGCCGATCTACCAGGTTTCCACCTACAAGCAGGACGGGGTCGGGGCCCTGCGCACCGGCCTCGGCACCGGCTACGAGTACTCCCGCTCCGGGAACCCGACCCGCACGTCGCTGGAGACGCAGCTGGCCGCGCTGGAGCAGGGCGCCGCCGGGTTCGCCTTCGCCTCCGGCCTGGCCGCCGAGGACGCGATCCTGCGGGCGCTGTGCCGGCCCGGGGACCACGTCGTCATCCCGAACGACGCCTACGGCGGCACCTACCGGCTCGTGAAGAAGGTCGCCGAGCCGTGGGGCGTGGAGCACACCCCCGTCGACCTGGCCGACCTGGACGCCGTGCGCGGGGCCGTCGAGCCCGGCCGCACCCGCCTGGTGTGGCTGGAGACGCCGACGAACCCGCTGCTGACCGTCGGGGACATCGCCGCGATCGCCGAGATCGCGCACGCCGCCGGGGCGCTGCTCGTCGTCGACAACACCTTCGCCACCCCGTACCTGCAGACCCCGCTCGTCCTGGGCGCCGACCTCGTCGTGCACTCCACGACGAAGTACGCCGGGGGTCACTCCGACGTCGTCGGCGGCGCGGTCGTCGTGCGCGACGGCGACGACGGCCGCGGGGGTTCCCTGGCCGAGCGCATCGGGTTCCACCAGAACTCCATGGGCGCGGTCCCCGGGCCGTTCGACTCCTGGCTGGTCCAGCGCGGGCTGAAGACCCTCGCGGTGCGGATGGAACGGCACTGCGACAACGCCGAGCGCGTCGTGGAGTTCCTGCAGTCCCACCCGCGGGTCACGCGGATCCTCTACCCGGGCCTGCCCGAGCACCGCAACCACGACGTCGCGGCGAAGCAGATGAAGCGGTTCGGAGGGATGATCTCGTTCCGCACCGCGTCGGTGGAGGACGCGCTGGCGGTGTGCAAGGCGACCGAGCTGTTCACCCTGGGGGAGTCCCTCGGCGGCGTCGAGTCGCTCGTCGAGCACCCCGGGAAGATGACCCACGCCTCGGTGGCCGGGTCGCTGCTGGAGGTCCCCGACGACCTCGTGCGGCTGTCGGTGGGCATCGAGGACGCCGACGACCTCGTCGCCGACCTGGCGCAGGCGCTGGGCTGAGGCCCCACCGGAGCCCCCGCCGGGCCGCGGTTCACCGCGGCCCGGCGACCTCCTCGGGTTCCTCCTCGTGCTCCTGGTCGGGGTGCTCGTCGGCGTGGGCGACGTGGCTCAGCGAACGCCAGATGAGGACGACGAACACCGCCGACCCCGCGAACGCGAACCAGAACGGCGCCGTCACGTCGAAGCGTTGCGCCAGAACGCCTCCCACGCCGCTGCCGAGGGCCAGCCCGCCGAACGTCCCGACGGTGTTCACCGCCCCGACCCGGCCCTGGAGGTCGTGCGGGACGGCCCGCTGGCGCACGGTGATCGACGTCGTGCCCCACACGAAGGCGTGCATCCCGAACACGACGAACACCGGCAGCGCCACCCACGGGCTCGTCGTCAGGGCCAGCGCCAGGTGCGTCAGCGTCTCGACGACCAGCCCGACGCGCATGAGGTTCCCCAGGCTGACGTGCCGGGTGATCCACCCGTAGGCCAGGGTCCCCGCGATCCCGCCGACCGCCCCGGCGGTCGTCACCAGGCCGTACCCGACGGCGCCCAGGCCCAGTCGCTGGGTGGAGTACAGGACGAGGATCGACCACGCGGCGCCGAACGTGACGTTGAAGGTGAAGATCGTCACCACGAGGGTCCGCACGGCCGGGTGGTGCGCGGTCCAGCGGATCCCCTCCACGACGTCGTGCCAGGGTTTCGACGGCGGCCGCGCGGGCCGGGGCGGCAGCCGCAGCCGGCTCACGAACACCGCGGCCAGCGCGCACAGCGCGGCCTGCGCCGCGAACGGCGCGAACGTCCCGGCCGTGAACAGCGCCGCCCCCAGCGGGGGACCGGCGAGCTGGTTGACCGTCACGAAACCCGTCTGGACGCGGGCGTTGGCCACGGCGAGGTCCTCGCGCGCCACCAGCACCGGCAGCAGCGTGCTCGCGGTGTTGTCCGCGAACACCTCGGCCGTGGCGAGCAGGAACAAAGCCGCCAGCACGAGCGGGACCGTGGCGTGCCCGGACAGGACGACCGCGGCCAGCGCGGCCAGCAGCGCGGCGCGCACGACGTCGACGGTCACCACGATCGCCCGGCGGTCCACCCGGTCGGACAGGACGCCCGCGGTCAGCCCGAACAGCAGCGGCGGCAGCCACGCGGCGAGCGCGGCCAGCGCCACCGGGAACGCGTCGTCGGTCAGGGAGGCCACCAGCAGCGGCCCGGCGGCCAGGGCGAGGCCGTCACCGAGGTTGCTGGCCCAGCTGGACGCGATGAGCCAGCGGAACCCGGTACCGAGCCTGCGCGGGAGGACGGCCTCGACGACCCGGGCGGCGCTGTTCACCCCGGCACGCTGCCACACCCCGCCCCGCGCCGACCAACCCGTTTCCGCGCCTCCGAGGCGCCGCGGGGGAGCGGGGGGTCAGGAGGCGCGGCGGGTGCCGCCCCGTCCCGCGCGGGCGCGCAGGTAGTCGGCGACGACATACTGCCCCAGCCGGTCCGGGCTGGGTGAGAGCACCCGGCCGCCGTTGCGGCGGGCCACGGCGTCGACGAACCGGCGCAGGCCCGGGTCCTCGCCGAGCATGAACAGGTTGATGGTGGCGCCGAACCGGGTGAGCTGGTCGACCTCCCGCACGGTGGCCCGCACGGTCTCGGCCGTGGGCGGCCACTGGAAGAACGACTCGGTGGCGTCGCGACCGGGGACCAGGTGCGCGGTGGGCTCGCCGTCGGTGATGACCAGGACGACGGGTTCGGCGTCGGGGTGCCGGCGCAGGTGCCGGCGCGCCAGGCTCAGCGCGTGCTGGAGGTTCGTGCCCTGCACGAAGTCCGGCTCGACGCCGGCCAGCTCGGCCACGGTCAGCGGCTGGGCGTGCAGGCCGAAACCGATGATCTGCAGCGCGTCGTGCGGGAACTTCGTCGAGACCAGGTGCGACAGCGCGAGCGCCGTCTCCTTCATCGGCCCCCAGCGCCCCTCGGCGGCCATCGAGAACGACAGGTCGACGCACAGGGCGACGGCCGCCCCGGCGCGGCGCTCGGTCTCGACGACCTCGAAGTCCTCCCAGGTCAGCCGGACCGCCCCGTCGGGCGAGGTGCCGCGGTGCAGGGCGTTGGAGACGGTGCGGACGACGTCCAGGGGCTGCTCGTCGCCGAACCGCCAGCGCCGCGTCGCGCCGGTGGGTTCCCCGCCGGCGCCGGCGTCGGTGTTCTCGTGGTCGCCCCGCCCGCCCATCCGGGTGCGGCCCAGCACGTCCCGCAGCGCGGTCTGGCCCAGGCGGCGCAACGCCTTGGGTGACAGGGTGAGGCCGTCGGGGGAGCGGGTCAGCCAGCCCTGCCGCTGGAGCTCGCGCTCGAGGTCGCGCAGCCGGCGCAGGTCGTCGGCGGCGCCGCGGCCGAGCTGCCGCTCGAGGACGTCGACGTCGACGTCGTCGAGGGTGGCGCCGGGGTGCTCGGCGCCGAGCTGGTCGAGCAGGTCGTCGAGCTCGGAGATGTCCTGCAGCGCGTCGGCGGCCTCGCCGTAGCCGAGCGGCTGGTCGCCGCGGCCGCGGACGCGTTCGCCGCGGGAGGAGTCCAGGTCGGGGCGCAGCGCGCGCAGGTTGTCGCCCAGCTGGGCCATCTGCGCCTGGAGGTCGACGTCGTTCCCGAGAGCCTGCTGCATCAACGCGGACAGCTCCTCGCGCTGGGCCGGGGACAGCGACCGCATGAGCCGGGACGCGGCGGCGGCCCGGCGGGCCAGGGCGTCGACGAGGTCGTCGAGGCTCTCGATCCCCTCCTCGCCCAGGGTGTCGCCGTGCTTCGCCATGAACTCCTCGAAGTCGGCGGCGGTGTCCTCGCCGCGGGCCTTCTTCGCGAGCAGGTCGTTGAGGTCGCTCATCACGTCCTTGAGCGCCTGCATCGCCTCGGGACCGCCGTTCCGCAGCGCGTCCTTCATCCCGCGGAACTGCTGGCCGACGACGTCGTCGCGCAGGTGGTCGAGGATCTGCTGGTACTGCTGCCGGGCCTGCTCGCTGGCCCAGCGGTAGTCCTCCAGGTCCCGCACGGCCTGGGCGGTGGAGCGGGGCAGGGCGTCCAGGCGGGTCTCGGCGAACCGGGCGTCGTCGTCGTCGCGCCCGGCGAGCTCCTCGCGCTCGGCGGCCAGGGCCTGGTCGAGCTGGGCGCGGGCGGTGGTCAGGGCCCCGTCGAGGTCGCCGCGGCGGGCGGCCTCGCGCCGCAGCCGGGCCGCGCGGGCCCGCAGGTCCTCCAGGCCGGAGCGGCCGTCGGGGCCGTTGCGCAGCAGGTCGCGCAGCGCCTCGCGCAGCGACCCGCCGGACAGCACCTCGCGCCCGACGCGGTCCAGCGCCGCCCGGACGTCGTGGGGGGGAGCCAACGGGTCGGGTCCGCCCGCCCACTCGCCGTACCGGTAGCGACCGCCCCGTCGCCTGCTCCACGCGTCTCGGGCCACGCGTGCACGCTACGTCCGTCGCCCGGAGCGCGCCAGGGACGGCGGGACCGTCGATCCGTCGCCCCCGGACACCAGTCCATGACAGTTTGTCTGGACAAAGGGGGTCGAGGGGGTGGCATGATGCTCCCTGTTCGACTACCCGGCGGGAGTCTTCCCGCCGATGACGTCCGAGGAGGGCATTCGTGACCACCACCACCGCCAGCACCACCGCCGCCGCTGGTGCCTCCGGTCCCAGCACGGACCTGCCGCACGTCCCGCACTGGATCGCCGGTGCCGCGACGGCCGGGTCCGGTGACCGCACGGCGGACGTGTTCGACCCGGCGACCGGCAAGCGCACCAAGGTCCTCGGGCTGGCCTCGCCGTCCGACGTGGACGCCGCCGTGGCCGCCGCGAAGGCCGCGTTCCCGGGGTGGCGCGACACGTCGCTGGCCCGCCGCACCACGATCCTGTTCAAGTTCCGCGAGCTGCTGAACGAGCGCAAGCCCGAGCTGGCGGAGATCATCACCGCCGAGCACGGCAAGGTCCTGTCCGACGCCCTGGGCGAGGTCTCGCGCGGCCAGGAGATCGTCGAGCTGGCCTGCGGCATCAACCACCTGGTCAAGGGCGCGTTCACCGAGAACGCCTCCACCAAGGTCGACGTCTACTCCCTGCGCCAGCCGCTGGGCGTCGTCTCGATCATCTCCCCGTTCAACTTCCCGGCCATGGTCCCGATGTGGTTCTTCCCCATCGCCATCGCCGCCGGCAACACCGTCGTGCTCAAGCCGAGCGAGAAGGACCCGTCCGCGGCGAACTTCATCGCCCAGCTGTGGAAGGACGCGGGCCTGCCCGACGGCGTGTTCAACGTCCTGCACGGGGACAAGGTCGCCGTCGACGGGCTGCTGACCCACCCCGACGTGGCGTCGGTCTCCTTCGTGGGCTCCACCCCGATCGCGCAGTACGTGTACGAGACCGGCACCAAGCACGGCAAGCGCGTGCAGGCCCTGGGCGGGGCGAAGAACCACATGCTGGTCCTGCCCGACGCCGACCTGGACCTGGCCGCCGACGCCGCCGTCAACGGCGGGTTCGGCTCCGCCGGCGAGCGCTGCATGGCCATCTCCGCCCTCGTCGCGGTGGACTCCGTCGCCGACGAGCTGATCACCAAGATCAAGGAGCGCGTCGCGACGCTGCGCACCGGCGACGGCCGCCGCGGCTGCGACATGGGCCCGCTGGTCACCGGCCCGCACCGCGACAAGGTCACCGGCTACGTCGACGCCGGCGTGGCCGAGGGCGCCGACCTCGTCATCGACGGCCGCGAGGTCGTCCCCGACGGCGACGCCGACGGCTACTGGCTCGGGCCGACGCTGTTCGACAACGTCAAGCCCGAGCACTCGATCTACGCCGACGAGATCTTCGGGCCGGTCCTGTCCGTCCTGCGCGTCAGCGGTTACGACGAGGGCCTGGAGCTCATCAACTCCAACAAGTACGGCAACGGCGTGGCGATCTTCACCAACGACGGCGGGGCGGCGCGCAAGTTCCGCAACGAGGTCCAGGTCGGCATGATCGGCATCAACGTGCCGGTGCCGGTGCCGGTCGGGTACTACTCCTTCGGCGGCTGGAAGCAGTCGCTGTTCGGCGACACCCACGCCCACGGCGTCGAGGGCGTGCACTTCTTCACCCGCGGCAAGGTCGTGACCGAGCGCTGGCTCGACCCCTCGCACGGCGGCCTGAACCTGGGCTTCCCGCAGAACGACTGATCCCCGGCCCGTGTGCCCCGTCCGCTGCTGCGGACGGGGCACACGTCGTCAAGGGCCCCCGCGCGCGCCCCGATCCCCTGAGGAGCCCCCGACCGGGGGACCCGGGGAGGAGGTGGTGGCGTGTCGAGCACGGTCGTCGGTGCCGTCGTCACCGTCTTCGTCCTCGGCGGGCTCGCCGGGCTCGCCACCGCGGCCGGTTCGCTGCGCCACCGCCCGCGCAGCACCGCCTCGGTGCTGCTGGCGGTGACGATGGCCGCCACCGCCCTGTGGTCGCTGGGGTCGGCGGTGCAGCTGGCCCCCGTGCCCGTCGGCGTGCAGGTGGCCGCCCGCTGGGTGCTGCTCCTCGGCGTGCACGTCACCGTCGCGGCGCTCCTGCTGTTCTGCCGCGCGGTCGTCGACCGCACCTGGACCGTGCGCCGCCGCTGCCTGTGGCTGCTGCCCGTCCCCGTCCTGCTGCTGACCGCCCTGGCCCTCGACGGCGAGCACCAGTGGTTCTTCACCGACCGGCTCGGGCCCCGCCCCGGTGGCGGCCCGCCGGTCCTGCGCGACTCCTTCGCCCCGCTGTTCCACCTCAACGCCCTGTACTGCTGGGCGCTGACCGTCGCCGGGCTGGGCACGGTCCTGCGCGCCTGGCGCCGCGCCCCCCGCGCGGCCCGGCCCCTGTTCACCGCCTCGGTCCTGGGGGCCGTGCCCCCGGCGGTGGCCAACGTCCTGCTGCTGGTCTGGTACGACGAGATGGGCGGGCTGGACTGGACCCCGCTCGCCTTCGTCCTCACCGGCCTGCTCAACGCCCGCGCGGTCTCCGGCCACGGCCTGCTGCGGGTCCTGCCGGTGGCGCGCGAGCACGTCCTGGAACGCCTGCCCGACGCCGTCGTCGTCCTCGACGACGGTGACCACGTCGTCGAGCTCAACGCCGCCGCCCGCCGCCTCGTCACCGGGGACCACCCCGACGTCGACGGCGTGCTGCTGGGCCGGCCCGCCGCGCGGGTCTTCGCCCCCGACGTCCTGGACGCCCTCACCACCGCCGCCGGCGACCGCCGCCGGGTCCGGCTGGGCGGCGCCGTCCACGTCGAGGCCCACGCGCAGGCGCTGCGCGACCGCCGCGGCACCGTCATCGGCCGCGTCGTGGTGCTGCGCGACGTCACCGCGGTCGTCGCCCAGCGCGACGCGCTGAGCGAGGTCAACGGGCGGCTGGCCGCCCAGCTGCGGGAGAACGAGGAGTTGCGGGCGCAGCTGCACGAGGACGCGGTGCGGGACCCGCTGACCGGTCTGCACAACCGCCGGGTGCTGGACGTCAGCCTGCCGGCCGCCCTGGCCCAGGGCCGGCCCGTCTCGGTCGTGGTCGTCGACGTCGACCACTTCAAGCGGGTCAACGACTCCCACGGGCACGCCGTCGGCGACGACGTGCTGCGGGCCGTCGCCGCCGAGCTGGTCGCCGGCTGGCGGGCCGGGGAGGTCGTCGTGCGCCACGGCGGCGAGGAGTTCGTCCTCGTCCTGCCCGGGACCGGCCGGGAGGCCGCCGTGGAACGCGCCGAGCAGCTGCGCCGCCGGTGCGCCCGGCTCGGCGTGCCCCTCGACCCCGACGGCGGCCTCGTCGTGCGGGTGACCGTCTCGGTCGGCGTCGCCACGTCCCCGGCGGGCGCGGGGTCGGCGGCCGAGCTCCTGGCCCTGGCCGACGCCGCGCTGTACACCGCCAAGCGCTCGGGCCGCGACCGGGTCGTGGCCCACCACGGCCACGCCGCGCCCGCCCCGGCTCAGCTGCCGTAGACCGTCCGGCCGTCGTCCAGGACGAGCTTGTCCAGGCGCCGCGTCAGGTGCAGGGCCTCCAGGACGAACTCGACCCCCGCCGCGGCCCGGCCGGGGGTGACCTCGGGCAGACCCAGCCGGTCCAGGACCTGGGCCAGGCCCGCGACGGTCCCGACCTGCTCCAGGAGCCGCTCGGCCGGCACGAGGTCACCGGTCTCGATGGTCCGGCCGTCGGTGACGAGCTCGGAGAACCCGGACAGCTCGGCCCCGCCCAGCAGCGCCCGGTACGTCTCGGCGATCGCGGTGCGCAGCAGGTGCTCCAGGACCTCGACCTCCCGGCCCTCCTCGCCCTGCTCGAACTCGACCTTGCCGCCGAGCACGCTGACGACGGTGTGCAGGTCGCCGACCCGCGCCACCGGGTCGGTCCGCTCCCCGGACAGGGCGTGCCGGCGCAGCGCCGCCGCCGACACCGTCTCGGCCGCCGCGATCGAGAAGCGGGCCGAGACCCCCGAGGCGGGGTCCACCGCGGGCGACTCCCGCACCGCGCGGGTGAACCGGGCGATGACCTCCAGCAGGTGCTCGGGGACCTCCGCGACCGTCGCCGCCTCCTGCCGGACGAGGTCGACCTCCACCGACAGCTCCAGCGGGTAGTGGGTGCGGACCTCGGCGCCGAACCGGTCCTTCAGCGGCGTGATGATCCGCCCGCGGTTGGTGTAGTCCTCGGGGTTGGCGCTCGCGACCAGCAGCAGGTCCAGCGGCAGCCGCAGCTGGTAGCCGCGGACCTGGATGTCGCGCTCCTCCAGCACGTTCAGCAGCGAGACCTGGATCCGCTCGGCCAGGTCGGGCAGCTCGTTGAGGGCGAAGACGCCGCGGTTGGTGCGGGGCACCAGCCCGAAGTGGATGGTCTCGGGGTCGCCCAGCGCCCGGCCCTCGGCGACCTTCACGGGGTCGACGTCGCCGATGAGGTCGCCGACGGAGGTGTCGGGCGTGGCGAGCTTCTCGCCGTAGCGCAGGGACCGGTGCAGCCAGGCGACGGGCAGGTCGTCGCCCTCGGCCGCGACGCGGCGGCGGGAGGCGGGGGTCAGGGGGGCGTAGGGGTGCTCGTTGAGCTCGGAGCCCTCGATGACGGGGGTCCACTCGTCGAGCAGGCCCACCAGGGAGCGCAGCAGGCGGGTCTTGCCCTGCCCCCGCTCGCCGAGCAGCACGACGTCGTGCCCGGCCAGCAGGGCGCGCTCGAGCTCGGGGGCGACGGTGTCCTCGTAGCCGACGACGCCGGGGAAGCGGTCGGCCCCGGCGCGCATGCGGGCCAGCAGGTTGGCCCGCAGCTCCTCCTTGACGGGCACGTGCCGGTGGCCGGAGGCGCGCAGCGCGCCGAGGGTGCGGGGCAGGTCGGCGGGGGGTTCGAGGGGGAGCGGGGGAGTCGGGCTGATGCTCACACCGGCGAACCTACGTCCGCCCGCCCCGATGCGCGACGGGGTTCGGTGAGCGTCCGGGGACGGGACGTGACGGTCGTGTGCACGGTTCACGACCCGGGCCGCCCGGCCGGGCCGCCCCCCGGGGCCGGGGGCAGGATGATCCCCATGCCGCACCCGCAGCCCCCGCACCCCCCGGGCCGTCCGTACGTGAGCCCGGCCCTGCGGCTGGCGGCCGACTGGTCCTGGCGGTTCGTCGTGGTCGTCGCCGGCGTCGTGCTGCTCGCCTACGGCCTGAGCTTCGTCAGCGAGATCTTCATCCCGGTGCTCATCGCGATGCTCATCACCGCGCTGCTGGCGCCGGTGGTGAACGCGCTGAACCTGCGGCTGCACGTGCCGCGGGCGATCGCGGTGCTGGTGACGCTGCTGGTGGCCGCGGGGGTCGTCGCCGGCCTGGTGACCATCGTCGGCTCGCAGGCCTCCAGCCAGTGGTCCGACCTCACCGACTCCGCCACCCGGGGCGTCGCCGAGGTCGAGAGGTGGCTGTCCACCGGGCCGCTGCACCTGACCTCGACGGCGATCTCCGACTACGTCTCGCAGATCGGGACGACGATCTCGCAGAACCGGAGCACCCTCATCGCCGGGGCCACCGGCGTCGTCTCGACGGCCGGGCACGTCGTGGCGGGGTTCTTCATCTGCCTGTTCACGTCGTTCTTCTTCCTGCTGGAGGGCCGGCGCATCTGGTCGTGGCTGCTGCACCTGCTGCCCCTCCCGGCCCGCGACCCGGTGGACGACGCCTCCCGGCAGTCCTGGGTGACGCTCACGCACTACATGCGGGCCACGATCGTCGTCGCGCTCGTGGACGGCGTCGGCGTCGCCGTCGGCGCCGCGATCCTGCAGGTGCCGCTGGCGACGTCCCTGGGGCTGCTGGTCTTCCTCGGCGCGTTCATCCCGATCGTGGGGGCCCTGCTGTCGGGCACCGTCGCGGTGCTGGTCGCCCTCGTCGCGCACGACGTCGTGACCGCGCTGATCATGCTGGGGGTCGTCATCGCCGTGCAGCAGGTCGAGTCGCACCTGCTGCAGCCGTTCCTCATGGGCCGCGCGGTCGCCGTCCACCCCCTCGCGGTGATCCTCGCCGTCGCCGGCGGGGCGACGGTCTTCGGGATCGTGGGGGCGCTGTTCGCCGTGCCGCTGGTGGCGGTGCTCAACACCGGCGTCTCGGCGCTGGCCCGCGGCGGGCGGCGCACCGAGGAGGTGGCGGACATCGCCGGGTCCGACGCGCCGCTGGCCCCGGACGAACCCGCGCCGAACGACGCGACCGAGCACGAGCGGGGACGCCCGCGCGAGGCCGGCCCCGGGGCGCGGTGAGCGCGCCCCGGCGCCGTGCGCCTCAGCCGGTGTACGGCTCGGAGCTGACGACCTTCACCGGGAACTCCTTGCCGTTCGGCGCGGTGTACGTCACCTCGTCGCCCGGCTTGCGGCCCATGATCGCCGAGCCCAGCGGGGACTTCTCGGAGTAGACGTCGAGGCCGGCGGCGTCGCCCACCTCGCGGCTGCCCAGCAGGAACTTCATCTCGTCCCCGGCCAGCTCGACCGTCACGACGTGCCCGAGGGAGACCTCGCCGGCGGCCGAGGCCGGGGCGTCGCCGACCTGGGCGGTCTCGAGCAGGTGGCGCAGCTGGCGGATGCGCAGCTCCTGCTTGCCCTGCTCCTCCTTGGCCGCGTGGTAACCGGCGTTCTCCTTGAGGTCGCCCTCCTCGCGGGCCTGCTCGATGCGCTTGGCCAGTTCCGTGCGGCCCTCACCGGAGAGGTGCTCGTACTCGGCCTTGAGCCGGTCGTAGGCGTCCTGCGTCAGCCACGTGGTGCTGCCGGTGGTCGTGTCGCTCACGGTCTGCTCCCTGTCACGTGCCTTCCCGGCGGCCTCCTGCCGCCGGCAAAAAACCGAGTCGCCCGGCCCCGCCAGCGCGGGAGCGAGCGACTCGAAAGGTCAACCCTAGCTCCGAAAGGGTCAGGGCGACACCGCTGAGCACGATTCGACGCCCACCGTCACGGCCCGGCTGGTGGTCTTGACCTGCACCGATTCCTGCACGTCGGTCTCCGGTGACGCGGGCAGGTCGACCTGCAGGAGCCCGACCTCGGCGGAGGACCCGTCGAGCGCGTGGACCTGGCAGCGGACCGCCGTCCCGGCCTCGCGGGTCACGGCGAAGCGCAGCTCGGCGGTGCGGTCGTCGACGATCCGGTGGCTGATCTCGGTGTACGAGGGGCCGCGGGTCCCCTCGACGGCCACCCACACGCCGTAGGCCAGCACGAGCAGCGCCCCGAGCACCGCCGCCGCCAGCGGCACCGGCCGCCGGTACCAGGGCGGCCCGCTGCGCGGGGGCCGCCGGCCGTAGCGGGCGGCCAGGACGGCCGGGTCGACGCGGCCGGGACCACCCGGGGGCGTCTGGGGGGTGCTCACGTCGGTCGTGCTCCTGCGGGGCGAGGGCGGTGCTCGGTCGGCACCGCGGATCGGCGAGGATGGACCCCGATGGTCGCACCCCGTCCCCGGGGTCGCGACGCCCGTCCAGTGTGAGAGGAGCCACGGTGTCGGAGACGTTGCGGCTGATGGCCGTCCACGCCCACCCGGACGACGAGTCCAGCAAGGGTGCCGCGTCGATGGCCAAGTACGTGGCCGAGGGCGTCGAGGTGCTCGTCGTGTCGTGCACCGGGGGTGAGCGCGGCGACGTGCTGAACCCGCGGCTGAAGGAGAACGCGCAGCTGCTGCGCGACATGGGCGAGTACCGGCGCCACGAGATGGCCGAGGCGGCGCGGATCCTCGGCGTCCAGCACCGGTGGCTGGGGTACGTGGACTCCGGCCTGCCCGAGGGCGACCCGCTGCCGCCGCTGCCGAAGGGCTGCTTCGCCCTGACGCCGGAGGAGTTCACGGTCGACGCCCTCGTGCACGTCGTGCGCGAGTTCCGGCCGCACGTCATGACGACGTACGACGAGTCCGGCGGCTACCCGCACCCGGACCACATCATGACCCACACGGTCTCGCTCGCGGCCTTCCACGCCGCGGCCGACGCCACCCGGTTCCCGCACGCCGGCGAGGCGTGGAAGACGTCGAAGCTCTACTACCACGCGAGCTTCTCCCGGGACCGGATGCGCACCTTCCACGAGGCGCTGCTCGCCCAGGGCGAGGAGTCGCCCTTCGCGGAGTGGATGCAGCGCATCGCCGAGGAGGAACCCGGCGCGCGTAAGGAGCTGGAGATCACCACGCGGGTGGAGTGCGGGGAGTTCTTCGAGACCCGCGACCGGGCGCTGCTCGCGCACGCGACCCAGATCGACCCCGACGGCTGGTTCTTCGGCGTCCCGCTGGACCTGCAGCGCGAGCTGTGGCCGACCGAGGACTTCCACCTCGCGATCAGCCACGTGCCGACGACGACGCCCGAGGACGACCTGTTCGCGGGGCTGCGCCCGTGACCTCGGCCCTCGGGCTCACCACCCCGTCACCCAGCGCGACGTCCACCGCGACGTCCACCGCCCCGGCCACCCCGAAGGTGGACGCGGACCTCGTCACGCCGGGCCTGTGGGGTTTCGTCCTGCTGTTCGTCCTCGCGGTGGCCGTGTACTTCCTCGGCCGCAGCATGGCGCGGCGCATCCAGCGGGTGAACCACCGCGCCCGCGCCGAGGCCGAGGAGCGCGCCGCCTCGACCACCCCGACGGCCCCGCCGTCGCAGGACCCGCCTCAGGGCTGAGGCACGGCCGTCGCCCGGTCCGGCCGCGCGAGGTGCTCCTCGACGGCGGCCAGGACCGCGACGGTCCCGCGCGCGTGCACCACGTCCAGCGCGTCCGGTCCCCCCGACGCCGCCGCGGCGCGCAGCCGGTCCACCGCGCGCTCGAACCCCTCCTGCGGGGTCCCGTGGAAGCGCGGCAGGTCGTGCCGGCCGCCGGGCCCCCACACCGTCGCGAACGACCCGCCGGTCCCGGCGGGGGCGGTGAGGGTCAGCGACAGGCTCGTGCCGGCCCCGTCGGCGTGCTCGAGCGCGACGTTCACCGCGTCCCGCGGGCCGCGGCCGGCGCTGACCCGCACGACGTCGGCGAACAGCTCCCGCACGATCGACAGCGCGTGCGGGCCGGTGTCCCACAGCCCGCCCCGCTCCCGGCGCCACGCCGAGGCGCCGTAGGGGTTGCCGGGCGCGTCGATCGTGCCCGCCCAGCGGAACACCCCGCCCTCCCACGGGCCGTGCTCGGCGGCCAGGTCCCGCATCCGGTCCAGCCAGCCGGTGACGTCCGGCTGGAACAGGTACGTCAGGTACTCCACGCTCGCGACCCCGTGGCGCCGCACCGCCTCCACGAGGGCGTCGGCGCGCCGCAGGTCGGTGGCGATCGGCTTGTCCAGCAGCAGGTGCCGGCCCGCGACCGCCGCGCGCAGCGCCACCTGCGCCTGCACGTCCGGCGGCAGCGCGAGGCTCACCGCGTCCACCGACCCCAGCAGGTCGTCGAGGTCGGTGAAGGCCGCGGTCCCGCGCTCGTCCGCGGCGGCGCGGGTGCGGTCGCGGTCGCGCCCCCAGAACCCGACGAGCTCGACGTCGGGGTGGGCCGCCAGCGCCGCCCCGTGGGTGGTGCGGGCCCAGTGCCCGGTCCCCAGGACCCCGAACCTCACGCCTCGATCACCTCCACCAGCGTCATCGTCCGCAGCATCACGAAGCAGATGCGCCGGCCGTCGAAGGCCACCGCGGGGACCGGCGGGGAGACGACCCGCGCCCCCGCCGCCTGGAAGCGGGCGACGGTCTCGTCGAACGCCGGCGTCGTGTACGCCTGCTGGTAGACCCGGGCGGGCCCCTTGAGCCAGGGGTCGAGCGTCGCCGACCCCTCGGAGTTGACGAGGAGCTCCACGCGCGGCTGGCCCTCGGCCACCAGGAACCGCCCGCGCACCCCCTGCAGGGGGTCCTCGAAGTCGGGGCCCTCGGGGACGTACCCGAGCAGGGCGTACCCGGCCTGCTCGCGGTCCAGGTCGCGGCAGGCGACGCCGATGTGGTGGAAGGTCAGGCCGGTGATCGGTGCGGGGACGGTCACGGGGCGCGACGCTACCGGGGCGCCGCGGGCCGTCGCCTTCCCGGGGCGCCCGGCCGCCCGCGCCGTGGCACCGTGAGCGGGTGGCCAACCGACTCGCCCGCTCCACCAGCCCGTACCTCCTCCAGCACGCCGGCAACCCCGTCGACTGGCAGGAGTGGGGCGAGGAGGCGTTCGCCGAGGCCCGGCGCCGGGACGTGCCCGTCCTGGTGTCCACCGGGTACGCGGCCTGCCACTGGTGCCACGTCATGGCGCACGAGTCGTTCGAGGACCCGGCCACGGCCGCGCAGATGAACGCCGGGTTCGTCAACGTCAAGGTCGACCGCGAGGAACGTCCCGACGTCGACGCCGTCCACATGGCCGCGACGACCGCGATGACCGGGCAGGGCGGCTGGCCGATGACGACGTTCTGCACCCCCGACGGGCGGATCTTCTTCGCCGGCACGTACTTCCCGAACCGGCCGCACCCGCAGCTGCCCTCGTTCCGGCAGCTGCTCACCGCGGTCGGGGAGGCGTGGCGGGACCGGCGCGAGGAGGTGCTGGCCTCCAGCGGCCGGATCGCGGCGGCGCTGGGGGCGATGACCCCGCCGGTGGGGGAGGTGCCGCGGGAGGCCGAGCTGGCCGCGGCGGTGGACGCCCTCGCGGCCGAGGAGGACACCGTCCACGGCGGTTTCGGCGGTGCGCCGAAGTTCCCGCCGTCGATGGTCTGCGAGTTCCTGCTGCGGCACGCCGCCCGCACCGGGTCGCAGCGGGCCGCGGGCCTGGCCGCGCGCACGCTGACGGCGATGGCCCGCAGCGGCACCGCCGACCAGGTCGGCGGGGGTTTCGCCCGGTACGCCGTCGACGCCGGCTGGGTCGTCCCGCACTTCGAGAAGATGCTGTACGACAACGCGCTGCTGGCCCGGGTGTACCTGCACTCCTGGCGGGCGACGGGGAACGTCGAGCACCGCCGCGTCGCCGAGCAGACCTGCGAGTTCCTGCTGCACGACCTGCGCACCCCGCAGGGTGCGTTCGCCGCCTCCCTCGACGCCGACACCCCGGTGCCCGACGCCGACGGGAACCCCCGCGCCGTCGAGGGCGCCACCTACGTGTGGACGCCCGGTGACCTCGTGGAGGTCCTCGGCATCGACGACGGGCCGTGGGCCGCCGAGCTGCTGGGCGTCACCGAGGCCGGGACGTTCGAGCACGGCACTTCCACCGCCCGGCTCACCCGCGACCCCGGCGAGGAGACCGGGCGGTGGCAGCGGGTCCGCGAGCGCCTGGCCGCGGCCCGGGCCGACCGCCCGCAGCCGGCCCGCGACGACAAGGTCGTGCTGGCGTGGAACGGGCTGGCGGTCGCGGCGCTCGCCGAGGCGGGGGCACTGCTGCCGCGCCCGGACCTGCTGCTGGCCGCGCGCGAGGCGGCGGAGTTCCTGCTCGAGGTGCACCGCGTCGACGGGGTGTGGCGGCGGGTCTCGCGCGACGGGGTGGTGGGGTCCCCGGCCGCGGTGCTGGAGGACCTCGTGGACCTGGCCGAGGGGTTGCTGGCGCTGCACGCGGCGACGGGGGAGCGGCGCTGGTTCAGCGTGGCCGCCGACCTCGGCCGCGAGGTGCTGACCCGGTTCACCGGTGCGGACGGGCTGGTGGACGTCGCCGACGTCGACCCGGCGCTGTCGGCGGCGCGGGACGGGGCGGGTTCGCCCGCGGACCCCTCCGACGGGGCGACGCCGTCGGGCAGCTCGGCGGCGGCGGGGGTGCTGCTGTCGCTGGGGGCGCTGACCGGTGCGGCGGAGTTCACCGACGCGGCGGTCCGGGCGCTGGGGGTGGCCGGTGCGGTCGCGGCGGCCTCGCCGCGGTTCGCCGGGTGGGGGCTGGCGGTGGCCGAGGCGCTGGCGGACGGGCCGCGCGAGGTCGCCGTGGTCGGGCCGGCGGGCGACGCGGGAGCCGCTGCGCTGCACCGGGTCGCGCTCGCCGCGACGGCCCCGGGGCTGGTGGTGGCCCGGGGCGTGCCGGGCGAGGAGGTGCCGGAGCTGCTGGCGCACCGGGGGCTGGTCGGCGGAGCCGCCGCGGCGTACGTGTGCCGCGGGCGGGTGTGCGAGGCGCCCACGACCTCGGCGGCCGACCTGGCCGTGGCGGTTCAGGCCAGGCGGTAGGTCGCCAGCGCGATCGCCGTGAAGTGCGCCGCGAACCCGAGCACGGTGCCGGCGTGGAACACCTCGTGGAAGCCGAACCAGCGGGGGCTGGGGTTCGGGCGCTTCGTCCCGTAGGCCAGCGCGCCCAGGGAGTAGAACAACCCGCCCACGGCGACCAGCACCGCCACGGCCGTCCCGCCGCCGTCGGCGAACCTCCCCAGGTACCCCACCGCGACCCAGCCGAGGGCGACGTAGACGGGGGTGTAGAGCCAGCGCGGGGCGCCGATCCAGAACAGCCGGAAGAGGACTCCCGCCCCCGCCCCCGCCCAGACCAGCGTCAGCAGGGTGCGGGCCTGGTCGGCGGGCAGGGTCGTCACCGCCAGCGGGGTGTAGGTGCCGGCGATGACGAGGAAGATGTTGCTGTGGTCCAGCCGCCGCAGCACCGCGTTCGCCCGCGGTGACCAGGTGCCCCGGTGGTAGAGCGCGCTGGTGCCGAACAGCAGCGCCGCGGTGACGGCGAAGACGAGGGCGGCCGTGCGCGAGGCCGCCGTGGGGGCCAGGATCACCAGCACCGCGCCCGCCACGATCGCCGCCGGGAAGGTGCCGGCGTGCAGCCAGCCGCGCAGCTTCGGCTTCACCGCGGCCAGGGCGGCGGCGGCGTCGGTGGTCAGGTCGGACATGCCCGCACGGTAGCCGCTGCGGCGCGGCGGGGGGGGGGGGGGGGGGGGGGGCCCCCCCCCCCCCCCCCCCCCCCCCCCCCCACCCCCAAACACCAAAAAAAAAAAAAAAAAAAAAAAAAAAACAAAAAAAAAAAAAAAAAAAAAAAAAAAAATA
>NZ_JBJLSK010000049.1:0-22902 GCF_050871965.1 Kineococcus lubricus
CGGGGCGCCCGGGGCGCCCCGCCCACCCCGGGCGCCGTGCCGTTCAGGAGCCGATGACCGCGTTCATGGCGTCGGCGAACTCCTGCGGCGTGATCGAGAGGCCGAACAGCTTCTCGATGTTGTCCAGCAGCGCCTCGGCCGCCGTGGGCGACAGCGCCTGGTCCCAGGACTGGGTGAAGGTGGCCGCGCCGCTGGACACGTCGTAGACGAACTGCAGCCACTCGGCGTCCTCGGAGGAGGAGAACTGGCTGTCGGAGCCCTTGACGATCGGCACCGAGCCCACCGAGATCCACGCCTTCGTCGTCGCGTCGGTGTTCAGGCCCTCGGCGAAGTACTTCTTGGCGGCCGCCTTCTCCTCCTCGGTGGCCTTGGAGGACAGCGCGTAGTAGGCCGAGGGGTTGCCGACGGTGTTGCTCGGGTCGCCCGTCCCGCCCTCCACGGGCGGGAAGTTCATCCAGCCCAGGTGCCCGCCGGTGACGAAGTCGCCGCCGTCGGACTTCATGCTCCCGTACGTCCAGGTGCCGTGGACCATCATCGCGGCCTTGTCGGTGTACAGCAGCGCCTGGTCGGCGTTGGAGTCCGCGGTGATGGAGGCGAAGCCCTTGACGAAGCCGTCGGCGCGCACGAGGTCCTGCAGCTGGGTCAGCGCCTCGATGGAGGCCGGGTGCGACCAGGCGTCCGGCTGGCCGTCGAAGACGGCCTGGAAGACCTCGGGGCCGCCGATGCGGTCGTAGAGGAACTCCAGCCACATCATGTTCGTCCAGCGCGACTGCCCGCCCAGGGAGAAGGGGGCGATGCCGGCGGCGTTGAACACCGGCACCAGTTCCATGACCTCCGCCCAGGTGGTGGGGGGCTGCGCGCCGACCTTCTCGAAGACCCGCTTGTTGTAGAAGAGGACGATCGGCGAGACGTCCTCGCAGGGCACCGCGTAGACCTTGCCGTCGACGGTGGCGGCGCCGAAGGCGCTCTCGAACAGCTTCCCCTTCAGGTCCGGCGTCTCCTCGAAGAAGGACGTGAGGTCCTCGACCTGGCCGTTCTCGACGTAGTTGCGCAGGCCCCCGCCACCCCAGGTCCAGATGATCGTCGGCGCCTCCCCGGCGCCGATGGCGGTCTTGATCTTCGCCTTGAACGCGTCGTTCTGGAACGAGGAGACGGCCAGCTCGCTGTCCGGGTTCGCCTCGTTGAAGGCGTCGATGGAGTCGGTGCGGATGCCCTCGGCGGGCTGACCGGTGAGGATCCAGATGCTGGCGCCGCCCTCGGCGGCCTGCCCCGGCCCGGAGGAGCCCCCGCACGCGGCGAGCGCCGGGACGGCCAGGGGCGCGGCCAGGGCCAGGCTGAGGATGGAACGACGGGACGTGGTGCTGCGATCCACTCTGCATCTCCGATGCGACGGGCCGCGACGGCGCGGCCATCCGCCGGTGACGTCCTCGTCACCGTGGCGCGACCGTATGGTGGCGCGCGCAACCGGTCAAGGACGGCTCGCCCGTGAGGGTGGTGCGCGGGTCCGGCGAGGGTGCGGCGCGGTAGCGGGGCCCGGTGCCGCCCGGGTATACGGTGAGCGCCGATGGGCCTCCGCGATCTCCTCTACGGCGCGTACGGGCGGCGGCTGGAACGGTCGCTGGACCCGGACGTGCTGCCCCGCCACGTGGGCATCATCCTCGACGGCAACCGCCGGTGGGCCAAGGCGTTCGGGGCGCCCAGCTCGCACGGTCACCGCGCGGGCGCGGACAAGGTCGTCGAGGTCATGGGCTGGTGCGCCGACGAGGGCATCGAGGTCGTCACCCTGTACCTGCTCTCGACCGACAACCTGAACCGGTCGCCCGACGAGCTCGAACCGCTCATCGCCATCGTCCAGGACGCCGTGGCCCGGGTCGCGGCCACGAAGCGCTGGAAGGTCCACCCGGTCGGTTCCCTGGACCTGCTGCCCGAGCCCAGCGCCGCGCACCTGCGGGCCCTGGCCGAGCAGACCGCCCACCTCACCACGGGCGTCGTCAACGTCGCCATCGGGTACGGCGGCCGCCAGGAGATCGCCGCGGCGGTCCGCTCCCTGCTGCGCGAGCACGCCGCGCGGGGCACTTCGATGGAGGACCTGGCCGAGGTCCTCGACGTCGAGCACATCGCCGACCACCTCTACACCAAGGGCCAGCCGGACCCCGACCTGGTCATCCGGACCTCGGGGGAGCAGCGGCTGTCGGGGTTCCTGCTGTGGCAGAGCGCGCACTCGGAGTTCTTCTTCACCGAGGTGCTGTGGCCGGACTTCCGCAAGGTGGACTTCCTGCGGGCGCTGCGCTCGTACGCGGCCCGGGAGCGGCGCTACGGCGCCTGAACCCGCGCCGCCGGCCCGGTTCACCGGGATGTCACCCACTCGTCACAGCGGGCCGCGTGTTCCTCGTCCGCCACGGCCGTCCGGCCGATAGCGTCGGCAGCAGACGGGGAGCGTCCGCCCCCCGCCTCGGGAGGTCGCCGTGCGTGCTGTCCAGCGCAGCAGGGGGGCCCGGTCCCGGGTCGCCCGCAGGGTGACCTGAGGTCCCGGTCCGCCGCCGCTGAGGGGGGTCCGGGCGTGGACGCGCTCCGGGCTCCCGAGAACGGGAGACGTTCGTGGTCACCAACCCCAGCCCCGCCGCGCCGAACACCCCCGCCCGTGCGGGAGCCGTGCAGCCCGACCCCGACCGACAGACCTTCGTCCTGGACACCTCCGTCCTGCTGTCCGACCCCGGTGCCCTGGTCCGCTTCGCCGAGCACGACGTGGTGCTGCCGCTCGTCGTGGTCAGCGAGCTGGAGGGCAAGCGGCACCACCCCGAGCTGGGCTACTTCGCCCGGGAGGCGCTGCGCCGCCTCGACGACCTGCGCGTCGAGCACGGCCGGCTCGACGCCCCGATGCCCATCGGGGACAGCGGCGGGACGCTGCGGGTGGAGCTGAACCACTCCGACACCGGCGGGCTGCCGTCGTCGCTGCGCGGCGGCCCGCTCGCCACGGCCGGTGACACCCGCATCCTGGCCGTGGCCCGCAACCTCGCCGACGAGGGCCACGCGGTGACCGTGGTGTCCAAGGACGTGCCGCTGCGGGTGAAGGCGTCCGCGATCGGCCTGACGGCCGACGAGTACCGCGCCGAGCTGGCCCCCGACTCCGGCTGGACGGGCGTGGTGGAGCTGACCGCGACCGCCGAGGAGGTCGCGGGCCTGTACGAGGAGGGCACGCTGGACACCCCCGAGGTGCGCGACCTGCCGGTGAACACCGGGGTCGTGCTGTCGTCCCCGCGCGGGCACGCGCTGGGCCGGGTCGGTGCCGACAAGCAGTTGCGGGTCGTCAAGGGCGACCGGGAGGCGTTCGGGGTGCGCGGCCGCTCGGCCGAGCAGCGCATCGCCCTGGACGCGCTGATGGACTCGACGGTCAGCATCGTCTCCCTGGGCGGCCGGGCCGGGACGGGGAAGTCGGCGCTGGCGCTCGCGGCGGGGCTGGAGGCGGTCATGGAGCGCCGCGAGCACCGCAAGATCGTGGTGTTCCGGCCGTTGTACGCGGTGGGCGGTCAGGAGCTGGGCTACCTGCCGGGGACCGAGGCCGAGAAGATGGGGCCCTGGGGGCAGGCGGTGTTCGACACCCTGGAGGCCGTCGTGGACCCGAAGGTCGTCGAGGAGGTCTTCGCCCGCGGGATGCTGGAGGTGCTGCCGCTGACGCACATCCGCGGCCGGTCGCTGCACGACTCGTTCGTCGTGGTGGACGAGGCGCAGTCGCTGGAGCGCAACGTGCTGCTGACGGTGCTGTCGCGGATCGGGCAGAACTCCAAGGTGGTCCTGACCCACGACGTCGCCCAGCGGGACAACCTGCGGGTGGGCCGGCACGACGGGGTCGCGGCGGTCGTGGAGGCGCTCAAGGGGCACCCCCTGTTCGCGCACGTGACGCTGACGCGCTCGGAGCGCTCGCCGGTCGCGGCGCTGGTCACCGAGCTGCTGGCCGACTTCGGGGCGTGACGAGGGCGTGATTCGAGGCGGGAGGGGCCGCTGAGGCGCGTGGTTCCGGGCACAGGGAAGGTCCTGGGTCCGGAACCGGACGCGTCCTGGCGGCGTCCAAACCTCTCCTGGGGTGCGCCCGGGTGTGAGATGTTCCACAAAGGTCGACGGAGCGTCGCTCATCTGTGACCTGAGCGTGACGAAACGGGTGATCGTGGTTTGCCCGGAACCCGGTCGTCGGGGCAGCGTCGTCGGACGACAGCACCTCGCAGCCGTCACCGGCCCGGTCACCCGGGGACCGGCGACGACGCCGACCGACGGGCCGCACGACGGGGCCGACGGGTCGGACGGGCCTCACGGCGGCGTCCCCGGACGGGACGCCGGGACCCGGCGGCGGGTGGACAGATCGACCGGGCGTGAGCCGGGAGAACGTCGGAAGGCCCGGCTTGCCGCCCCACCGCCCCACCGCGTCCCCGGACGACACCACCAACCCCGCGACCACTCCCGCGACCACCACCACGCCGCGCCGCCCGCGCCGCCGCTTCGCCTGGATCGCCGCCCCCGGCGTCATCGCCGTCTCGGCGTCCGTCCTCGCCGGTGCCGCCCTGACCTCCGGGCCCGCCCCCGAGGCCGAGGCCGCGGTGCCCGACCGCCTCCTGCTCTCCGCCCAGGCCGAGCGCCGGGCGACGACGTCGGACGCCTGGTTCGAGGAGGCCGCGGTCCGCGCGGCCAGCGACCAGCGCGTCGCCGCCGAGCGGGCCGCCGCGGAGGCGGCCGCCGCCGCCGAGGCCGCGCGGCTGGCCGAGGAGGCCCGTCAGCAGGCCGCCGCCGAGGCCACCCGCAACGCCCAGCGCGACCCGAAGGGCATCGCCCGGATCATGGTCGCCGACCGGGGCTGGGACGACTCCCAGTTCTCCTGCCTGGACTCCCTGTGGACCAAGGAGAGCGGCTGGGACTACCGGGCCGACAACCCCAGCTCCAGCGCCTACGGCATCCCGCAGGCGCTGCCCGGCAGCAAG
Source organism: Kineococcus lubricus (assembly GCF_050871965.1). Lineage (NCBI taxonomy): Bacteria > Bacillati > Actinomycetota > Actinomycetes > Kineosporiales > Kineosporiaceae > Kineococcus > Kineococcus lubricus. The sequence continues at coordinate 4,968 of NZ_JBJLSK010000049.1, forward strand.
ATGTCCTCCGCCGGGGCCGACTGGGAGACCAACCCGGTCACCCAGATCACCTGGGGGCTGGACTACGTCGAGAACCGCTACGGCAGCCCGTGCAGCGCCTGGTCGCACTCGAGGGCGCACAACTGGTACTGAGGGCCGCGCCGAGCGCGCGACCCGGTCGGGTCACGCGCCCCGGTGCGTCGAACCCGTTCCGCCGCAAGGGCAGCTGAACAGCCGGCACAGCGCGCGCACGACGTCGTGCTCGTGCCTGACCGGCTCGGCGAACGTCGCCCGCAGCGTCCGGGTGCCGCCGCCGATCGTCACCAGGACGTCCAGGCCGAAGCGGTCGGCGCCGACCACGGCGACCTCGCGCGTCTCGCGCGCCTGCTCCTCGGGCAGCTCGCCCAGCACCCAGCCGATGAGGGCGTCGCGGTGGTTGGCCTCCAGGTGGGCGACGATGCCGTCCTCGTCGTCGTAGAGCGGGTCGGGGACCGCGGTGGTGAACTCCTCGTCCTCCAGCAGGTGCACCCCGCCGGCGGTGGTGACGCGCACGTCGGCGACCTCCAGCCGCCAGATCCGGCGCGTGGTGCCGACGTCGAGCAGGGCGCCCAGGGGCCGGACGGCGGCCGCGGTCTGGGCGACGCGGCGCTGGTCGGCGGGCAGGATCGACTCCACCCAGCCGGTGACGCACAGCCGGGCCCGGGGCAGGACGGCCTGCCCGGGCGGGACGTCCAGGACGTCCAGGACGGCCGGGACCCCGCTCCAGCGGGCGTCGCCCTCCAGCTCCTGCAGGCGCCGGTGCAGCGGGGAGTCGTCCTCCAGCAGCAGCAGCAGCCCGCCCCAGGAGTCGGTGAGGTGCTGCACGGGGAAGGCCTCGGTGGGCGAGGGGGCGGTGCGGGCGCGCCGCTGCGGGGTCGCCACGGCGAAGACGTCGTCGGCGTCGCCGGGGGCGTCCTGCCCGCCGTGGTGCGGGCAGGGCCGGGCGGCCCGGGGCAGGTGCAGGGTCCCCGTCACCGTGCCCACCGCGAGGGTGCGGGCCCACTGGGCGGGGCTGGGACGGGTGGTCACGGGCACCCCGCCGGAGGCCGTAAGGTTGGAGACGGTGCGCTCCGAATCCCCGGCAATCGGCTGGTGGTCCGGTGCCGTGGTCCGCTGGATCCCCCGGATCCGGTGGTTCACAGTGCCTCCTCGGGGCGCGATCGTCCTGGCCGGTCGAGGACTTCTCGACTTTGGCTAGGCTCACCTTACGATCAGGAGAGTGGAATGAACAACGCCCGACCCAAGGTGCGCATCAGCCGCGCGCTCGGGGTGGCCCTCACGCCGAAGGCCGCCCGCTTCATGGACCGTCGCCCGTACCCGCCGGGCATGCACGGCCGCAAGCAGAAGAAGGCGTCGGACTACGCGACGCAGCTGCGCGAGAAGCAGCGTCTGCGCTACCAGTACGACGTGAGCGAGACGCAGCTGCGTCGCGCCTACGACCTCGCCAAGCGCAAGCCTGGCAAGACCGGTCAGAACCTGGTGCAGCTGCTCGAGACGCGTCTGGACGCCGTCGTCTGGCGTGCCGGCTTCGCGCGGACCATCTACCAGGCTCGCCAGATGGTCGTGCACCGCCACATCGTCGTCGACGGCCGTCGCGTCGACCGCCCGTCGTTCCGCGTCGTCCCCGGCCAGACCGTCGAGGTCGCCCCTCGCTCGAAGGCCAAGACGCCGTTCATCGTCGCCCGCGAGGGCGGCTGGAGCGACAACGAGATCCCGGGCTGGCTCTCGGTGGAGCGCGAGGACCTCACCGCCACGGTGAACGCCCTCCCGGTCCGCGAGCAGATCCCCGTGACCTGCGACGAGCAGCTCGTCGTCGAGTACTACTCGCGCTGAGCCTGCCGCACCCGTACCCAGGGCGCCGCACCCCGTGAGGGGGGCGGCGCCCTGCGTCGTCCTGCGGGGGGACCACCCCTCACAGCCGCGGTGAGCTGCGGTGCGACAGCGCCGCCTCGTCGAGGTCCAGCTGCTCCAGCGTCTCCCCGACGGCCTCCTCGGCGATCCGCCCGTCCTCCTGGGCGGCGACCAGGGCCGCCCGCTGGGCGCGGATCATCCTGCGCCGCAACGCGACGCCCGTCTCCGCCGCCCGCCGGCCCGCGGACGCCGCCTCCTGCTCGGCGTCGTCGGCCGAGCGCAGCGCCGCCAGCTGCTCCGCGCGCCGCAGGACGAGCTCCGCGACGTGGCGCTGCACCGGGTCGTCGGCCTCGTCGTGCGCCGCCCGCAGCTCCGCGCGCCCGGTGCTCCAGGACAGCTCCCGCGCCAGGCGGCGCTGCGCGTCGAGCCACTCGCGCTCCTCCGGCGCCTCCAGGTGCAGCCGCCGGATGAGCGCCGGCAGCGTGGCCCCCTGCAGCAGCAGCGTGCCCACCGCGACCGCGAAGGCCAGCACCTGAAGGTCGGCGCGGTGCGGGAAGGGCTCCCCGCTGCTCGTCGTGGCGGGGATGCCCGCCGCCGCGGCCAGCGTCACCACGCCCCGCATGCCGGTCCACGCGATGACCACGTCCTCGCGGAGCGTGAAGTGGCGCCCGCCGGGGGAGAAGCGCCCCCGCAGGACCCGGCGCATGAGCACGCCGCCCCCCAGGACCCACGCCACCCGGACCAGGACGACCGCGGCGAGCACGACCAGGCCGGCCCCCAGCAGCTCCGCGGGCCGGGTCCCCTCCGCCAGGGCGTCCTCGAGCAGGAAGCTGAACTGCAACCCCAGGTAGGCGAACACGAACGCCTCCAGGAGCACGTCCAGCAGGTTCCACACCTCCCGCTCGGCGATGCGGGTGGCGTAGACGGTGCGCACCGAGCGGCGGGACAGGGCGAAACCGGCGGCGACCACCGCGAGCACCCCGGAGGTCTCCAGCGCCTCGGCGAGCGCGTACGCCGTGAAGGGGGTCAGCACGGCCAGCGCCGTCATGTTCGCCGGGTTGCGCAGGCGGGTCCGCACCAGGTGCACCAGACGGCCCAGGACCGCTCCCACCAGGATCCCGCCGACGGCCTCGACGGCGAAGAACAGCACCGGGTCATCGACGAGGGTCTCCGTGCCGGCCACCGCGGCGGTCGCCGTGGAGAAGAGCGTCAGCGCGGCCGCGTCGTTGACCAGGCTCTCGCCCTTGAGGGTCGTCAGCACCCGGGTCGGCAGCCCGAGCCGGCCCCCGATCGCCACCGCCGTGACCGCGTCGGGGGGCGAGACGACCGCGGCCAGCACGAGGGCGGTGCCCAGGCCGAGCCAGGGCACCGCGTAGGCCGCGACCGCGCCCACGACGGCGGTGGTCACGACGACGAGGAGGACCCCCAGGTCCGTGATGGAGCGCCAGCGGCGCAGGAACCCGCGCCAGGAGAACCCCGCGGTCGTGGAGAAGAGCAGCGGCGGCAGCACCACGGACAGGATGACGTCGGGCGGCAGCTCCAGGCGGGGCAGACCCGGGACGAAGGACACCAGGGCCCCGCAGACCGCGAGCACCAGCGGGGGCTGCCGGCCGCGGCGCACGGAGACGATGGTGAGGGCCAGGGCGCCCACGAGGACGAGCAGCAGGTGGGTGGCCACCGGGACAGTCTCCGGCCGGGGTGGGTCAGGGGTGGGTCATGGACATCACGTCGAGCGCGGCGTCCAGCTGCTCCTCGCTGACCTCCCCGCGCTCGACGAACCCGAGGTCCACCACGGCCTCGCGCACCGTGGAGCCGGTCGCCACGGCGTGCTTGGCGACCTTCGCGGCGGCCTCGTAGCCGATGACGCGGTTCAGCGGGGTCACGATCGAGGGGGAGGACTCCGCGAACCGGCGGCACGCCTCGACGTCGGCCTCCAGGCCGTCGACGGTGCGGTCGGCCAGCAGCCGGGAGGCGTTGCCCAGCAGCCGGGCCGACTCCAGCACGTTGCGGGCCATGACGGGGATCTGCACGTTCAGCTCGAAGGAGCCGCTGGCCCCGGCCCAGGCGACGGTCGCGTCGTTGCCGACGACCTGCGCGGCGACCATGAGGACGGCCTCGGGGACGACGGGGTTGACCTTGCCCGGCATGATCGACGACCCCGGCTGCAGGTCCGGCAGCCGCAGCTCGCCGAGCCCGGTGCGCGGGCCCGAGCCCATCCAGCGCAGGTCGTTGCAGACCTTGGTGAGGCTGACGGCGACGACCTTCAGCGCCCCGGACAGCTCCACGAGCGCGTCGCGGGCGCCCTGGGCCTCGAAGTGGTCGGCGGCCTCGGTCAGCGGCAGGCCGGTGTCGGCCGCGAGCAGCTCGATGACGCGCTGCGGGAAGCCGGGCGGGGTGTTGATGCCGGTGCCGGTGGCGGTGCCGCCCAGCGGGACCTCGGCCACCCGCACCACGGTCGCCTCGACGCGCTCGATGCCGCGGGTGAGCTGCTGGGCGTACCCGGCGAACTCCTGGCCCAGCGTCACGGGGGTGGCGTCCATGAGGTGGGTGCGGCCGGACTTCACGACCTGCGCCCACTCGGTCGCCTTGCGGCGCAGGGCCGCCTCGAGGTGCTTCAGCGCCGGGACGAGGTCGTTGATCACGGCCGAGGTCGCGGCGACGTGGACCGAGGTGGGGAAGACGTCGTTGGAGGACTGGGAGGCGTTGACGTGGTCGTTGGGGTGGACGGGGGAGCCCAGCCGCTCCGTCGCCAGCGTCGCGATGACCTCGTTGGCGTTCATGTTGGAGCTGGTGCCCGAGCCGGTCTGGAAGATGTCGACGGGGAACTCGGCGTCCCAGCGGCCGGTCGCGACCTCCTCGGCGGCGTCGGCGACGGCCTGGGCGAGGTCGCGCTCCAGCACGCCGAGCTCGGCGTTGGCCAGGGCGGCGGCCTTCTTGATGCGGGCGAGCGCCTCGATGTGGGCGCGCTCCAGCGGGGTGCCGGAGATCGGGAAGTTCTCCACGGCCCGCTGCGTCTGCGCGCGGTACTTCGCGGCGGCGGGGACCTTGACCTCCCCCATGGTGTCGTGCTCGATGCGGAACTCCTGCGCGGGGGCTTCACTGGCCATGCCCCCATCCTGCCAAGGCGGGGTCCCCGCAGCGGCCACCGGTGTCCTGGATCACGGACAGCTCACGATCTCCGGGCGCGCCCCGCCCCGGGGTGCGGCGTGTGAACGACCGGTGTAGGCATGCCCCACAGCAACAGACGGACACGTCCAAGGAGGGGCTGTGGCTGGCCGAAGGCGCACGTGGCTGGGGATCCTGAGCGCGGCGACGGTGCTCGCCGGGGGACTGACGGCCTGTGGAGGATCGAGCACCGCGTCGGGCACCCCGACGCTCAACTGGTACGTCAACCCCGACAACGGCGGTCAGCAGACGATCGCCGAGAAGTGCAGCGCGGCCTCGAACGGCGCGTACGACATCGAGGTCTCCATCCTGCCCAGCGACGCCGCCGCCCAGCGTGAGCAGCTGATGCGCCGCCTGGCCGGCAACGACACCTCGATCGACCTCATGAGCCTGGACCCGGTGTTCGTGCCGGAGACCTCCGAGGCCGGCTTCCTCGCCCCGGTCCCCGCCGACCTGCAGCAGCGGTGGACCGAGGGCGTCGTCGACGGCGCCGTCCAGGGGGCCAGCTGGAAGGGCGAGCTGGTGACCGCCCCGTTCTGGGCGAACACGCAGCTGCTGTGGTACCGCAAGTCGGTCGCCGAGGCGGCCGGGCTGGACATGACCCGCCCCGTCACCTGGCAGCAGCTCATCGAGGCCGCGAAGGCCCAGGGCAGCGCGATCGGCGTGCAGGGGCAGCGCGCGGAGTCCATGACCGTGTGGGTCAACGCGATGATCGCCTCCGCCGGCGGTGAGGTCATCGAGAACCCCGACGCCAAGGGGCCCGACATCCGGCTCGGCCTGGACAGCGACGCCGGCCGGGCCGCGGCGGAGGTGATGCGGGGCATCACCGCCGCCGGGGTGGGCGGGCCGGGCATCGACAACCGCGACGAGGCGGCGACGGCGAACCTGTTCCAGCAGGGCGGCGCGGCGTTCATGGTGAACTGGCCGTTCGTCTACGCCCAGGGCAAGTCCGCGGCCGAGGAGGGCACGATGGACCAGGCGGTCTTCGACGACTACGGCTGGACGACCTACCCGGCGATGAACGACACCGACCCCGCGGCCCCGCCGCTGGGCGGCATCGACATCGGCGTGAGCGCCTTCAGCGAGCACAAGGACGCCGCGTTCGAAGCCGTCAGCTGCATCGTGTCGGCGGAGAACCAGGCCGCGTACATGGTCTCCGACGGCAACCCCGCCGCCAGCGAGGCCGTCTACGACGACCCGGCCGTGCAGGAGGCGTACCCCATGTACGACACCATCCGCACGTCGCTGCAGGCCGCGTCGCCGCGACCGCAGACGGCGTACTACAACGAGGTCAGCCAGGGCATCGCCGACCAGTGGCAGCCGGTGTCGAACGTCTCGGAGTCCACACCGGCCGCCTCGCAGGAGTACATCGGCGAGGTCCTCCGAGGGGAGAAACTGTTGTGAGCCAACAGACGGAAACCCGCTCGACCGGTGGGGTCACGGTCACCAAGCGGGTCTCGGGCAAGCCCCGCAAGACCGACAAGTCCCGCGCCGAGGCCCGCCTCGGCTGGTACCTCGCCGGGCCCGCGTTCGTCATCCTGGTCGCCGTCACCGGGTACCCGATCCTGCAGGCCCTGTACGAGTCGCTGTTCAGCTTCCGGCTGACCGCACCGGCCGACCGGGAGTTCATCGGCCTGCGCAACTACGGCGTCATCCTGTCCGACGGGTTGTGGTGGCGGGCGCTGGGGAACACCGCCCTCATCACCCTCGTCACGGTCGCCGTCGAGCTGGTCATCGGTTTCGCCCTGGCGATGGTCATGCACAAGGTGCTCGGCTGGCTGCGGCCCATCGTGCGCACGGCGATCCTCATCCCGTACGCCATCATCACGGTCGTCTCGGCCTACGCCTGGCAGTACGCGTTCGGCCTGACGACCGGTTTCATGAACAGCGTCCTGGGGCTGGGCGACTACGACGTCTTCGCGAACAAGTGGAGCGCGCTGGCGGTCATCTGCCTCTCGGAGATCTGGAAGACCACGCCGTTCATCTCCCTGCTGCTGCTCGCCGGTCTGGCGCAGGTCCCCTCGGACATGACCGAGGCGGCCAGGGTCGACGGCGCGACGGCGTGGGAGCGGCTGTGGAAGGTGACGCTGCCGAACATGAAGGCGTCGATCATGGTGGCGCTGCTGTTCCGCGCCCTCGACGCCTTCCGCATCTTCGACAACGTCTACATCATGACCAACGGCGCCGCGGGGACCGAGACGGTCTCCTCGCTGGCGTACAACCAGACGATCTCCCGGCTGGAGATCGGGCTGGGGTCGGCGGTCTCGGTGCTGCTGTTCGTGTGCGTGCTGGCGATCTGCTTCATCGCCATCAAGGTGTTCAAGGTCGACCTGGCCCGGGCGAGAGGTGAAGGCTGATGGGTGCGATGTCCACGAAGGAGAAGATCGGCTGGTACGTCGGTGCCGCGGTCATCGTCCTGTACGCGATCGTGCCGGTGGTGTACATCGTCTCGATGAGCTTCAAGTCCGAGGGGGCGCTGGCGGAGAAGACGTTCTTCCCGACCACCGCGACCTGGGCGAACTACGACGGCATCTTCAACGGGAACGGGTCGAACCTGTTCCTGCCGGCGCTGCGCAACTCGATCATCACGTGCCTGGTCGCGACGTTCATCGCGGTGGTGCTGGCCATGTTCGCGGCGTACGCGATCGCGCGGCTGGACTTCCCCGGCAAGCGGGTCGTGCTGACCAGCGCGCTGGCCGTCGCGGTGTTCCCGGTCATCACGATGGTGACGCCGCTGTTCAACGCGTGGCGCCAGATCGGGCTGTACGACACGATCCCGGGGCTGATCATCCCGTACCTGGCCCTGACCCTGCCGATCTCGATCTGGACGATGTCGGCGTTCTTCCGCGGCATCCCGTGGGACATGGAGCAGGCCGCGCAGGTCGACGGGGCGACGAGCTGGCAGGCGTTCCGCAAGGTCATCGTCCCGCTCGCCGCCCCCGGGGTGTTCACCACCGCGATCATCGCGTTCTTCATCGCGTGGAACGACTTCGTCTTCGGCATCTCGCTGACCTCGACGTCGGACGCGCAGCCGGTCCCGGCGGCGCTGTCGAGCTTCACCGGGTCCAGCTACTTCGTCCAGCCGACGGGCGCCATCTCGGCGGCCGCCGTCATCGTCACCATCCCCGTCGTGCTCCTGGCGCTCGTGTTCCAGCGCCGCATCGTCGCGGGCCTCACCAACGGCGCAGTGAAGGGTTGATCGCAGATGGCGCGCATCGAACTGAAGAACATCGTCAAGCAGTACGGTGACGGTTTCCCCGCGGTGAACGACGTCAGCCTCGACATCGCCGACGGCGAGTTCGTCATCCTCGTCGGCCCCTCGGGCTGCGGGAAGTCGACGCTGCTGCGGATGGTCGTGGGGCTGGAGGACATCACCTCCGGGGACCTGCTCATCGACGGCAAGCGGGTGAACGACCTGGCCCCCCGCGACCGCGACCTGGCGATGGTGTTCCAGAACTACGCCCTCTACCCGCACCTGACGGTGGGGGAGAACATCGCCTTCCCGCTGCGGCTGAACCACTCCAAGGTGCCCGAGAGCGAGATCCGCGAGCGGGTGCAGCGCGCGGCGGACATGCTGGAGCTCAACGAGCACCTGGACCGCAAGCCGGCGAACCTGTCCGGCGGCCAGCGCCAGCGGGTGGCGATGGGCCGGGCGATCGTGCGCGACGCCAAGGCGTTCCTGTTCGACGAGCCGCTGTCGAACCTCGACGCCAAGCTGCGCGGGCAGATGCGCACCGAGATCGCCCGGATGCAGCGCTCGCTGGCGACGACGACCCTGTACGTCACCCACGACCAGACCGAGGCGATGACCCTGGGGGACCGGGTCGCGGTCCTGCGCAAGGGGATCCTGCAGCAGGTCGCGAGCCCGCGGGAGCTGTACGAACAGCCCGTCAACCTGTTCGTGGCCGGGTTCATCGGCTCGCCGCCGATGAACTTCCTGCCCGCCCGGGTGGCCGGTGACCGGCTCCAGCTGCCGTTCTGCGAGGTGCCCCGGCCCGAGGTCGTGGGCGCCGAGCACGAGGGCAAGCTGCTCATCGTGGGGGTCCGGCCCGAGCACTTCGACGACGCCGACGTCACCGACGCCCCCGCCGGGGCGGTCACGTTCCAGGCCCAGGTCGACGTCACCGAGTGGCTGGGCAACGAGCTGTACGCCTACATCCCGTTCGAGGCGGCGCAGGAGACGCGGCAGCAGCTGGCCGAGCTGGACCGCGAGCTGGACGGGGAGAGCATGCGCTCGCAGCTCGTCGTGACGCTGGACGCGATGAGCGGGGTGCGCGACGGCGACACCGCGCACCTGTGGTTCGACCCGAAGCGGATGCACGTGTTCGACCCGGGCACGGGCGCCAACCTGACCCGCGACGAGGACAAGGCCCGCAAGATCGGCGAGCAGTCGGAGATGCTGCGCCGGCGGTCGCTGGAGCGGGCCCAGGGCAGCGCGGGCCGGACCCCGGCGCACGCCGGTTCCTGACGCCCGCCCGAGCCGTCCGGAGGGGGGTCCGGACGGGCCGCGCAGCCGGTCCCGGGCAGGGGCCGGCTGCGCCGGGCCACCCCCGATCCCGGCGCTGAGTGAGTGCTCCATGACGCTGCGTCGATAGTCCGGCGACGCGTGAGGAGGTTCCGCGTCCGTGTCGGGGAGCGGGGCTAAGGTGCGCGCACGGGTCCTCCACACGGGCGGGCCCTGAGCGCGGAGGGTGGTGGACGGTGACGGACCTCGCGTCGCCTCCCGAGACCACCTCCACCCCCGGCAGCGACCTCGTCCTGGTCCTCGACCCCTCCCACGGGCTGTCGGTCACCGCCCGCCGCGACCTCGACAACGCCCCCGTGCCGGAGTGGCGGGCCCTGGCCGCCCGCGCCGGGCAGCCGCCCTTCACCGGGCCCGACTGGCTGCGCGCCGTGCACACCCACCTCGGGGCCGGTGAGCCGCTGCTCGTGTCGGTCCGCCGCGACGGGCGGCTGCTCGCCCTCGGCGCCTTCGCCCTGCTCGGCGGCGGACCCCGGCCGCTGCTGACCTTCCTCGGTGCCGGCGGCAGCGACTACGCCGGCGTCCTGGCCGACCCGGACGCCGACGTCCCCGCGGCCCGCCTCGTCGCGGCCGTCCTCGACGGCGCGCTGCGCGAGGTCCCCGGCGCGGTGCTCGACCTCGAGCAGGTACCGGCCGCCGGGGAGCAGGTCGAGCTCGTCACCCGGTGGGCCCACCACCGCCGGTACGCCGTCCGCACGCTGCCGCAGGCCACCGTCCGGGCCGTCCCGCTGCCGGCCACCGTCGAGGAGCACGACGCCGGCCTGGGCCGGCACGCGCGGCACGAGGAGCGGCGGCAGTGGCGACGGCTGGCCGAGCTCGGTGAGCTCGTCGTGGCCGACGACCTGCTCGCCGGCCTGGCCGAGCTGCGCCGGCACGACCCCGAGGCCGCCGCCGACCGGCTCGAGGAGCTCGTCACCGAGCTCGCCGAGGTCGACGACGCCCACCCGCACGCCGACCGCCGCCGCCGGCCCTGGCGCGGGGCGTCGGGGCGCACGCTGACCGAGGTGCTGTGGACCTCCCCGCCGGGGACCGTCCAGCTGTCCGGGTTGCGCGTCGACGGCGAGCTCGTCGCCTACGCGTTCTGCCTCGCCGGCCCCCGCGCCCTGCACGGCTACGTCCAGAGCTACCGCGCCCGGTACGCCGGCACGGGCCCGGGCACCCTGCTGCTGCTGCGGCTGCGCCGCCGCGCGATCGTCTCCGGGTACCGCGAGCTGGACCTGCTGCGCGGGGACGAGGCCTACAAGAAGCGGCTCGAACCGGTCGCCCGCCACACCGTCCGCCTGGTGCTGACCCCCGCCGGGCAGGACCTGCTGCCCGCGCTCGTGGACCGGCTGAGCCTGTTCCGCCGCACCTACCGCGACGAGATCCGCCGCCACGAGCGCCTCGACCGGTCCTTCGAGTCCGTCAGCGGCGCCGTCGAGCGGCTGCGCGACGGGCTCACCCGCCGCCGCGCCGCCGCGACGCCCCCGCGCCCACCCGCCCCGCGACGCCCCCGGTTCGGGCGCCGCCGGGGCTGAGGGCCCTCAGCCGTCGAGCTCGGCGCGCGTCGGCGGGTTCGCCCCGGCCCGCGAGCACGTGATGGACGCCGACCGGATCGCCGTGCCCACGAGGGCCTCGAACGTGCGCAGGTCGAGGTGGCGCAACCGCGGCAGCGCCGCGGCGCCGAGCAGGTCGTGCTCGGCCAGGGCGTGCAGCAGCCCCGACATGAACGCGTCCCCGGCGCCCACGGTGTCCACGACGTCGACCCGCGGGGCCGGGACGTGCAGCGTGCCCGCCCCCGAGACCGCGACGGCGCCCCGGCTGCCGCGGGTCACGACGACCAGCGCCGGGCCCAGGGCCTGCCACCGCCGCGCGACCGCCTCCACGTCCTCACCCGGCAGCAGCCAGTCGAGGTCCTCGTCGGAGGCCTTCACGACGTCGGCGGCCGCCACGAACTCCTCGACCCGCGCCAGCGCGGCCGCCGGGGACGTGAAGAACGCCGGCCGCACGTTCGGGTCGTAGCTCGTCGTGGCCCGCCCGCGCACCGAGCGCAGGACCTCCAGCGCCGTCCGCGCCCCGGGGTCGACCGCCGCCCCGATCGAGCCGGTGTGCACGAGCGCGACGTCCGGGGGCAGCGCGACCTCCGGCAGGCGCCAGACGAGGTCGAACTCGTAGGTCGCCTTGCCCTCGGCGTCGATCTCGGCACGCGCCACCGACGTCGGGTCGCCGTCCACCGCACCGGGCAGCAGCCGCACGCCACCGGCGTCCAGGTGCCCGCGCAGCAGCCGCCCGTGGGCGTCGTCGCCCAGGCGGGTCAGCAGCGCGACGTCGTGCCCCAGCCGGCCCAGGCCGTGGGCGACGTTCAGCGGGGACCCGCCCGGGTGCTCCGCGGCGGGACCGCCGCCGGCGCGGTGCACGACGTCGACGAGCGCCTCGCCGACCACGACGCTGCGGGGGGTGGACGGCGCCGCCATCAGCGCGGCCCGGTGAAGTCGATCGCCGAGTACGCCTGCAGCTTCGAGAGGCGGTGCTCGCTCTCGACCTTGCGGATGGTGCCGGACTTGCTGCGCATGACGATGCTGGAGGTGGTCACGGTGTCGCCGAGGTAGCGGACCCCGTGGACCAGCTCACCGTCGGTGATGCCGGTCACGACGAAGTAGACGTTGTCGCTGGCCACGAGGGCCTCGGTGTCCAGGACGGCGTCGAGGTCGTGGCCGGCGTCGATCGCCTTCTGCTTCTCGTCGTCGTCGCGCGGCCACAGCCGGCCCTGGATGGTGCCGCCCAGGCAGTGCATCGCGCAGGCGGTGATGATGCCCTCGGGGGTGCCGCCGACGCCCAGCAGCAGGTCCACGCCGGTGCCCTCGCGCGCGGCCATCACCGCGCCGGCGACGTCGCCGTCGGAGATGAACTTGATGCGGGCCCCGGCGTCGCGGACCTCCTGGGCCAGCTGGGCGTGGCGGGGGCGGTCCAGGATGCAGACGGTGACGTCCTCGACCCAGCGCTTCTTGGCCTTGGCGAGCTTGCGGATGTTCTCGCGCACCGGCAGGCGGATGTCGACGACGTCGGCGCCCTCGGGCCCGACCGCGAGCTTGTCCATGTAGAACACGGCGGAGGGGTCGTACATGGTGCCGCGCTCGGCGACGGCCAGGACCGCGACGGCGTTCGGCATGCCGCGGGCGGTGAGGGTGGTCCCGTCGATGGGGTCCACCGCGACGTCGCACTCGGCGCCGTTGCCGTCCCCGACGCGCTCGCCGTTGAACAGCATGGGGGCGTTGTCCTTCTCGCCCTCGCCGATGACGACGGTGCCGTTCATGCTGACGGTGCCGATGAGGGTGCGCATGGCGTTGACGGCGGCGCCGTCGGCCTTGTTCTTGTCACCGCGCCCGACCCAGCGGCCGCCGGCCATGGCGGCGGCCTCGGTCACCCGGACCAGTTCCATGGCGAGGTTGCGGTCGGGGGCCTCGTCCCCGACGGCCAGCGCCGGGGGCAGGGACGTGGGGTGGGAGGTGTGGGACACGGGTGGGCCTCCTGGCGTCGCGGACACGGGGGTCGGCATCACGGGATCCGGTGCCCCCGGGCGGGCCGCCGGCGACGGTCGTCGTCGGCTGCCGACTCTATCCGTCACCATGGGGGCGTGAGCACGACCGGTAGTTCCCCCGACACCACTCCCGCGAGCGCCTCCGGGGAGGACCCGCGCGGGGTGCCCCGCGGCCGGCACTCCGGCGGGAACGTGCGGTCGATGGTCCTGTCGATGGCCCTGATCCTGGCGATGGTGGCGGTCGTCGTGCTCCTGCTGCCGCGGCCCAACGCCATCGAGCAGCCCGCGGTGGACGTGGGCAACGCCGCCTCGGGCGCGCAGGCGAGCCTGCCGTTCGCCCCCGTCGTCCCGCAGGGGCCGCAGGGCTGGACGGCGACGTCGGCCAACGTGAACCGCTCCACCGACGGCGTCGTCACCTGGCACGTCGGCTACCGCTCCGACGACGGCGACTACCTGGCCCTGGAGACCGCGCGGGACACGACCCGGACGTGGCTGCGCGCCCAGACGCAGAGCGGGGACGCCGACGGCGAGCAGACGATCGACGGTCAGGTCTGGGAGCGGTACCTGCAGCCGGACCGCCGGCGGTACAGCCTGGTGCGCACCCAGGACGGCCAGACGCTGCTGGTGACCGGCGAGGGCGGGTACGAGGTGCTCACCGAGCTCGTCGAGGCCGCGCTGGCCGGCTGGGCGGCGGCCGGGACGCCCTGGGGCGCGCGGGCCTGAGGCCCCTCAGCCGGCGGGGTCCTCGGCGGGGTCCCCGGCGGCGTCCTCGCCCTGGACGGCGTCGAGGCGGGCCTGGGCCCCGTCGAGCCACTGCCGGCACCGGTCGGCGAGCGCCTCGCCGCGCTCCCACAGCGCCAGCGCCTCCTCCAGGCCCGTCCCGCCGGTCTCCAGCCGGCGCACCACGTCGACGAGCTCGTCGCGGGCCTGCTCGTAGCTGAGGTCGGCGGGGGCGGTGGGTTCGTCCGGCACGCCGCAGACGCTACCCAGCGGTGGCCGCGACCTCCCCGTCGGGCAGCCGGATCCGCAGCCGGGTGCCGTCGGGGGCGTCGGCGGGGTCGCGCACCAGCGAGCCGTCGGCGCGCTGGACGACGGCGTACCCGCGCAGCAGCGTGGAGCGCGGCGACAGGGCGCGGACGCTGGTGCGCAGGTGGTCGACGTCGACCGCGGCCCGGTCGAGCCGGTGCCCCACCGCGCGCCGGGCCCGCTCGCGCAGGCCGTCGACCTCGGCGGCGCGGGTGTCGAGCAGGACGTGCGGGGCGGCCAGCACGGGCCGGCTGCGCAGCGCCGCGAGGGCGTGCTCCTCCCGGTCGAGGCGGCCGGTGACGGCCCGCCGGGCCCGCGAGCGCAGCTGCCCGACCCCGGCGAGCTCCTCGGCGACGTCGGGGACGACGAGCCGGGCCGCGTCGGTCGGGGTCGAGGCCCGCACGTCGGCGACCAGGTCCAGCAGCGGGGAGTCGACCTCGTGGCCGATGGCCGAGACGACGGGGGTGCGGGCGTGCGCGACGGCGCGCACGAGGGCCTCGTTGCTGAAGGGCAGCAGGTCCTCCACGCTGCCGCCGCCGCGGGCGATGACGACGACCTCGACCCGGGGGTCGGCGTCGAGCTCGGCCAGGGCCGCGCCGACCTCGGTGACCGCGTTCGGCCCCTGCACGGCGACCTCGCGGACCTCGAAGCGCACCGCGGGCCAGCGGACCCGCGCGTTCTCGACGACGTCGCGCTCGGCGGCCGAGGCGCGGCCGCAGACCAGCCCCACGGTGTGCGGCAGGAACGGCAGCGGGCGCTTGCGGTCGGCGTCGAACAGCCCCTCGCTGCGCAGGACGCGCTTGAGGTGCTCCAGGCGGGCCAGCAGCTCGCCGACCCCGACGGGCCGCACGTCGTCGGCGGCCAGGCTCAGCGAGCCCCGCTTGGCGAAGAACTCCGGCTTGGCGTGCACGACGACGCGGGTGCCGTGGGCCAGGCCGTCGGGCAGCGCCTCGCGCAGCCGGGTCAGGACCCGGCGGGCGATGGTGACGGGCAGGGACATGTCGGTGTCGGCGTCGCGCAGGGTGACGAACACGACGGAGGAGCCGGGGCGGTCGTTGACCTGCACGACCTGGCCCTCGACCCAGGTCCACGGCATCTTCGCGATGTAGGCGTCCATCTTGGCCGCGAGCAGCCGCACCGGCCACGGGTTCTCGGCCGTCGTCCCCCCGGCGGTGGTGGGGCGGCGCGGCGGCGGGTCGGCGGGCACGTGCGCATCCTCCCAGCCGGGACCTCCACACCGCTCACCCCGGCCCCCCGCGAGCGCCGACTTACCATGGGGGGCGTGACCCAGAGCCTGACCGAGCCCGTGACGGACGACTGCAACGACACCTCGCTGCTGACGGCCCCGACGGGGCGGGCGGCCTGGGACGGCGGCAAGCGCGTCCTGCTCGCCGCCCCCCGCGGCTACTGCGCCGGGGTGGACCGCGCGGTCGTCGCGGTGGAGAAGGCGCTGGACCTGTACGGCGCGCCGGTCTACGTGCGCAAGGAGATCGTCCACAACAAGCACGTGGTCCGGACGCTGCAGGCGCGCGGGGCGGTCTTCGTCGACGAGACCGACGCCGTGCCCGAGGGCGCGCACCTGGTCTTCTCCGCGCACGGCGTCAGCCCGGCCGTCCGCGAGGCGGCCGCGGCCCGGTCGCTGCAGACGATCGACGCGACGTGCCCGCTGGTCACGAAGGTCCACAAGGAGGCCGTCCGGTTCGCGAAGCAGGACATGGAGATCCTGCTCATCGGCCACACCGGCCACGAGGAGGTCGAGGGCACCGCGGGGGAGGCGCCGGACCACATCACGGTCGTGGACGACCCCGACGCCGCCGACCGCGTCGAGGTCAAGGACCCCGACAACCTCGTCTGGCTGTCGCAGACGACGCTGAGCGTCGACGAGACGATGGAGACGGTGCGCCGGCTGCGGCAGCGGTTCCCGAACCTGCAGGACCCGCCGAGCGACGACATCTGCTACGCCACCTCCAACCGGCAGGTCGCGATCAAGAAGATCGCCCCGGAGGCCGACCTGGTCATCGTCGTGGGCAGCGCCAACTCCTCGAACTCGGTCCGCCTGGCCGAGGTCGCCCTCGACGCCGGCGCCCGGGCGGCGCACCGCGTCGACAACGCCGGCGAGATCGACCCGGCGTGGTTCGAGGGGGTCACGACGGTCGGGCTGACCTCGGGCGCCTCGGTGCCGGAGGTGCTCGTCGAGGAGGTCCTGGACCACCTGGCCGAGCGCGGCTACGGCGCGGTCGAGGAGGTCACGACGGCGCTGGAGGACCTGCAGTTCGCGCTGCCCACCGACCTGCGCCGCGACCTCAAGGCCGCCGCCGGGGGCCGCCGGACGCTGCCGGTCACTCCCGTCTGAGCGCTGCCGCCGGGCCGTCCGCGGCCGGGTCCCCCAGCAGCTCGGGCGCGGTCAGGGGGCGGACGGCGTCGTCGACGGGCTGCAGCACGGGCAGCTCGTCGTCGGCGAGGTCGAGGTCGCGGATGCGGCGCGCCGAGACCAGGACGCGCCGTTCCAGCGTCCCCACGAAGCGGTTGTAGTCCTCGACCGCGCGGTGCAGGGTCCGGCCGAGGGAGGCCGTGTGCCCGCCGAGGGTGCCGAGCCGCTCGTACAGCTCCCGGCCCACCTCGAACAGCTCCCGCGCGTTGCCCGCGACGGCGTCCTGCTGCCAGGTCAGGGCCACCGTGCGCAGCAGCGCCAGCAGCGTCGTGGGGGTGGCCAGCACCACCCGCCGGGACATGGCGTGCTCCAGCAGCGCGGGGTCGGCCTGGCAGGCCGCGGCGAGGAACGCCTCGCCGGGGACGAAGCAGACGACGACGTCGGGGGAGTCCTCGACGGCGCTGGGGTACTCCTTGGCGGCCAGGCCGTCGACGTGGCCGCGCACGGCGCGCGCGTGCGCCAGCAGCTCGCGGCGGCGCTCGCCGTCGTCGGGGGCCTCCCCGGCGCGCAGGAACGCGGCCAGCGGGGCCTTGGCGTCGACGACGACGTGCTTGCCGCCGGGCAGGTTGACCACCAGGTCCGGGCGCACGGCGCGCCCGGCGCGGGTCGTCAGGGAGGACTGCTCGGCGAAGTCGACGCGGTCGAGCATCCCGGCGTGCTCGACGACGCGGCGCAGCTGGACCTCGCCCCAGGACCCGCGCGAGCTGGAGGCGCGCAGCGCCCCGGCCAGCGTGGCCGTCTGGTCGCGCAGGGCGTCGGTGCCCTCGGCGACGGTGCGCAGCTGCTCGGTGAGCCGGGCGTACTGCTGGACGCGGTCGCGCTCGAGGGCGGCGACCTGGGCCTCGACGCGCTGGAGCGTCGCGGCGACGGGGGTCACGGTGGCGGTCAGCTCGTGCCCGGCGCGCACGCGGTCCTCGAGCTCGCCGACCCGGGCGCGCAGCAGGTCGCGCTCGGTCCGCAGGGCGGTGGTCTCCGGGCCGGTCCGGGTGCGCTGGACCCAGCGCGCGAGCAGGACCCCGGCCACCACCCCGGCCAGGAGGCCGAGCAGCAGTCCGGTCAGCAGTGCGGGCACGTCCATGGCGCGGACTGTGCCAGCCGTGTCCGACGGGTCGGCGACCCGGTGGTCCGGCGGCGCGGGGGCGGGGTGCCGCTGGGCCGTCCGGGTGAACTGCCGGGAGCCGGTTCGACGACGATCGGTGACACCGTGATCAACGCACGGTGACGATGGGGGGCTGTTCGCGGGTTCCGTGCCCCGCTGTCGACACCTGTTGCGGGGCAGAGCTTCCAAGGCCTCGACACGGAGCGGCCGACGGTGTTGGCTGCCCGCGGGGGGGGCGGCGCCCGCCGCGCCCGGGGCCGCGGGGCCGCGCTTACCTGGGTGACCGACAAGTAACTCCCCGACTGA
>NZ_JBJLSK010000050.1:0-19616 GCF_050871965.1 Kineococcus lubricus
GGGCGGCGACCGCCGGGCAGATGCTGGCGGTCGCCGCCGAGGTCGGGTACGCCGAGACCGCGTTCGTCGTCGGCGGCGCCGGCCGCACGGTCACGACGCGGTACTTCTCCCCGCACGCCGAGGTCCCGTTCTGCGGGCACGCGACCGTCGCGACGGCCGTGGCCCTCGCGGAACGCTCCGGGCCCGGGGGCTACTCGTTCGACACCCCCGTCGGCCGGGTCGAGATCGTCGTCGACGCCGGCCGGGCGTCCTTCACCAGCGTCGACCCGGTGGTCGGCGCCCTGCCCCACGACGCCCTGCGCGACGTCCTCGACCTCGTCGGCCTGCACCGCGACGACCTCGACGCGCAGCACCCGCCCCGCGTCGCGAACGCCGGGAACCCGCACCCCGTGCTCGTCGTGCGCGACCTCGCCCGCTTCGACGCGTTCACGTTCGACCCCGGCCGCGCGCGGCGGGTGCTGGACGCGCACGGCTGGCCCGCCACCGTCCTGATCGCCCACCGCCGCGGCCCGCTGGAGTTCGAGGCCCGGAACATCTTCCCCGTCGGGTCGATCACCGAGGACCCGGCCACCGGGTCGGCCGCGGCGGCCCTCGGCGGCTACCTGCGCGACCTCGGGCTGGTGCGGGCCCCGGCGACGCTCACGGTCCACCAGGGCCGCCACGTCGGGCGGCCCGGGGTCCTCACGGTCGACGTCCCCCCGCGGGGCGGGATCGTCGTGACGGGCTCGGCCGTCCCCATCCCCTGACCCCTCGGGGGCGGGTCGGGGGTCAGCCGGTGACGAGCTGGAGCCGCCGCGACTGGTCGGAGGCGAACTTCCGCTCCGGGTCCACCTCGTCGCGCACCTTCCGCCACGCCGGCAGCTCGGGGTACATGCGGGCGAAGCGGTCCGCCGTCGTGCGCGAGTCCTTCGCCAGGTACAGCCGGCCCCCCGCGTCCAGCACCATCTCGTCGAGCAGGTCGCACAGCTGCCCCAGGCCCTTCTTCACGGGCAGGTCCACCGCCAGCGTCCACCCGCGCGTGGGGAACGACAGCGGGGCGTCGTTGGCGTCGCCGAAGCGCTTGAGGACGTTCAGCGCGGAGATGTGCCCGGACTCGACGATGGCCTCCATGCTCGACTTCAGCAGGTCGGTCCGCTCGAAGGGGACGACGAACTGGTACTGCAGGAAGCCGTTCGGGCCGTAGGCCCGGTTCCAGTCCGCGAACAGGTCCAGCAGGTGGTAGAACTGCGTGATGTTCTGCACCACACCGGACTTCGTCTTCGACTTCCGGTAGTAGAACTCGTTCAGCGCCTTCGCCGACAGCCGGTTCAGCATCCCGGAGGGGAACAGGTCCGGGAAGGTCGCCAGCTGCGGGGCGTCGAACTTCAGCGGGTCCTTGCGCAGCTCCGGCGGCAGGTCCGACAGCTTCGCCGAGGAGCCGCGCAGCAGGAAGCCGCGGCCCATGTGCTCGCCCTTGGTGACCGAGTCGAACCACGTCTTGGAGTACGTGTACTTCTCGTCGTTCGTCTGCAGGCGCTCGAGCATGTCGTCGAAGTCGGGCGTCTGCTCGACGTCGGCGATGAAGTACGACGTCTCGACGCGGTCGAGGCGGATCCTCGCCCGCAGCACGATGCCCGTCAGGCCCATCCCGCCCGTGGTGGCGAGGAACAGGTCGCGGTCGGGGCCGTCGGGGGTGAGGGTGCGGACCTGCCCGTCGGCCGTCAGCAGGTCCAGGGACAGGACGTGCCGGGTGAACGTCCCCTGCGTGTGGTGGTTGCCGCCGTGGATGTCCGCGCCGATGGCGCCGCCCACGGTGACCTGCCGCGTCCCGGGCAGGACGGGCACCCACAGGCCGTGCGGGACGACGGCGCGCAGCAGCTTGTCCAGCGAGCAGCCCGCGTCGACGTCGGCGACCGCGGCGTCGACGTCGATGTCGTGGATGCGGTTCAGCGCGGTCATGTCGACGACCAGGCCGCCCGCGTTCTGGGCGGGGTCGCCGTAGGAGCGGCCCAGGCCCCGGGCGATGACGCCGCGCGGGCCGGCGGTGCGGACGGCCTCGGCGATGACGTCGAGGTCGTCGGTGTGCAGCACCGTGGCCGTGGTCGGGGCCGTCCGCCCCCACCCGGTGAGGCGCCGGGTCGAGCGGGCGGGCGCGCCGGTGTCGGGGACCGCGCGGGACTTCAGGCCAGGGATGCTCACCACGGGGGCGAGCCTAACCGCCGGGCGCCGCGGCCCCCGGGACCGCACCGCGCGGCGGACGGCGGGACGGGGTCCCACGAACGGCGGCATCAGGTCCGGTCCCGAAAAGCCGATGCACGGACATGCTCTCCGACCGCCCCTCGCTGCGGCCGACGGTGCTCACCGCCGCGGTCGGCGTCGCGGGCGCCGCCGCCGCCGCCGTCCCCGCGCCGGGCTCGGACCTGGCCGCCCTGCTGTACCTGGTCCCGGTGGTGTTCTGCGCGGTCGTCGTGGCCGTGGCGGTCCCCCGCGTCCCGGCCGGCTTCCGCCGCCCCTGGCGCTGGCTGCTCGCCGCGCAGGTGCTCTACCTGGTCGGCGAGCTGCTCTTCCTCGTCGCGGACCTGCGGGACGAGGAGCGGTGGCCGACGCCCGGGGACGCCTTCTACCTGCTGGCCTACGTGCCGACGGCGGTGGGGCTGCTCGGCCTGAACCGGCAGCGGGCCAGCGTCCGCTACCGCGGCAGCCTCCTCGACGCGGGCGTCCTGTCGCTGTCGGCGGCCACCCTGTTCGGGGTCTTCGTCATCCTGCCCGCCGCCTCCGACGGGTCCCAGCCGCTGCTGGCGCGGGTGGTCAGCTCCGCGTTCCCCGTCGCGGACGTGCTGCTGGTGTTCCTGGTCGCCCGGCTGCTGACCGGACCCGGTGCTCGTCCCCCGGCCTTCTGGCTCCTCGTGGCGGCGGTGATCAGCACGATCACCGCCGACGTCCTGTGGAACCTGCAGCAGCTCACCGTCGGCGGTCTCGACGCCGCCCGTCTCGTGAACGTCCTGTGGCTGCTCTACTACGCGGGGATCGCGGCGGCGGCCGTCAACGCCCGCCGGACCTGGCACCACCACGCCGTGGACGAGACCACCGGCGGCCTGACCGCACCGAAGCTGTTCGTGCTGGCGGTCGCGGCGGTCCTGCCCTCGGCGGTGCTGGTCGCGCTGTCGCTGCTGCACCACGCCGTGCCGGCGGGCTGGCTGGCCGCCGGGTCCGTCGCCCTCATCGGCCTCGTCGTCGCCCGTGTGTGGGACCTGCTCCAGCAGCTGCGCTCGCAGTCGCGCCGGCTGGCGACGCTGGCCCGGACGGACCCGCTGACGGGGATCGCGAACCGCCGGACGCTGGAGCACGAGCTGCACCGGGTGTGCCGCGCGGGCCGCGACGACGACGTGTTCGTCGCGCTGCTCGACCTCGACCACTTCAAGGCCTACAACGACTCCCGCGGCCACCAGGCCGGTGACGAGCTGCTCAAGGCGGCGAGCGCCGCGTGGGCGGACGCGCTGGGCGACGGCTTCCTCGCCCGCTGGGGCGGGGAGGAGTTCGTGGCCGTCGTCACCGGCGGTGCCCAGGACGCGGTCCGCCGGGTGGACGCGCTGCGGGCGGTGGTCCCCGACGGGCAGACCTGCTCGATCGGGCTGGCCCGGTGGGAGCCGGGTGAGGCGCCGGCCGTCACGCTGCGCCGCGCCGACGGGGCCCTGTACGCGGCGAAGTCCGCGGGCCGGGACCGGCTGGAGCAGGCCGTCGCCGCGGTCTGAGCCGGGTCCGGGGCGGGGTCAGGCGAAGCCGGCCGCCGAGGCGGCGAACCCGGCCAGCACCCCGCCGACCACGGGCCCGACGACCGGCACCCAGGCGTACCCCCAGTCGCTCGGCCCCTTCCGCCGGATCGGCAGGACGGCGTGCGCGATGCGCGGCGCCAGGTCGCGGGCGGGGTTCAGCGCGTAACCGGTCGGCCCGCCGAGGCTGGCGCCGATCCCGAGGACCAGCAGCGCCACCGGCAGCGGCCCCAGGCCCGACGGCGTCGTCCCGAACGCGAGGACCACGAACACCAGCACGAACGTGGCGATGACCTCGGTGACGACGTTCCACGGCGGGTTCCGGATCCCGGGGCCGGTGGAGAACACGGCCAGCTTGACCGCCGGGTCGGACTCCTCGTGGTCGAAGTGGTCCCGGTAGGCGGCCCAGGCCGCGACGGCCCCGGTGAAGGCGCCGAGGAACTGCCCGGCGACGGCCGCCGCGACGGTGGCGGGCCCGCCGAGGTCCTGACCGGCGGCCAGGAGCCCCAGGGTGACCGCGGGGTTCAGCATGGCCCCGGACTGGTGGGCGACGTACACGCCGCCGAACACGGCCAGGCCCCAGCCGACGTTGACGTGCAGGAAGGGGCCGCCGAAGCCCTTGGAGCGGGCCAGGACGACGTTCGCGACGCACCCGGCGCCGAGCAGGATCAGGACCGCGGTCCCCGCGAACTCGCTGAGGAAAGCCGTCCCGGCGGACAGGTCGGACACCCGCGCCGCCCTCAGTGCTTCCCGCTGTGCGGCACGGGCTCGGGCAGCCCCGCCTCGGACCGCACCCGGCGGGAGAACCGCTCGATCGAGCCCAGGGCCGCCGCGACGTCCGCCGCGGACACCGGGAACGGCATGCTGTGGATCGTCTCGCCGGGCACCGTGGCCGCGGCGGCGACCGCGGCGAGCTCGTCGGTGTCCTCCGGCCGCAGCCCGACCTCGGTGAGGGTCGTGGGCAGCCCGACGCGGGTGGTGAACTCGACGAAGTCGCGCACCTCCGACGTGGGCGCGCCCTCCAGGACCAGCTGGGTGATGGACCCGATGTTGACCTTCTGCCCGTGGGCGAGGCCGTGGGTCTGCGGGACGGCGGTCAGGCCGTTGTGCACGGCGTGGGCGGCGGCGAGGCCGCCGGACTCGAACCCGAGCCCGGACAGCAGCGTGTTGGCCTCCACGACCTTCTCGACGGCGGGGGTGAGGAGGTGGTCGCGCACGGCGTCCAGCGCGGGCAGGGCGTTGTCCCACAGGACGTCCCAGCTGAGCCGGGCGAGCGCGGTCCCGGCCAGGGTGGCCCGGCCCCCGGCCATCGTGGCCGACCCCGAGGCGGCCGTGGCCCGCGCCTCCAGCCACGTGGCGAGCGCGTCACCGACGCCCGCGGCGAGGAAGTGCGCCGGGGCGTTCACGATCAGGTGGGTGTCGACGAGCACCAGGTCGGGGTTGCGGGGGAAGAACCGGTACTCCTCGAACTCCCCGGAGTCGGTGTAGATCACCGCGAGCGCGGAGGTCGGCGCGTCCGTCGAGGCGACCGTCGGCACCGTCGCCCAGCGGGTGCCCGCCAGGTACCCGGCGGCCTTCACCGCGTCGATGGTGCTGCCGCCGCCGACGGCGACGAGCACGTCCGCCGAGGTGTCCGCGGCGACCCCGACGAGCCGGTCCACCTCGCGGGCCGAGGGGACGCCGCCGAAACCCTCGCGGCGGACGGGCAGGCCCGCGGCCGCCAGCGACGCCTCGACCTCGTGGCCGGCGAAACCCCACACGACGTCGTCGGCGACCACGACGGGGTTGCGCCCCAGGGCGGTCAGGTGCTCGCCGAGGCGGCTGAGCGCACCGCCGCCCTGGACGTAGCGGCCCGGGCTGACGAGGGTGCGGATCGGGCGGGAACGGGGATCGGACACGGTCCACCTCCGGTGGGGACGACCTCGGTGTCGTCGGACGGGGGGAACGCTAGGGGACCCCGGAGCACCGGACCGCGCCCCCTTCTCACCGGGTGAGAACGGCGGCGCCCGCAACCCGTTCGGCGCATCGTCTCCGGCGGGGAGCGGCCGATCTCCTGAGGGTGTCCACGCCAGCCGACCGCCGTCGCGCACCCGCCGGGGACGACCCGTGGGTCGTGCCCCGGCCCGTGCGCGTCCTGCTGGCGCTGCTGACCGCCGCGGTGGCGGTGTGGACGGTGAGCCTGCTGCCGGGCGTCCGCACGCCCGGGCAGGCGGTCCCGCTGCTGGACGTGGGGCTGCGGAACGCGCTGTGGCCGCTGTTCGTGGTGGTCGCGGTGTGGCGGGTCCTCGCGGTCCGCGCCGACCGGCTGGCCTGGTCGTTCCTGGCCGCGTCCGTGACGGTGGGGTCGACGCTGTCCTTCGCGTTCTACGCGGTGCTGCCGTTCGCCCCGTCGGCCGTGCTGGCCTCGGTGGTCGACGTGGGCTGGCTGGCGCTGTACCCGCTGGCGTACGCGGGCTTCGTCCTGCTGCTGGGTTCGGACGGGGGCCGCCGGCACCGGGCGGTGTGGCTGGACGCCCTGCTGGCGGCGTTCGCGGGCGGGTCGGTGGCGGCGCTCGCCCTCATCGGGCGGTTGCTGACGCTGGACTCCCACGAGCTGCTGCCCGCGCTGGTGCACCTGGCGTACCCGCTGGGGGACCTGCTGCTGCTGATGGTCGTGGCGTCGGTGTTCGGGGCGCTCGGGTGGCGGGCGGGCCGGGCCTGGACGTTCCTGGGGCTCGGTTTCGCCGTGCAGTCGGTCTCCGACGCCGGGTACGCGGCGGTGGCGGGCGGCGACTCCTGGCAGGTGGGCACCCTCTTGGACTCGGGCTGGACGACGTCGATGCTGCTGGTGGTCCTCGCGGCCTGGCAGCGGCCGCGCCGGGCGGCGGCGCGGGCCGGTGGGCAGGGTCACCTGGTGGGCCCGGCCGTCTCGGCGGTCCTGTGCGTCGCCGTGCTGTTCACCGCGACCGTCGTCGACGTGCCGCTGGTCGTGAGCCTGCTGGCGCTCGGCGGGGTGCTGACGAGCATCGCCCGGACCGTGGTGGCGTTCCGCCAGGCCCGCGACCTGGCGGTGTTCCGCAGCCAGGCCCGCACCGACGAGCTGACGGGGCTGGCCAACCGCCGCCGGTTCACCGAGGCGCTGTCGGCGGCGCTGCGGCGTCCCGCGCCGGGGCGGGCGGGGGTGCTGCTGGTGGACCTCGACCGGTTCAAGGAGGTGAACGACAGCCTCGGGCACGCGGCCGGTGACGAGCTGCTCCTGGAGGTCGGGCGGCGCTTCGCCACCGCGCTGCGCCCCGGTGACGTGCTGGCCCGGTTCGGCGGGGACGAGTTCGCGGTCCTGACCCGCGAGCGCGGTGACGCGACGGCGGCGGGGCTGGCGGCGCGGCTGTCGGCGGCGCTGGCCGGCCCGTTCGTGCTGTCCGGGGTCCGGGTGCACGTGGGCGCCAGCACCGGCGTCGCGGTCTCGGTGGACGGCTCGGAGGGTGCGGCGGAGCTGATCCGGCGGGCGGACGTGGCGATGTACCGCGCCAAGGCCGAGCGGTGCGCCGTCCACCAGTACGCCGACGCGTTCGACGAGCAGAGCCGCGACCGGCTGCGGCTGGTCGACGAGCTGCGCACGGGCATCGAGGACGGCCAGCTCGTCCTGCACCACCAGCCGAAGATCGCGATCGCGTCGGGGCGGGTGACGGGCGTGGAGGCCCTGGTCCGCTGGCAGCACCCCGAGCGGGGCCTGGTGCCCCCGGACCAGTTCCTGCCGCTGGTCGAGGACGCGGGGCTGTCGTCGGCGCTGAGCGCGCAGGTCCTGCGGATGGCGCTGCGGGACTGCGCGCGGTGGCACGCGGAGGGTCTGGAGATCAGCGTCGCGGTGAACCTGTCGACGTCGGAGCTGCTGGACGAGGACCTGCCCTGCCGGGTGGCGGCGCTGCTGCGCGAGGTGGGCCTGACGGGGTCGGCGCTGGTGGTGGAGATCACCGAGAGCGTGTTCATGGTGGACAAGCGGACGTCGGTCGCGGTGCTGAGCGCGCTGCGGGCCCAGGGGATCCGGATCTCCATCGACGACTACGGCACCGGGTACTCCTCGCTGGCGTACCTGCGCGAGCTGCCGCTGGACGAGCTGAAGCTGGACCGCTCGTTCACGCAGGACCTCGACACCGACCCGCGCACGGCCGCGATCGTGGCCTCGACGGTGGCGCTGGCGCACTCGCTGGGGCTGTCGATGGTCGCCGAGGGCGTCGAGAGCGACGCCGTGCTGGAGCGGCTGCGCAGCGGCGGGTGCGACCTCGCGCAGGGGTACCACGTGAGCCGGCCGCTGCCCGCGGACGCGCTGGGGGCCTGGTTCGCGCAGCTGGACCCGCAGCGGTCCTGGCGGTCGGGTCCGCGGGCCGGCCGGGTGGCAGACTCCCCGGCGTGAGCCCACGCACCCGTACCGAAGTGGCCCGACTGGTCGACCACACCCTGCTCAAGCCCGAGGCGACCGCCGCGGACGTCGCGGCGCTGGTCGCCGACGCGCGCGAGCTGGGGGTCCTGGCGATCTGCGTGTCGCCGAACATGCTGCCGGTGAGCGACGCGGGCGACCTGGTCGTCGCGACCGTCGCCGGTTTCCCCTCCGGCAAGCACACGAGCGCGGTGAAGGCGGCCGAGGCCGCGGCGGCCGTCGCGGCCGGCGCCCACGAGGTCGACGTGGTGATCGACGTGGGCGCGGCGCTGGAGGGCCGGTTCGACGCCGTGCGCGAGGACGTCGCCGCCGTCCGCACGGCCGTCCCGGCGCCGACTGTCCTGAAGGTCATCGTGGAGTCGGCGGCGCTGCCCGACGCGGCGCTCGTCGCGGTCTGCGAGGCCGCCGAGGCCGCGGGCGCGGACTTCGTGAAGACGTCCACGGGCTTCCACCCCGCCGGCGGCGCGACCGTCCACGCGGTGGAGGTCATGCACGCCACCGTCGGCGGCCGCCTCGGCATCAAGGCCAGCGGCGGGATCCGGACGACGGAACTGGCCCTGGCCCTGCTCGACGCCGGCGCGACCCGCCTGGGGCTGTCGGGGTCGGCGGCCGTCCTGGCCGGCCTGCCCGACTGACCCGCCGACCGACTCGACGACTGACTCGACGACCGACGTGGAGGGGAACGAGATGAGCGACGAGCGCGGCATCGAGTGCTGGCTGACGGACATGGACGGGGTCCTCGTCCACGAGGAGCACGCCCTGCCGGGGGCGGCGGAGTTCCTGCAGCGGCTGGCCGACTCCAGCCGCCGGTTCCTGGTGCTGACGAACAACTCGATCTTCACCCCGCGGGACCTGGCGGCCCGGCTGTCCCGCAGCGGCATCGAGGTGCCCGAGGAGAACATCTGGACGTCGGCGCTGGCGACGGCGGACTTCCTGTCGCGGCAGCTGCCGGGGGGTTCGGCGTACGTCATCGGCGAGTCCGGCCTGACGACGGCCCTGTACGAGGCGGGGTACACGACGACCGACACCGACCCGGACTACGTGGTGCTCGGGGAGACGCGGACGTACTCCTTCGAGGCCATCACGAAGGCGATCCGGCTGGTGGAGGCGGGGGCGCGGTTCATCGCCACGAACCCGGACGCGACGGGCCCCTCGAAGGAGGGTTCGCTGCCGGCGACGGGGTCGGTGGCCGCGCTCATCACCCGGGCCACGGGCGCCGAGCCGTACTTCGTGGGGAAGCCGAACCCGATGATGTTCCGGTCGGCGATGAACCGGATCGAGGCCCACTCGGAGACGACGGCGATGATCGGCGACCGGATGGACACCGACGTCGTCGCCGGGATCGAGGCGGGGTTGCGGACGTTCCTGGTCCTGACGGGGTCCACCAAGCGCGAGCAGGTGGGGCGGTTCCCGTTCCGGCCGCACACGGTCGTCGACGGCATCGGCGACCTGATCGACCTGATCTGACCGGGGATCGGCGGGGTTCCGGCCGGGGACGTCGTCACCGGGCGGGTGCCCGGTCACGACGGTCCCCGGCCGGGGGGTCTCAGACCTCGGCGCCCAGGACGTGCGCCATGACGCGGTGGCCGCGCGCCTCCTGGTGCCGGCTCTGGCGCTCCAGGGCGCGCGAGAGCAGCAGGTGCGCGAACGCGTCGGAGGGGCTGCGGCGCACCAGGTCACGGGCCTGCTCCTCGGCCTTGCCGAGCATGGCCGCACCGAAGTAGCTGCGGGCCAGCAGCTCGCGCAGGGAGCGGTCGTCGGGGTGACGGGTCACCAGGGGTTCCAGCGACCGGACGGCGTCGGTGAACCGGCGCTCGTCGAAGGCGTCGCGGGCCATCTCGAAGCTGAGCAGGTCGATGTTCACGCGCTGTCCAACCCCGGCCCGGCGCGACTTGTTCCTCCGCCCGGCCCGGTGCCGACCGCGGCCGCTGGGGCCGGCGGCGTCCTCCCGGACCGGGTCGGGGACACGCGGTGCCGCGTCGCCCGCCGCCTCCCCGGTCGCCGCGGCTCTCCTGGGGACTTCAGGCTCGCCGGCTCAGCAAGCGCGCGAGGTCCACCGAGAGGGGCGCGCCGAGCGCGTCCTCCAGGAACAGGAACTGCCCTCCCGGGTTGACCTCGAGGAAGTACGGGGAACCTCCCGGGTCCAGGCGGAAGTCGCAGCTACCCGTCTGCAGGTTCAGCGCCTCCATCAGCGAGCGCAACCTCGACTCCAGGGCGACCGGGACGTCCCACGGCTCGTACGACACCGCTGGGTCCATCCGCCAGTCGATCAGTTCCCCGTGCCGACTCAGCACCTTGGCACCCGTCATGCTGGCGCCGGCGATGAAGACCCTGGTGTCGATCCCCTTCTCGATGCACTGCTGCAGCACCACGGGCGCGACCTCGAAGCTCGCGCGGGATTCATCGGTGAGCCCGAGGAACTCGCGGGTCTCCCCCACGTGGTACTCGAGCGGGGTCAGGGGCTTGTACACGGTCCGGTGCCCCGAGCCGGCCATCTGCTCCCGGAAACGTTCGGCCGTGGCGGGGCGGTTCGTCACGCACGTCGTCGGGGTCGGCAGTCCCACGCGGGTCGCGACGGCCAACTGCCACGGCTTGTACTGAGCCTTGAGCTCGCTGGCGGGATCGTTCACGACTCGGCACCCGGTGGCCGCGATCCCGCCCAGCAGGGCGTGTCGCCATTCCCCCTCGGCGAACCGCCGAAGCCTGTCATCGACCACGTCGAGCGGCACCGCACGCCTCCAAGGACGTCTGAGCCACACGGTCGAGCGTGCGTCGACGACCAGGCCGTCGACGACCAGCCGGGGGGTGCGGGGGTCGCCTTCGAGTTCCAGGGCCCGCATGTTCCGGGAGTCGATGAACCCGCAGGTGAGCCCGAACCCCTCGACGGCCTCGGCCACGCTCCGAGCGTGCACGTCCTGCGGGTCAGCCACCACCGCTACCGCGGTGGAGCCCCCCATCAGGCCTCCATCCGGTAGTCCGTCCGGTAGTCCGTCTCGTAGTCGGTCATCGTGTCCGTGATGGAGTCGCTCCGGTACCCACCATCGGGTTCCGCCGTCTGGCGGGAGCAGCTCTGAGAACAGGTGACGGCGCACTGGGACGACGTCGTGTAGGTCGTGTTGCTCGACTGCGCCGCAGCCGTACCCGCGAACTCGCTCGCGACGGGTGCACCGGGGGTCCCGGCGACCGGGTGGACCGGCCCGACGGAGGGCACCACCACCGCGTACCGACTCGCCTGCGTGGGCTCCGCCGCGACGAAGGGCTTCAGACCCGCCCCGGCGAGCTCTGCCGCGCTGACCCGTCTGCGCACCGTCAGGACAGTGTCGGACGGCAGTCGCACGACCACGTACTGCGAGTCAGGCTCGATCGCCGGGGGCGACGGGTCTTCGGCGATGTCGGTGACGGCTCCGGAAGGCACCTCGACCCGGTCACCGCCCAGACCGAGCGTGAGGTGCTCGTCCCGGGCAGCCAGGAGCCGCCCCGCGATCGTGACCGTCGAGACGTCCCCCGGAACGCCGTCGTCCTCCGGTTCACCGGGCAGATCGCGCTCGGCGAGGAATGCGTCCAGCTCCACGGCTCGGTCGTCCTCTCTGCACCTCTTCGGTGATGGCCGGTGTCACGTCGATCGACCTGCTCGTATCCGCGTCGTTCGCAGCAGGAGGTGACTCGACCGGTGCGCAGCCGAACTGCCGTCCACCCCCACGCTGCGCGACGGTGATGACGGCCGCGACGGGCGACGGCACGGCAGCCCGGTGCCGTGCCGTGATGCGGCAGCGATGACTCGATCGATCCCGCGAGGCGGGCCGTGACTCGCCCGGCACACGGGCGACGCACGAGCCTGTTGCTCATTGTCACGCCGGCGAGGTCCTCTGTCCAGACTCCCCGCCCGCAGCTCAGGCCCAGCCGAGCTCGTGCAGCCGGGCGTCGTCGATGCCGAAGTGGTGCGCGATCTCGTGCACGACGGTGATCCTCACCTCGGCGACCACCTCGTCGCGGTCCCGGGCGATCGCCAGCGTGGGGCGGCGGAAGATCGTGATGCGGTCCGGCAGCGCCCCGGCGGCCCACCAGGACCCCCGCTCGGTCAACGGGGTGCCCTCGTAGAGCCCGAGCAGGTCGGGACCGAACTCCGCGGGCGGGTCGTCCTCGACGAGGACGACGACGTTGTCCATGGCGCGGGCCAGCTCGGCGGGGATCGCGTCGAGGGCGTCGGCGACGGCCTCCTCGAACTCCTCCCGCGACAGGTCGGCCACCGGGTCAGCGGACCACGGCGGCCCGGCGGTTGTCGAGCACCCGGACCGGGGCCCGGCCCCAGCGCACGCGCTCGACGAGCACGGAGTCCACGACGACGGCGGCGCCGACCAGGGCCGCCTCGGCGTGCAGGCGGACCAGGACGAGGTCGCGCGCGAACGCGGCGTCGGCGGCGCGGACGGTCTCGGCGTGCACGAGGCCGGACTCCGCCCCGGCCGCGCCGGTCGCCCCGGTCCCCGGGGAGAACCTCCGGTGGGCCACGACGGTCACCCGGTGGCGCTGTCGTCTGGTCGGCATGGACCGATCGTCACCGCGTCGGCGTCGCGTGTCGAGCATCGCGTCTCAGCTCCGTCTCAGGTCGGGGGCCCCACCGGGGTCCCGCCGGGGTCCTCACCGGGGTCACGGGGCGGGGCGCGGGACGGTTCAGCAGCAGCGGCCGCCGGGGACCGCGGCCTTCGCGTCGGCGCGGCGGCGCTCGAAGACGGCCCGGCTGACGGGCGGGTGCCCGTGGGCGGCGCAGCGCCGCAGGTAGGCCTCCCAGCGGTCCTGGCCGTCGACCTGGCGGACGACCCAGCGCAGGGCGTCCAGCGCGCGCCTCACCGCCGGTCACCGGCCTCGTGGCCGGCCTCGTGCCCGATCTCCTCGCGCAGCCGCGCCAGCTCGCGGCGCTCGGCGGCGGTGACGAGGATCCCGGCGGGTTCGACGAGCCGGGACGGCACCGCGGGTTCCTCCGTCGTGGGCAGCTGACCGGCCCGCAGCGCCCGGGCGATCACGACGGCCGCGTTCACGGCCACGACGACCACCAGGACGGCGAACACCGACTGCAGGACCCCGTTGACGGTGGAGTTCGTGACGACCTGCTGCATCTGGGCGGCGTCCTTCGCCGGGGCCAGGACCTCCCCCGCGGCGAGGGCGTCGGCGTACCGGGAGCGCTGGGCGAAGTAGCCGATCGCGGGGTTGTCGGAGAACACCTTCTGGTAGCTCGCCGTCATGGTCGTCACGAGGTCCCACACCAGCGGGACGGCCGTCACCCAGACGTACCGGACGCGGCCGTGCTTGACGAGCAGCACCGTGACGAGGGTCAGGGCGATCGCGGCCAGCAGCTGGTTCGCGATCCCGAACAGCGGGAACAACTGGTTGATGCCGCCGAGCGGGTCGGTGACGCCGGTGTACAGGAAGTAGCCCCAGGCCCCGACGACGGCGGCGCTGGCGAGGACGTTCCCCGGCCGCCACGACAGGTCGCCGAACTTCTTCCAGACGTTGCCGAGGGTGTCCTGGAGCATGAACCGGCCGACGCGGGTCCCGGCGTCGACGGCGGTGAGGATGAACAGGGCCTCGAACATGATGGCGAAGTGGTACCAGAACGCTTGCAGCCCACCGCCGAACGCCTGGTGGAACACCTGCGAGATGCCCAGCGCGAGCGCGGGTGCGCCGCCGGTGCGGGAGACGACGCTCTCCTCCCCCACCGCGTCCGCCGCGCCCTGGAGGGTCTCGGGGGTGGCGACGAACCCGAGGCCGGTGACGAACTGCGCCGCGGTCTGCGGGGTGCCTCCGGTGGCGCCGGCCGGGGAGTTCACGGCGTAGTACAGGCCCTGGTCGATGACGGAGGCGGCGATGAGGGCGCTGATCGCGACGAAGCTCTCCATGAGCATCCCGCCGTACCCGATGAGCCGGACCTGCCGTTCCTTGGCGACCATCTTGGGGGTGGTCCCGGAGGAGATCAGGGCGTGGAAACCGGACAGCGCCCCGCAGGCGATGGTGATGAAGACGAACGGGAACAGCGACCCGGCGAACACCGGGCCGTTCCCCTCGCGGGCGAACGAGGTGACGGCGTCGTTGGCGAGCACCGGCCGCGCCACGACGAGGCTCACGGCGAGCAGGGCGATGACCCCGATCTTCATGAACGTCGAGAGGTAGTCGCGCGGGGTCAGCAGCAGCCACACGGGCAGCACCGAGGCGACGAACCCGTAGACGACGAGGGCCACGACGAGCGTCTCGGGCGACAGGGTGAGGGAGCCGGCCAGGCCCCACGTCTCGACGTACCCGCCGCCGACGATCGCGGCCAGCAGCAGGACCACGCCGATCGCCGTGGCCTCCAGCACCTTCCCCGGCC
The DNA here is from genome assembly GCF_050871965.1 of Kineococcus lubricus. Lineage (NCBI taxonomy): Bacteria > Bacillati > Actinomycetota > Actinomycetes > Kineosporiales > Kineosporiaceae > Kineococcus > Kineococcus lubricus. Next base: position 14,522 of record NZ_JBJLSK010000050.1, read on the forward strand.
GCAGGAACCGCAGGTAGATCCCCATGAACAGCGCGATGGGGATCGTCAGGGCGATGGAGAACACGCCCCACGGGGACTCGGCCAGCGCGTTGACCACGATGAGCGCCAGCACCGCCAGGATGATGATCATGATGGCGAAGACGGCGACGAGCGCCGCGACGCCGCCGACGACCCCGATCTCCTCGCGCACCATCTGGCCCAGGCTCTTGCCGCCACGGCGCATCGAGAAGAAGAGGACCGTCAGGTCCTGCACGGCCCCGGCGAAGATCACGCCGACGACGATCCAGATCGTCCCCGGCAGGTAACCCATCTGGGCGGCCAGCACGGGCCCGACGAGCGGGCCGGCGCCGGCGATGGCGGCGAAGTGGTGGCCGAACAGGACCCGCCGGTCGGTCACCTCGAAGTCGACGCCGTTCTCGTACCGCTCGGCCGGGGTGGCGCGGCGGTCGTCGGCGCGCAGCACCCGGTAGGTGATGAACCGCGAGTAGAAGCGGTAGCCGATGGCGTACGAGGCCAGCGCCGCGAACAGGACCCACAGGGCGTTGACGGACTCCCCGCGCGCGAGCGCCAGGACCGTCCAGCACACCGCGCCCACGACGGCGACGGCGCTCCACGCGGCGATCGAGCGGGCCGAGGGACGTCTGCGCGTCACCTCGAGGTCGTCGGACTGCAACCGGGACACGTTCCGCCTCCTCGCGGTCTTCCTGAGCGTCTGCTGAGCAGCGTGGCACACCCCGCTCCGGTGCACCCGCCCGTGGGCGGTCCGGGCGACGTGTCGCGGTGGGGGTCCGCACTCGTGGCAGGATTCCCGCGTGCGATTGGCTGACGAGCTCGACGGCAAGCGTTTCCTCCTGACCGGGGTGACGGGCTTCATCGGTGAGGCGTTGCTGCAGCGTCTGCTGGTCGACCTGCCCGGTACGACGGCGGTGGCGCTGGTGCGCCCCAAGCCCGGCCAGAGCGGTGAGGACCGGCTGCGGGCGGTGCTGCGCAAGCCGATCTTCCGCGCCGCCGGGGAGGCCGACGACCTGCTCAAGACGCGGGTCGAGGCGCTCGAGGGCGACCTGTCGAACGTGCCGGAGCTGCCGGACGACATCGACGTCGTCGTGCACTGCGCGGGGGACGTGTCGTTCGACCCGCTGATCCAGGACGCCTTCACCACCAACGTCGTCGGCACCCGGGCGCTGGTGGAGCGCACGCTGGAGGCCGCCGCGCGCGGTCACCGCGCCGTGCACTACGTGCACGTCTCCACCGCGTACGTCGGGGGCCGCCGCCGCGGCGCGGTGCCCGAGCGGGCCGTGGAGCACGACGTGGACTGGCGCAGCGAGCTGGACTCGGGCCTGCGGCTGGCCGCGCGCATCGAGGAGGACTCCCGGCTGGAGGGGCGGCTGCGGGAGTTCCTGCGCGCCGCCGAGCGCGACCACGGCCGGGCCGGGCCGCTGTCGGTGGCCGCCGGGGCCGAGGAGCGCCGGGTGGCGTGGGTCACCGCGCAGCAGAAGGCGGCGGGCAAGGAGCGCGCCCGGACGCTGGGCTGGACGGACTGCTACACGTTCACGAAGGCGATGGGCGAGCGGCTGGTCGAGGAGATCGCGGCGCCGGTGGTCCCGACGACGATCCTGCGCCCGAGCATCGTCGAGTCCGCCGTGAGCCACCCGCACCCGGGGTGGATCGAGGGCTTCAAGATGGCCGAGCCGATCATCCTGGCCTACGGCCGCGGCGAGCTGACCGAGTTCCCGGCCGCCCCGGACTCGGTCATGGACGTCGTGCCGATCGACCACGTCGTCAACGCGGTCCTCAAGGCGTCGGCGACCCCGCCGCCGCTGTCGCAGCCGGCGTACTACCACGTGTCCTCCGGGGCCCGGAACCCGCTGACGTTCCGGCAGATCTACGAGTTCATCCGCGAGTACTTCACGAAGCACCCCTTCGACTCCTCCCCCGAGGTCATGCCGACGTGGGACTTCCCGGGCGGTCGGGCCGTGGAGCGCAAGGTGCGCGCCGGGGAGCTGCTGACGAACGTCGGGGACCGGCTGCTGACCCTGGCCCCGCGCTCGCAGAAGGTGCGGGACGCCGCGCGCCGGCTCGACGGGGCCCGCCGGCAGATCGAGTTCGCCCGCCGCTACATGGACCTGTACAAGGCGTACACCGAGGCCGAGCTGCGGTTCGTCGACGACAAGACCCTGGCGCTGCACCGGTCGCTGGACCCGGCGGACGTGGAGCTGTTCGGGTTCGACACCTCCACGGTGGACTGGCCGCACTACTGGCTGGAGTCGCACTGCCCGTCGGTGACGACGCAGATGCGCAAGTACGAGGAGATCCGCCGCCGCCGCAAGCAGGCCGAGCAGCGCGGGCCCCGCGAGCTGCGGCCGGTCGCCGACGGCGCGGCGCCCGTGCTGGCCGTGTTCGACCTGGCCGGGACGCTGCTGCCGGGCACGGTCGTCGACTCGTACCTGACGCTGCGGCTGTCCTCGCTGGACGCCCCGGCCCGCATCGCGGAGTTCGGCCGCGTCATGCGGCACCTGCCGGGGTGGATCGCCTCCGAGCGCCGCGACCGCGGCAGCTTCCTGCGCTCGCTGTTCCGCGGGTACGCGGGCGTCGACCTGGACGCGCTGGAGGCGTACGTCGACGACGTGTACGCCCCCGCCTTCCTGGAGCAGGTGTCCTCGGACGCGCTGCGGCGCATCCAGGCGCACCGGGACGCGGGTCACCGCACGATCCTGATGACCGGTGACGTGCGGCAGGTGACGCGCCCGCTGGCGGGGCTGTTCGACGAGGTGGTGTGCACCGAGCTCGACGAGCAGGTGACCGACGGCCACCGGCGGGCGAGCGGGTTCCTCACCTCGCCGCCGCTGGTGGGCGAGGCGCGCGCGGCGTGGCTGCGCCGGTACGCCGAGGTCGAGGGCGCGGACCTGTCGGCCAGCTACGCCTACGCCGACTCCCACGTGGACCTGCCGCTGCTGAAGACCGTGGGCAACCCGACGGCCGTGTCCCCCGACGTGCCGCTGTTCCGGGTGGCGCGGGCCTCGCGCTGGCCGGTGCAGGACTGGGCCGCGTCCTCCCCGGCGCGCCGGCTGCGGGTGCCCCAGCAGGTGCTGGCGGGCACGGACTGACCGGGTCGCGGCGGTGCGGGCGGCGGTGCGGACCGCTGCGGGTCGCGGGCGGCGTGGCAGGATGCGTCCTGTGAACTCCGCACCGCCGCTGACCGTCGGTGTGTCGAGGACCGGAGGATGGCGAGGCTGATGGGATTCCCGCGACCGACCCGCATCGTGCGTGCTCTGCCGTTGCTGCGCAAGCGTTCCCCGGGGGCTCCCGAGCCCGAGGGCGGGAGCCGCTCGGTGCACCGCAACGACTGGGTGCGCTCGGCGCCGGCGACGCTGGTCCGCTCGACGTTGCAGCGGGTCCTGATGAGCCCGGTGATGCGGTCGCAGGTGACGATCCACGTCCACGACGTGGAGGTCCTGGACCGGCTGGGGACGGCGGCCGTGCTGGTCGCCAACCACTCCTCGCACCTGGACGCCCCCGTCATCCTGGAGGCGCTGGGGCCGCGGCGCCGGCGCCGGGTGGCGATCGCCGCCGCCGCCGACTACTTCTTCGACGTGTGGTGGCGGGCGGCGCCCTCGGGCCTGGTCATCGGGACGTACCCGCTGGAGCGGCGCGGGGGCCGGGGGCCGAACCAGTCCTCTCAGCTGCTGCACGACGGCTGGAGCCTGGTGATCTTCGCCGAGGGCGGGCGCAGCTACACCGGGGAGATGCGGCCGTTCAAGAAGGGCGCGGCGTACCTGGCCCTGGAGGCGGGGGTGCCGGTGGTGCCGATCGCCCTGCGGGGCACGTTCGACGCGATGCCGCCGCGGCGCAACTGGCCGGTCCCGGGGCGTCCTCCGATCCACGTGACCTTCGGTGAGCCGCTGCACGGCCGCGAGGGTGAGCGGGCGGGCGACTTCACGTCCCGCATCGAGGAAGCGGTCGCGAAGCTGCTCGCCAACTCCTGACTCAGCGTGATGTGCACCACACTCGTGGTGCACGTACCGCCTGGTGACAGGGGATCCGGTCACGAACCGGTCTCCGGACGGTGTACGGCGGGCCTCGGACGCGTTACCGTCAGGACGTCCTCGAGGCCACTCGGGGGCACGGCCGCGGAACGCCGAGTCCTGCCCACCGCGCGCCGGCAAAGAGCCCGTGGGCAGGAGCGGGGGACCCATGGTTCCTCGGACGACCGCTCCGGCGGGAGTCCTCGGGGTGAAGCCGCGCCCGCGCGGCCGGGTCAACCAACCTTCGACCCGAACCCGACAGCTGACCTCGCAGGCGTTGGAGGTCACCATGTCTGCGATCCGTCGCGCCCCCGCGCGCCACCGCGCGCCCCGCACCACCACGTCCCTCCGTCGCGGCCTGCTCGCGACCGTCGCGGCCGGCGCCGCCAGCGCGGCCCTGCTGGGCCCCGTCTCGACCGCTTCCGCCGCCCCGGTCTCGGAGTGGGACCGCCTCGCGCAGTGCGAGTCCGGCGGCCGCTGGAACATCAACACCGGCAACGGCTACTACGGCGGGATCCAGTTCAGCGCCCGCACCTGGACCGGCTTCGGCGGCGGCCAGTACGCCCCCCGTGCCGACCTCGCCTCCCGCGAGCAGCAGATCGTCGTCGCCGAGCGCGTCCTCGCCAAGCAGGGCTGGCGCGCCTGGCCGTCCTGCTCCCGCAAGCTGGGCCTGAGCGGTGCCGCGGACCCGATCGGCATGGAGGCCGCGCTGCTGCACCCCGCGCCGGCCCCCGCGCCCGCCCCGGCTCCGGCGCCCGCCCCGGCGCCCGCTCCGGCTCCGGCGCCCGCGGCGGTCGTCGAGTCCGCTCCCGCCCCGGTGCGCACCCACACCGTCGCCCCCGGCGAGACGTTGTACCGCATCGCCGTCAACAACGGCGTCGTCGGCGGCTACGTCGCCGTGTGGAACGCCAACCGCGGCGCGATCGGCGACAACCCCGCGCACATCCGCGTCGGCCAGGTCCTCGTCCTGCCCTGATCCACCACGGCCGAGGGGGGGGGGGGGGGGGGGGGGGGGGGGGGGGGGGGGGGGGGGGGGGGGGGGGGGGGGGGGGGGGGGGGGGGGGGGGGGGGGG
>NZ_JBJLSK010000051.1:0-19524 GCF_050871965.1 Kineococcus lubricus
CCGCGCCGCGCCCGAGCGCGAGCCGGACCAGCTGGTCGGCGTGCTGGAACCCCTCCGGGTGCGGGCGCCAGGGCGCGGGGGGGGGCCCCGGGGGGGGGCCCCCCCCCCGTCCTGGTCCCTCAGCCCACGACCGAGGTGATGGCCTCTCCGAGCGCCTTGGCCTCGTCGGGAGTCATCTCCACCACGAGCCGGCCCCCGCCTTCCAGCGGCATGCGAAGGACGATGCCGCGCCCTTCCTTGGTGACCTCCAGCGGACCGTCCCCGGTCCTCGGCTTCATGGCCGCCATCGGCGTGCTCCCTCTCGTCGTCTCTCGTGCGCACCGGCCCCGCGACCGGGTGCCTCGGCACCCGCCCAGGTCGGCGTGTTGGCGTACATCATCCCCCACCGGACCCCCCTGCTGGGCGCAGGGGCTCGCCGACGATCACGCACGGGGCGCGCGCGGGTCACGGCGGCCAGTCCGCCGGTGGGGAGAAGCGCCACAGCCAGGCCACCCACACCACTTGCAGCGCAAGCGAACAGACGACCCACCCGGTCAGCGGCGCCGGGCCCCGGCGCCCCGTGGCGACGAGTGCGCCGAGGGGGAACAGGAAGATCAGGTAGCGGAAGAGGCTGGTGAACGGGTCCAGCACCAGCAGCAGGTACCCCACGTACGCCAGGCACCACGCCCGCAGCTCCGGGCCCAGGGCGCGGGTGCGCGCCGACAGCAGCCACCAGGCGTAGGCGGCGACGGCCGCCACCAGCAGGAACGGGCCGGGCGGCCCCAGGACGTACTGCGAGATCCCCCACCACGGCTGCAGCGGCACGACCTCGCCGCCGGCCCGCCAGGCCCCCATCGTCGCCGTGTAGGCGTCGCGGCGGCCCGTCATCGCCCACGTGGTCAGCGGCCACAGCAGGCCCGCGGCGCCGGAGGCGGCCAGCAGGCCCAGGCAGCGCAGCGCCTCCCGGCCCCCCAGCACCGTCCCGGCCCGGCGGCCGGCGCGGGCGCGCAGGGCCAGGTGCACGACCACGACCACCGACAGCGGCACCGCCACCGGCCGGGTCAGCCCCAGCAGCAGCGCCAGGAGCGCCGCCGGGGCGTACCGGCCGCGCTGCAGGCACAGCAGGAAGGCGACCAGCAGGGCCAGTGCCGGGCCCTCGGTGTACGGGACCTGGAACACCGGCGAGGGCGGCGTCAGGCAGAACAGGACGGCCGCGCTCCACGCCCCGCGCCGGGCCACCGCCGCCGGGACCCGCTCGCTCAGCGCGCGGTGCAGCAGGGCGTGCACCCCGACCGCGGCGGCCGCACCCCCGGCCAGGGCGACGACCGCGCCGGCCGCCTCGAAGGACGCGCCGGTGACCATGAGGAGCCGGGCCAGCAACGGGGCCAGCGGGTAGAAGGCCAGCGCCGACTGCTGGGGGTCCCCCGCCGAGCCCAGCGGCACCGACGAGGGGTACCCCTCGGTGGCGATGCGCCGGTACCAGGTGGCGTCCCACAACCCGAGCAGGTCGCCGTAGCCGGGGTCCTCCGGCGTCCACTGGCTGGCGACCTGGAAGCGGGCGACCTCGGCCAGCACGACCGCCGAGAACAGGCGGGCGAGGGCGTAGACGGCGAGCACCCGCACCGCCGCGGGTGCGCTCGACCACCACCGGTGCGCCGAGGCCGCCGCCGACCGGACCGACCGCGCCCGCGGCGGGGGCACCGGGGGGCCGGTGACCGGTGCGCTCACGACGGTCCGCGCAGGTCGTCCGCCGCGGCCCGCAGGACCGCCTCGAAGGCCGTCCGGCCCGCGAACCCCGGCAGCGGGCCGCCCAGGGCCGCCAGCCGGGCCAGCCACCGCGGGCGCACGACGATCCGCTCGGTCCACTCCACCCGGACCAGGCCCGACCCGGCGGGGGCGACGACGATCTCCACGTCCCCGCCCAGCACGTCCCCGGTCTTGACGACGCCCACCCGCCCGGCGACCCCGGTGACGGGGTCCGGCTCGACGCGCGAGACGACCTCCATCGCGTCGACCAGGACGAACGGCCCCAGCGTCGTGGTCGCCACGAACCGCTCCCCCACCGCGGCGAAGGGGCCGCCGTCGGGGCGCGCCACGACGGTCGCCGGGACCCAGGCCGTCTGCCGCGGCCAGTCGGTGAGGACGTCGAAGACGTGCCGCACCCGGCCGGGGACCAGGGCGGTGGCGGTGAAGTCCACCGTCTCGCGCGGGGCCACGGCGCTCAGTCCTCGGCGGTGCGCCAGGCCGCCAGTTCCTCGTCGCGCTCGCGGATCTCCTCGCGCAGCCGGTCCAGGACCGCGTCCACCTCGTCCATCCGGTACCCCCGCAGACCCAGGGAGAAGCGGACCGCGTCGACGTCGGCCGCCGCCACCGGCCCCTCGGGCAGCCCGCGGAACGGGCGGGTGGAGGTGGCCGGCCCCAGGGCACCGCTGACGCGGCCGGTGACGACGGCGACGACCGCGCCGACGGTCAGCAGCACCAGGACCAGCAGGACGAGCGTCACGAGGCCCTCCCCCCCGGCGAGGCCCCACCGGCGCCGGTGTCGGTGGGGAACTCCACGAACGTCCCGACGATCTCCGAGCTCGGCAGCCGCACCCGCTCCCGGGGCGCCCGCTCCAGGTGGTCCAGCGCCTCCTCGGGGTCGTCGGTCCAGTGGATGCAGTCGAAGACGAGGGGCCGGGCGAACCCGCGGGCCACCAGCCCCTCCAGCCAGTCCCTCAGACCGGCGTAGTGCCCGGCGCAGTCCAGCACCGCCAGCGGTTTGGTGTGCAGGCCGATGGTGCGCGCCACCCAGATCTCGAACAGCTCCTCCAGCGTGCCCAGACCCCCGGGCAGCACGACGAACGCGTCGGCCCGGGCGTCCATCTCGGCCTTGCGCTGGCGCATGTCCTGCGTCACGACGAGCTCGCCGAGCCCGTCCGGCGGCAGCTCGAGCTCCATGAGCGCCTGGGGCATGACGCCCGTGGTGCGCGCCCCCGCGGCGCGGGCCGCGGCCTCGGCGGCCCCCATGACCGACGTCCCGCCCCCGCCGTAGACGAGGTCGTGACCGCGTTCGCCGATCAGCCGCCCGACCCGGGCGGCCAGCTCGACGTGCGCCGGGTCGATCCCACCGGATGCGCTGCCGTACAGGCAGATCGTGCTCACGAGTCCTCCTCCAGCAACCAGCCGGACAGGACGTCGAGGCACTGCTCGAGCTCCGCGGTCCGGCAGCGTTCGTCGTCGGCGTGGGCCGTGGCGTTGTCGCCGGGCCCGTAGTTCACGGCGGGCACGCCGAGCGCGGAGAACCGGGCCACGTCCGTCCAGCCGTACTTCGGCAGCGGGGTCGTGCCCGTGCGGGCGACGAAGTCGGCCGCCGCGGGCAGGTGCAGCCCGGGCCGGGCGCCGTCGGCGGCGTCGGTGACCCGCACGTCGAAGCCGTCGAAGACCTCCCGCACGTGCGCCTCGGCGGCGGCGGCGTCGATCGAGGGCGCGAACCGGTAGTTGACCGTGACGACGCACCGGTCGGGGATGACGTTGGTGGCGACGCCGCCGGAGACCAGCACGGCGTTGAGGGCCTCGCGGAACACCAGCCCCTCGACGTCGACCTCGCGCGGCTCGTACGCGGCGAGCCGGGCCAGCACGGGCGCGGCGTCGTGGATCGCGTTGCGCCCGCGCCAGGGCCGGGCCGAGTGGGCGGCCTTCCCGGTCGTGGTGACCTCGGCCCGCAGGGTGCCGTTGCAGCCGCCCTCCACGACGGCCGAGGACGGTTCGAGCAGGACCGCGAAGTCGGCCGCCAGCAGGTGCGGGGCGTTGCGCGCCAGCCGTCCCAGGCCGTTGCGGGCCGCCTCGACCTCCTCGTGGTCGTAGAACACGAACGTCACGTCGCGCCGGTTGGCCGCCCCCGCGGCCGCGACGCGCCGGGCCAGCGCGAGCTGCACCCCGACGCCGCCCTTCATGTCGCAGGTCCCCCGGCCGACGAGGACGTCGCCGTCGACGGGGTGCTGCTCGCGGCGCACCGGCAGGTTCGGCGGGTCGGTCAGCGGGACGGTGTCCAGGTGCCCGGCCAGCAGCACGCGCTCGGCGCGCCCCAGCGTCGTGCGGGCCACCACCGCGTCCCCGTCGCGGGTCACCTCGAAGGCCCCCGGGGCGCGCAGCGCCGCCTCGACCGCGTCGGCCAGCGCCGTCTCGTCGCCGCTGACCGAGGGGGTGTCGCACACCCGCCGCGTCAGCTCGACGACGTCGATCGAGGGGTCGGTCAGGTCGAGCGGGCGGGGCGGGGCGGTCACGGGCTCACCCTAGCCAGGGGCCGCGACGGGACGTCGGACCCGCGGGGCGGCGCTTGTAGGGTCGGGTGCGTGAGCGCGCAGAGCACCGACGACCAGACCGCCGCGACGTCCGGGGGCGCGACGGCGGTCCCCTCCCGGCGGGCCTGGGGCCACGGCCTGGCCACCTACGCCGAGGACGGCACCGTGCTCGACGTGTGGTTCCCCTTCCCGGCGCTCGGCGGCGCGCCGACGACCAGCTCCTACGGCGTGCCCGCCGAGCTGGCCTCGCTGGAGGAGGACGACATCCACCGCCGCACGAGGCAGCGGGTCCTGACCGTCGACGTCGACCTCGACGCGGCCCCGGCCGACACCGCCGACGCCTACCTGCGCCTGCACCTGCTCTCGCACCGGCTCATCGCCCCGCACGGCGCGAACCTCGACGGGATCTTCGGGGTCCTGGCCAACGTCGTGTGGACCAACCACGGCCCGTGCGCCGTCACCGACTTCGAGCGGACCCGGCTCGCGCTGCGGGCCAACGTCGGCCCGGTGACCGTCTACGGCATCGACAAGTTCCCCCGCATGACCGACTACGTGACGCCCACCGGGGTCCGCATCGCCGACGCCGACCGGGTCCGCCTGGGGGCCCACCTGGCCGAGGGCACGACCGTCATGCACGAGGGCTTCGTGAACTTCAACGCCGGCACCGTGGGCGTGTCGATGGTCGAGGGCCGCATCTCGGCCGGGGTGGTCGTGGGCGACGGCTCCGACGTCGGGGGCGGCGCCTCGATCATGGGGACCCTGTCCGGCGGCGGCAAGCAGGTCGTCCGCATCGGCGAGCGCACCCTGCTGGGGGCCAACTCCGGCACCGGCATCAGCCTGGGCGACGACTGCGTCGTGGAGGCCGGCACGTACATCACCGCCGGCACGAAGGTGACGCTGCTCGCCGAGGACGGCACGGTCCGCGAGATCGTCTCGGCGCGCGCGCTGTCGGGTTCGGACGGGCTGCTGTTCCGCCGCAACTCCCTCACCGGTCAGGTCGAGGCGCTGCCCCGCAAGGGCGTGAAGGTGGAGCTGAACGCCGCTCTGCACGCCAACTGAGGTGCCGACCCGCGACGTCCGCCCGGTCCGTCCCGCCCGCCCGCGCCGCCCGTCGGCGGGGGCGCGCCGCACCCGCCGGCTGCGCCTGGCGACGACCCTGCTGGTGACCGGGGTCGTCGTGGCGGGCGCGGCGGTGTGGGTCGCGCGCGACCCCGACGCCCCCGTCGTCGTCGAGCGCTGCACCGCGACGGTCGACGGGGAGTCGACGTCGATGAGCCCGGAGCAGGCGGCCAACGCCGCCACGGTCGTCGGGCTGTCGGTGCGCCGCGACCTGCCCGCGCGCGCGGCCACGATCGCGATCGCGACCATCGTGCAGGAGTCGGGGATGCGTAACCTCGACCACGGCGACCGCGACTCCCTGGGCCTGTTCCAGCAGCGGCCCTCGCAGGGCTGGGGGACGCCGGAGCAGGTGCAGGACCCGGTCTTCGCGACGAACGCCTTCTACGACGCCCTCGTGGAGGTCGACGGGTACCGGGACATGCCGATCACCGACGCGGCGCAGCGCGTGCAGCGCAGCGGGTTCCCGCTGGCGTACGGCGACCACGAGGACGAGGGCCGGCTCATCGCCTCGGCGCTGACGGGCTACTCCCCGCGCGGGTTCAGCTGCCACCTGCGGGAGGCACCGCGCTCGCAGGTCTCCGGCGACGACGTGCAGCTGTCCCCGCAGGCGCAGCGGGTCGCGGACGCGGCCACGACGCAGGTGACGACGGCGACCCCGCGGGTCGTGGCGGGCACCCGCGGCCGGGCGCTGGAGTTCGAGCTGGACGGGGACGCGCGCCTGGCGTGGGCCGTCGCGGGCTGGGCCGTGGCGAGCGCCGCCGCGTACGACGTCACCGAGGTCAGCGTGGAGGGGGCGCGCTGGACGCGCAGCGCGTCCGGGCGCGGGTGGACGGACGCCGCCACCGGGTTGCCCCGGGGCGGCGTCCAGATCCGGCTGGGGGTCTGAGGCCCCGCAGCCTCGGGAGCCTCAGCGGCCCTGCACGTCCACGTAGTCGCGGGCGCCCTCGCCGACGTACACCTGGCGGGGGCGGCCGATCTTCGTGGCCGGGTCGTTGATCATCTCCCGCCACTGCGCGATCCAGCCGGGCAGGCGGCCCAGGGCGAACAGGACGGTGAACATCTTCGTCGGGAAGCCCATGGCCTTGTAGATCAGGCCGGTGTAGAAGTCGACGTTCGGGTACAGCTTGCGCTCGATGAAGTAGTCGTCGTTGAGGGCGATCTCCTCCAGGCGCAGCGCGATGTCGAGCAGCTCGTCGCGCTTGCCCAGCTTGGACAGGACCTCGTCGGCGGTCTTCTTCACGATGGCCGCGCGGGGGTCGTAGTTCTTGTACACCCGGTGGCCGAAGCCCATCAGGCGCACGCCCTTCTCCTTGTTCTTGACCTTCGTCATGAACGTGTCGACGTCGTCGTCGGAGTTCCGGATGGTCTCGAGCATGTCGAGGACGGCCGAGTTCGCGCCGCCGTGCAGCGGCCCGGACAGCGCGTGGATGCCGGCCGATACGGAGGCGAACAGGTTCGCCTGGCCCGAGCCGACGAGCCGGACGGTGGAGGTGGAGCAGTTCTGCTCGTGGTCGGCGTGCAGGATGAGCAGCTGGTCCAGGGCGCGCACCAGGACCGGGTCGAGCTCGTAGTCCTCGGCGGGGTTGCCGAAGGCGAGGCGGGTGAAGTTCTCCACCAGGCCCAGCCGGTTGTCCGGGTACAGCAGCGGCTGGCCGAGGGACTTGCGGTGCGCGTACGCCGCGATGGTCGGCAGCTTGGCCATGAGCCGGATGGTGGACAGCTCCACCTGCTCGGCGTCGAAGGGGTTCAGCGAGTTCGGGTAGAACGTCGACAGCGCGCTGACGGCGCTGGACAGCACGGGCATGGGGTGCGCGTCGCGGGGGAAGCCGTCGAAGAACCGCTTGAGGTCCTCGTGCAGCAGCGTGTGCCGCTTGATCCGGTCGGTGAACCCGGCGAGCTCGGCCTCGGAGGGCAGGTGCCCGTGGATGAGCAGGAAGCTGGTCTCGACGAAGGTGGACTTCTCGGCGAGCTGCTCGATCGGGTACCCGCGGTAGCGCAGGACGCCCGCGTCACCGTCGATGTAGGTGATCGCCGACGTGCAGGACGCCGTGTTGGTGAACCCGGAGTCGAGCGTCACCAGCCCGGTCTCCTTCAGGAGGCTGCCGATGCCGAAGCCGGCGGCGCCCTCGGTGGCGGGGGTCACGGGGAGATCGAGATCGCCACCTGCGTGCTTCAGCGTCACGGAGTCAGCCATGTCGCGACCGTACCCGCCCCCGCCGACGCACCCCAACACCGGTCCCGCCGCGTCAGCCGAGACCGCGCAGCCGCCCGGGCACCTCGGCGATCCGCTCGTCCGTGGAGGTCAGCGCCACCCGGACGTGCCGGGCGCCGGCCGGTCCGTAGAAGTCGCCGGGGGCGGCCAGGACGCCGCGCTCGGCCAGCAGGTCGACCGTGGTGCGGCAGTCCTCGTCGCGGGTGCTCCACAGGTACAGCCCGGCCTCGGAGGCGTCGATGCGGAAACCCGCGCCCTGCAACGCTTCTCGCAGGACGCGGCGACGGCCGCGGTACAGCTCGCGCTGGGCGGCGACGTGCTCGTCGTCGGACAGCGCGGCGCGCAGGGCGACCTGGACGGGCCACGGCACGATCATCCCGGCGTGCTTGCGCAGTTCCAGCAGCTCGCGCACCAGCGCCACGTCACCGGCGAGGAAGGCCGCGCGGTACCCCGCCAGGTTCGACTGCTTCGAGGTGGAGTACGCCACCAGCAGCCCGGTGTGATCGTCACCACACACGCGGGGGTCGAGCACCGAGGCGACGAGCCCGCCCGCGGTGGTGTCGTGCTCGGGCAGCCAGCCCAGCTCGGCGTAGCACTCGTCGGAGGCCACGACGACGTCGTGGGCGCGGGCCCAGGCGACCAGGGCCGCCAGCTCCTGCACCGTGCGCACCGCGCCGGTCGGGTTCGACGGGGAGTTCAGCCACAGCAGCCGGATCCGGGCCCCGGCCTCCCACGCCGCGTCCAGCTCGGCGACGGTGTCCGCCGCCAGCGGCGTCGCGCGGGCCAGCCGGGCCCCGACGTCGTAGGTGGGGTAGGCCACCGCGGGGTGGGCGACGACGTCGCCCTCCCCCAGACCCAGCTGGAACGGCAGCCACGCGACCAGCTCCTTCGAGCCGACCGTGGGCAGCACGCCGTCGGGGTCCAGGTGCGGCACCCCGCGCCGGCGGGCGAACCAGGCGGTCACGGCCTCGCGCAGCGGCGCGGTCCCGTGCGTCTGCGGGTAGCCCGGGGCGTTCGCCGCGGACCGCAGGGCGTCGGCGACCACCTGCGGGGTCGCGTCGACGGGCGTGCCGACCGACAGGTCGACGATCCCGCCGGGGTGCGCGGCGGCCCGGGCCTTGGCGGCCGCCAGGGAGTCCCACGGGAAGTCCGGCAGCGCCGCGCCGACCCGGCGACGTGCGTGCTGCGGCCGGGTCGGCGCGGTCATCAGTGGTCCTCGCCCTGGGGCGGCAGCCCCTGGACGACCTCGGCGTCGGCGTCGATGCGCCCCATCTTGGCGGCCCCACCGGGCGAGCCGATGGTGTCGAAGAACACGACGTTGGCCGCGGTGAATGCCGACCACTGCTCGGGGACGTCGTCCTCGTAGTAGATGGCCTCCACGGGGCACACGGGTTCGCAGGCACCGCAGTCGACGCACTCGTCGGGGTGGATGTACAGCGATCGCTTGCCCTCGTAGATGCAGTCGACCGGGCACTCCTCGATGCAGGCCTTGTCCTTGACGTCCACGCAGGGCTGCGCGATGACGTAGGTCACGGGATGTCCTCCTCCTCCGGCGGACGGGCGGCCGGACGTGCCGCCTAGTATCGCCGACGGCCCGCGGGCCCCGCACACGCGCACCACCGCTGGAGGACCACACGTGGCCGACGTCACCCCCACCCACCCCGTGCGCGACCTCCCCGTGGGCTCCCGCGTCGTCGTGCGGCACCGCCTGCCGGACGGTTCGGCCTCCGACGCCCTCGGCGACCTGGTGGCCGCGGACGCGACGACCCTGCGGATCGCGACGCGCCGCGGGGAGGTGCGCGTGGCCCGCGCCGACGTGCTGGCGGCCAAGCCCGTCCCCCCGCCGCCGGTGCGCCGGGGCGCCCCGCACACCGCGATCGGCACCGAGGACCTCGAACGCGTGATGGCCGAGCACTGGCGGCCGCTGGAGCGCCTGGACCTGGGCGGCTGGCGGCTGCGCGCCGCCGCCGGGTTCACCGGCCGGGCCAACTCGGCGCTGGCCGTGGGGGACCCGGGCCGGCCGCTGCCGGAGGCGATCGCGGCGGTCGAGGAGTTCTACGCCGCTCGCGGGCTGCGGCCGCTGGTCGCCGTCCCGCACCCGGCCGGCGGGCTGGGCGGGGGCACCGACCCCGCCGACGCGCTCGCGGCCCGCGGGTGGACCGTGCGGACGCCGACGCTCGTGCTGACCGCCGCCACCGACGACCTGCCCGGCCGGGCCGAGGTCGGGCTGCCGGCCGGCCTGCGCGTCGAGACGGCCCCCGTCCCCGACGAGGCGTGGCTCGCGCGGTACCACTACCAGGGGGCGCCGACCGTGCCCGAGGCCGGCCGGCGGATCCTCGTCTCGGCCGACGAGCAGGTCTTCGTCCGGGTCGTCGAGGGCGGCACGACGGTCGCCGTGGCCCGCGGGTCGCTGTCGCCGGGGTGGGCCGGGGTCACGGCCGTGGAGACCGCCCCGACCCACCGGCGGCGCGGTCTGGGCCGCCGGGTGCTGGCCGAGGTGGCGGACTGGGCGCGCGCCCGCGGCGCGGGCGCCACCTACCTGCAGGTCCAGGGCGACAACACGGCCGCGCGGGCGCTGTACGAGGGCTCCGGGTTCACGGTGCACCACGCGTACCACTACCGGGTGGCTCCCGAGCGGCGGTAGCCGGCGCGGCGGACGGGCCCCCCACCGTCGGCTGGACGGTCCTGCGCCGCGGTCGTGGCTCCCCTCCTGACGCCACGACCGCGGCGAGCTTCAGGGCCTGCGGGCCGCGGGGGCGCCGTCGCGCAGGTCGACGACCCGCGGCGGCTCCTGCGCGGCGTCGCGGGCGGCTTCGAGCACGTCGGTGATCTCGTGCCCGATGAGCTCGTGGCGCTCCAGCAGCGCGTCGCGCAGCGCGGCGACGAGGTGCCGGTGGCGGCCGAGCAGCTCGCGGACGGACTCCTTCTGCTCGCTCAGCAGGTTCTCCACCAGGCGGCGGCCGTCGGCGTCGCCCAGGACGCGGCTGACGAGGTTGCCGTCGGCGAACGCCCCCTGCTGGACGGCGGCGAAGGAGACGAGCGTGCCGGCCATCCCGGCCGAGCCGACCATCTGCGCCGCGACCGACGTCGCGGACTGCAGGTCCCCGGCCGGGCCGGTGGACACGTCGCCGAAGAACAGCTCCTCGGCCACCTGCCCGCCGAAGGCGATCTTGATCATGCCGGCCAGCTCGGTGCGCGAGCGGGTGTAGACGTCCTCGGCGTCGCCGTGGGCGAGCAGGCCCAGGGCGCCGGCGCGCTTGACGATCGTGAGGATCTCCAGGCGGCGCTGCGGGGCCACGAGCCAGGCGACGACGGCGTGCCCGGCCTCGTGGGTGGCGATGAGCCGCGCCTCGTGGTCGGTGTAGGCCACGGGCTGGCCCAGGCCGACCTCGGTGACCAGGCGGGCGTGCTCGACGTCCTTCCAGCTCATGCCGTCGGCGTCGCGGCGGACGGCGTTGACCAGCGCCTCGTCGAGCAGGTTCTCGATCATCACCGGGGAGTAGCCGTTGGTGATGCCGGCCAGGGCGTCGCGGCGCTCGGCGTCGTCGAGGGCCGGTTCGTGGGCCTTGCGGGCCAGGAAGTGGTCCACGAGGTCGCGCCGGCCGTGCTTGTCGGGCAGCCCGAAGCTCATGCGGCGGTCGAAGCGGCCCGGTCGCAGCAGCGCCGGGTCGAGGGCGTCGGCGCGGTTGGTGGCGGCGACGACGAGGACCTCGACGGGTTCGCTCGCCGGGCGGCGCAGCCGGCGCTCGGCGGGCAGGAACCGGTTGAGGAGGTCGACGAACCAGCCGCGCAGCCGTTCGCCGCCGGTGGGCTCGTCGAAGGACTGCATCTGCACGAGCAGCTCGTTGACGACGCCGCTGGCGCCCTCGCTGGAGGCGAGGCGCTCGGTCCGCAGGGCGGGCGAGCCCGTGGTGGGCGGGGCGGTGGGCACGGTGGGCAGGCTCATCGGCAGGTTCGTCAGGCCCCCGCAGCCGACGACCTGGCTCACCGGGACGGCCGTCATGGCGCTCATGCCGCCGCGGGCCCCGGCGATGGCGTCGATCTCCTCGATGAACCCGATGGCCCCGCCCTCGCGGCGGGCGGCCTTGCGCAGCGCCCGGAAGTAGGAGCGCAGGCGGCGGGCGGTGGCGCCGTACCACATGGACTGGAAGCTGGTCGCGGAGACGAACAGGAAGGGGACCCCGGCCTCGCGGGCCATCGCCTTGGCCATGTGCGTCTTGCCGGTGCCGGGCGGGCCCTCGAAGAGCAGGCCGCGGCGCGGCCGGCCGCCCATGCGGCTGCGGAAGGTGCGGGCGGCCAGGAACAGGTCGAGGCTGCGCTCGACGTCCTCCTTGACCGGGTCCAGGCCCTTGACGTCGTCGAGGGAGACGTCGATCTGCTCGGGGCGGAACAGGACGTGCGGGGAGCGGCCGGAGACCAGGCTCTGCCCGAGCAGCAGCGCGATCATCACGGCGAAGAAGATCCCGACCATGACGTAGATCGGGTCGACCGCGGGCAGCGACGGGACGAGCGAGCCGCCGAGGGCGAGCCGGACGTCGACGGCGAGCACGACGGCCAGGACGACCAGCAGCAGGGCCCGGGTGCGGCGGCGGCGGTTGCGCTCGCGCAGCCGTCCGACGTCGGCGCTGTCCCGGCCGGTGCGGGCGCCGGGGCGGGCGCTCGCGCTCGGCCGGCTCTGGGGGGCGCGCTGGGCGTGGGCCACGGCCGCTCCTTCCGGGTCGCGCCCGGCGGGTTCCGGACGTGGCTCCAGCCAACCCCGCCCGGTCACGCCCGGCCACCCACGGTGACGCGTTCGGACGATCGCGTTCACCCGCCCGGCGCAACGGAGCGTGCCGGGGTGACCACGCTCCCTCAGTCGGCGGGGGCCACGCCCGCGAACAGGTCGGTCTCGTGACCGTCGTCGTCGCGCGGGCCCGCGACGACCCCGTGCACGAGGCGGAACCGCTCGACCGGCCAGACCGGTTGCGGCACACCGTTGGACAGCCGCAGGACGGGGACCTGGGCATCGAGGTCCAGGGTGATCTGGGTGGCGTGCGCCCGCAGCGCGGCGATCTTCGCGGGCAGCTGCCCGGTGCCGTCGACGGCCGTGGTGACCTGCTCGTCGGGCACGACGACGCTGGGCAGGGAGCCGTCGGGATCCGCGGCGCCGGGGGCCCCGGAGTCGGCGATCGCCCGCAGGGCCGAGCGCACGGCCGACTCCGGCTCGACGATCTCGTAGACCTTCGCGACCTGCCACGGGACGGTCCCGTCGTGGTGGTCGCCGGCGGCCAGGACCAGCGCGCGCATCGTCGCCTCGTGCGCCCGCACGTGGTCGGGGTGGCCGTACCCGCCGCCGGGCTCGTAGGTGACGACCACCTGGGGCCGGACCTCGCGCACCACCGAGGCGACCTGCGCGGCCACCTCCTCGGGATCGGCGGCGGCCAGCGCCCGCGGGTCCACGTCGTCACCGACGGCCGCCCGCCCCGGCTCCAGCCACACCATCCCCGAGTCCCGGTAGGCCGTCCCGTCCGGGCGGGTGAGGAACCGGTGGTCGGCCACGCCCAGGGCCTCCATCGCCGTCGCCAGCTCCCCCACCCGGTGCTCGGCCAGCGCGTCGGGGTCCAGGTGCGCGAGCTCGGCCGGGATGACCTCCCCCAGCTCCCCGCGGGTCAGGGTGAGCAGCACGACGGTGGCGCCGGCCTCGGCGTAGCGGGCCATCGTCGCGCCCGTCCCGATCGTCTCGTCGTCGGGGTGGGCGTGCACGAACAGCACGCGCCGCGGCTGGTCCAGGTGGTCCATGGCCGCCGCGGCGGCCGGTTCCAGCTCCCCCAGGGCGTCCTCCACCGCGTCGGCCGCGACCTCCAGCGGGTCGCGCCCCGCCACGGCCGCCGCGGGGTCGTCGGGCTGGGGAGGGGGCTGCGTCGTCATGGCCCCATCCAAGCCCCCCACGACGAGGGGAGCACCCCCGCCCCGTCCCGCGGGACGTCGGCGGGGGCGCTCCCCGGGTCGTGCACCGGGGTCGTCCCCGGCGGGTGGATCAGCCCTTCTTGGCCTTCGAGGCCGCGCGGGCGCGCTGGGTCTGGTCCAGCTCCACCTTGCGGATGCGGACCGCCTCGGGCGTCACCTCGACGCACTCGTCCTCGCGGCAGAACTCCAGGGCCTGCTCCAGCGACAGCTTGCGCGCCGGCACCAGGCGCTCCAGCTCGTCGCCGGTGGAGGAGCGCATGTTGGTGAGCTTCTTCTCCTTGGTGATGTTGACGTCCATGTCGTCGGCGCGGGAGTTCTCCCCGACGATCATGCCCTCGTACACCTCGGTGGTCGGCTCGATGAACAGCGAACCGCGCTCCTGGATGTTCGCGATCGCGAAGCCGGTGGCGACACCGGAGCGGTCGGCGACGAGGGAGCCGGAGGCGCGGGTGCGGATCTCCCCGGCCCAGTGGTCGTACTGGTTGAAGATCGCGTGCGCGATGCCGGTGCCGCGGGTCTCGGTGAGGAACTCGGTGCGGAAGCCGATGAGCCCGCGCGAGGGGACGTAGAACTCCATGCGCACCCAGCCGGTGCCGTGGTTCGTCATCGTCTCCATGCGGCCCTTGCGGGCGGCGAGCAGCTGGGTGATCGCGCCCAGGTACTCCTCGGGGGAGTCGATGGTCAGGCTCTCGAAGGGCTCGAGGAGCTTGCCGTTCTCGTCCTTGCGGGTGACGACCTGCGGCTTGCCGACGGTCAGCTCGTAGCCCTCGCGGCGCATCTGCTCGACGAGGATGGCCAGCGCCAGCTCACCGCGGCCCTGCACCTCCCACGCGTCGGGGCGGTCGGTCGGGAGCACGCGCAGCGAGACGTTGCCGACCAGCTCGGACTCCAGGCGGTCCTTCACCAGGCGGGCGGTGACCTTGGAGCCCTTGACGCGGCCGGCCATCGGGGAGGTGTTCGTCCCGATGACCATCGAGATGGCGGGCTCGTCGACCGTGATGAGCGGCAGCGGGCGCGGGTCCTCGGGGTCGGCGAGGGTCTCGCCGATGGTGATGTCCTCGATGCCGGCGACCGCGACGATGTCGCCGGGGCCGGCCTTCTCGCCGGGCACGCGGGTGACGGCCTCGGTGACGAGCAGCTCGGTGATCTTGACGCGCTGGATGGTGCCGTCGTGCTTGCACCACGCGACCTGCTGACCCTTGACCAGCTCGCCGGAGAAGACGCGCAGCAGCGCCAGGCGACCCAGGAACGGCGAGGCGTCGAGGTTGGTGACGTGCGCCTGCAGCGGGGTCTCGGGGTCGTAGGTGGGGGCCGGGATCGTGTCCAGGATCGTCTGGAACAGCGGGACCAGGTCCTCGGAGTCCGGCAGGCCCCCGTCGGCGGGCTGGTTCAGCGACGCGCGGCCGTTCTTGGCCGAGGCGTAGACGACCGGGACCTCGAGCAGCTTGTCGGCGTCGATGCCCTCGACGTCGGCGGCGAGGTCCAGCAGCAGGTCGTAGGTCTCCTCCACGACGGCGGCGATGCGCGCGTCGGGGCGGTCGACCTTGTTGACGAGGATGACGACGGGCATGCCGGCCGCGAGCGCCTTGCGCAGCACGAAGCGGGTCTGCGGCAGCGGGCCCTCGGAGGCGTCGACGAGCAGGACGACGCCGTCGACCATGGACAGGCCGCGCTCGACCTCACCGCCGAAGTCGGCGTGGCCGGGGGTGTCGATGATGTTGATGGTCATGCCGCCCTCGGGAGCACCGGGGCCGGAGTACCGGACCGAGGTGTTCTTCGCGAGGATGGTGATCCCCTTCTCGCGCTCGAGGTCACCGGAGTCCATGACGCGCTCGTTGACGTCGGCGTTGGCCCGGAAGGCGCCGGACTGCCAGAGCATCGCGTCGACGAGGGTGGTCTTGCCGTGGTCGACGTGGGCGACGATCGCGACGTTGCGCAGGTCGGCGCGGGTGCTCAAGGGCATCAGGTTTCTCGATCCGCTCTTCGAAGACTCGACGTGTCCGGGCCAGCGCGCGCACGGGGGACGGGGCCGGGCCAGGAGGGTTGACACCACAGTCTATCCGCGCTCGCGGCCGCGCTGTCGGGCCGACGGTGCTTGAGGGCGGAAGCACCGCTCTGACCTGCGACGACGTCCGTGCGATGGCCCGATCTGACCATCCTCGGTTGGCCGGGACTAGTCCTTTCGTGCCACCCTCGGCTGCATGTCCGCACCGCCTGAGCACCAACCCGACACCCCCTCAACTCCCTCGACGCCCCTCCCGCCGCCGCCCTCGGCCCGGCCGCCGGTCGACAAGCGGACCTTCGCGGTCGCCGCGGGCGTCGTGGTCCTGTTCCTCCTCGCGGGGGCCGTGTGGCCCACCCAGCTGAAGGCCGGCGCGGACGCCGTCCTCGAGGTCGTCGTCGGGGACTTCGGCTGGGCCTTCGTGCTCGGCGCGACCGGCTTCGTGGTCCTCGCCCTCGTCCTGGCCTTCAGCCGCTTCGGCCGCATCCGCCTCGGTCGCGACGAGGATCGCCCCGAGCACTCCCGGGCGTCGTGGATCGCGATGATGTTCTCCGCCGGCATGGGCATCGGCCTGATGTTCTACGGCGTGACCGAACCGGTCACCCACCTCATGACCGTCCCGCAGAACGACGCCGAGCCCGCCTCGCAGGCCGCGGCCCGCGAGGCCATGAACTACTCGCTGTTCCACTGGGGCCTGCACCCGTGGGCGATCTACGCCGTGGTGGGCCTGGCGCTGGCCTACTCCAGCTACCGCAAGGAGCGTGCGGGCGGCTTCTCCGCCGCGTTCGCCCCGCTGCTGCACGGCCGTCGCGGCCGGGGCGCGGCCCGCGTCATCGACGTCTTCGCGATCTTCGCGACCCTCTTCGGGTCCGCCGTCAGCCTGGGCCTGGGCGCCGCGCAGATGAACGGCGGGCTCACCGAGGTCTTCGGCGTCGCGAACTCGACGACGGTCAAGGTGATCATCATCGCCGTGCTCACCGTCTGCTTCGTCGTCTCGGCGATCAGCGGCATCGAGC
Organism: Kineococcus lubricus; assembly: GCF_050871965.1. Lineage (NCBI taxonomy): Bacteria > Bacillati > Actinomycetota > Actinomycetes > Kineosporiales > Kineosporiaceae > Kineococcus > Kineococcus lubricus. The sequence goes on from NZ_JBJLSK010000051.1 coordinate 16,558, forward strand.
GCGGCATCAAGTGGCTGTCGAACACCAACATGGTGCTCGCACTGGCGCTGCTGTTCTTCCTGTTCGTCGTCGGGCCGACGGTCTTCATCCTGAACCTGGTCCCCGCCTCGGCGGGCAACTACCTGGCCGCCCTGCCGCAGATGGCGACCCGGACCGGCGCTTTCGGCGGCACCGACTGGCTGAGCGCCTGGACGCTGTTCTACTGGGCGTGGTGGGTGTCGTGGACGCCGTTCGTCGGCGCCTTCCTGGCCAAGATCTCCCGGGGCCGCACGATCCGCGAGTTCGTCGTGGGCGTCATGCTCGTCCCGACCACCGTCAGCCTCGTGTGGTTCTCCGTCCTGGGCGGCGCCGCGATCGACCTGCAGCGCAGGTTCGTGGAGGGCACCGGCGGCGCGGACATCGCGGGCATCGCCGACCAGGAGTCGCAGATGTTCACGTTCCTGGACCAGTTCCCGTGGTCGGGGTTCACCTCGATCCTCGTGGTGGTCCTGGTGGCGATCTTCTTCGTCTCCGGCGCCGACGCGTCGAGCATCGTCATGGGCTCGCTCAGCTCCTACGGCGTCGACGAGCCGCAGAAGTGGCTGACCGCCCTGTGGGGGGCCCTCATGGGCCTGGTCGCCATCGTGCTGTTCTTCGCCGGCGGCCTGGAAGCGCTGCAGGACATCACCATCATCGCGGCCGCGCCGTTCCTGGTGATCATGGCGCTGATGGCCGTGGCGCTCGTGAAGGACCTGGTGCGCGACCCGGGGATCACGTCGCAGAAGCGCCGTCACGGCGACCGCCGCGACCCGGGCGCCACGGCGGCCGACCGCGACTGGGACAGCCCGGTGCCCGACCACCGCTGACACTCCCCCGGACCACGGGCGACCTCAGGACGCCTCCATCACCTCGACGAGCGGCACGTCGCCGGGCAGCCAGTCCACCGACAGCCACCGCCCGCGCGGCAGCCAGCGCAGCTCGTCGTGGTCCTGCAGCGGCTGCGGCGGCCCGTCGACCACGGCCCACCACACCCGCATCGCCAGCTCCGGCGTCAGCGGCCAGGCGCCGTCGGGGTGCTCCACCTCGGCCCCCAGCCGGGCGCCGACGCCGAGCTCCTCGCGCAGCTCGCGGTGCAGGGCGTCGGTGGGGGTCTCCCCCGGTTCGACCTTCCCGCCGGGCAGCTCCCACTTCCCCGCCAGGGCGGGCGGGGCGCTGCGGCGGGCGGCCAGCAGCCGCGTCGGGGCCCGCAGGTCGTCGACGATCGCGGCGCCGACCACGAGCCTCACGACGCCGCCAGGGGCTGGGCGCCGCGGGCGGTGAGGTAGTCGGTCAGCAGCTGCGTCTCCGCCCGCTGGGACGTCACGATGGCCGCGGCCAGGTCCCGCACCTCGCCGGTGGTGGCGTGGTCGGCCCCGTGCTGCGCCATCTCGATCCCCCCGGCGTGGTGGCGCAGCATGAGCTGCAGGAAGTCGACCTCGAAGACCTCACCGGTCTCGGCGCCCAGCCGCGCCATCTCCGCCGCCGTCGCCATGCCCGGCATGATCCGTCCCTGCGCCTGCTCGGCCTCGTGCCGGGCGTGCAGGGACGTGCCGGCCATCCACGCCATGACGGGCGTCCCCGCCGACGACAGCGGCTGGTCCCAGGACAGCAGCAGCTGCTGCATGCGGCCCATCTGGTTGCCCTGCGTGGAGGCGATGTCCACGGCGAGCTGGCGGATCTCCGGGGAGGGGGCGACCTGGATCGCCGTGTAGGCCATCGCCACGGCCTGGGAGTGGTGGGTGGTCATGTCCCGGGAGAACCCGACGTCGACGGAGTTCGCGCCCGGCGCCGTGGGCAGCGCGCGGCCGACGAGCACGCCGAGCACGAGCGCCACCAGCAGCGCCACGACGGCGAGCAGCACCTGCCGGGAGGAGAGCGCCCGCATCAGCCGGTGGGCGTCCCGGTGCCGTTGGAGCACAGCGCCCCCGGCTCGGGCGTCTGGGCGCCCTGGACGAACTTCGCGAGGAAGGCCTCGATGCGCGGGTCGTCGGCGTCCTCGACCGCCAGCTGGTTGTTCCACGCCGATAGCACGACGGGCGAGGGCAGCCCCTCGTAGGGCGACAGGACGGTGTACGTCTGCCCGGCCACGGCGGACCGCAGCTCGTCCACCTGGTCGGCCGGCAGGTCGGGCCGGTAGGTGATCCAGACGGCGCCGTGCTCCAGGGAGTGGACGGCGTTCTCGTTCGGCACGGGTGCGTCGTAGACGCCGCAGTTCAGCCAGGTGGGGTTGTGCGGTCCGCCCACGGGCGGGTTCTGCTCGTACGTCACCGGATCGCTGGTGTGGTCCCCGCCGGTGTAGTCGAAGGTCCGCACCGCGTCCAGCGACGGCGGCTCGGGCCGGTTGAGGAAGACGGCGGTGACGGCCCCGGCGACGGCGAGCACCGCGACGGTGGGGATCGCCACGACCAGGGCGCGCCGGCGGCGGGCGCGGGACCGCTCGGCGGCCTTCATGGCCGCCACGCGGGCCGCGCGGTCGGCGCGGGCTCCCGCGCCGGGGTCGGCGGGGTCCGGGGTGTCGCTCACGTGCTGGGGTCCTTCCCGTCGTGGTGGTGCCGCCACGGCGGGGCCTGACGGGGTCAGGGTGGCGATCTCCCCGTCTCCAACGGAGCAGTCCGGGGAAAGGTTCACCCCGCCACCGGCGGGCGGGGTGAGGTGGCTCACACGTCGAGCCGGCCGCGTTCGGCTTCGCGGGCCCGGCGCGCGCGGTCCCCGTGGCCGGCGCGCTCGACGGCGGCCAGGCGGTGGCGGGGGCTGGTGCGCCAGTAGACGACGGCGGCCCCGGCGGCGATGGCGAGGACGACCACGGCGATGAACGGCATCGCACCACGGTAGTCCCCGGAGCGGCTGCGGCACAGCCCGTCGGGGGGGGGGCGGGCGCCGCCGGGGGTCGGCGGGGGCCGGGCCGCGCCGCGGGTGGTGGCGGCGCAGGGGGGGCCCCGCCGGCGCCGC
>NZ_JBJLSK010000052.1:0-19508 GCF_050871965.1 Kineococcus lubricus
GTCGCGTGGCTCCGGCGTGAGCCCCCCCACCCCCCCCCCCCCCCCCCCGCCCCGCCCCCCCCGCCCCCCCCCCCCCCCCCCCCCCCCCCCCCCCCGCCCCCAGGGAGGTGGTCAGCCCTGCGCGGCGAGGACGTGCGCGCCGATGGACCGCCCGGTCAGCAGGGAGTCCTCCTGACCGTCCCAGTCGTGCCGGCCGTGCCGCCCCACCCGGGCGAGGTTGGTGAACCGGTCGAGCTGGGCGTCCACCGCGTCCCGGGCCTGCTCGACCCCGCGCGTCAGCACCGGGACGCTGCGGGGCAGCCGGAGCACGTCGTGGTCGACCACCCGCACCCGCGGGTCGACGCCGAACCGGGGCAGCTCGGCGATGGCCAGCGAGGCCAGCTCGTGGTCGGAGCGGGCGGACAGGTCGTCGTCGCCGGAGCTCCAGAACTCCGCGCACAGGACGGTGCGGGGTTCGTCGCGGAACGCCGCGGGCCGCCACGCCCGGGTGTTGGACAGGCGTCCCACCCGCACCGACTCGTCGTAGGCCGTGACGTAGTGGCTGTCCTGGCCGACCGCGCCGGTCCCGGGCGCCCCGTCCAGCAGCAGGTGCACGAGGTAGGTGTCGCGCGAGCCCAGCACCGGGCCGGTGGGCGCGCTGGTCCCGGGCAGCCACCGCAGCAGCACCGGCGCCGGTGCGCTGGAGACCACCGCCCGCACCGGCAGCGCCGACTCCCCCGAGGCGTCGCGCAGCCGCACGGCCGTGATGCGGCCGTCCTCGGCGGTCAGCCCCACGACCGCGGTCCGCAGCAGCAGGCGGGCCCCGCGCGCCACGAGCCGGCGGGCCAGCTCCTCCCAGACCGCCCCCGTGCCGCCGCTGGGGGTCAGCAGCTCGACGGGGCCGTCCCAGCCGCGCCGGGTGCCCTGCAGCTTGTCGGCGAACGCCGGGGACAGCTCCCGGGGGTGGACCCCGAGGTACTTGCGGCAGTAGGGGACGAACAGCTCCTCGACGAGCGCGGCGCCGTGGCGCGCCACGAGCGCGGCGTGGGCCGAGTCCGCCGCGGAGCGGGGACGGGGCAGCCGGGCGGCGACCTTCCCGGCGGCCAGCCGGGCGGTGGTACCCGCCCCCGCGGTCCGCAGCACGTCCGCGGGGCGGGGCGGGAACCCGACGACACGGCCGCGCCAGACGGCCGCGCGCACCGCCTCGGTGCGCTCCACTCCCCCCGCGGCGCCGGCCAGGTCCAGCCAGCGGCGGACCGACTCCGGGTGCGAGCTCGACAGGAAGCTGTGCGGCCCGAGGTCGAACCGGTGCCCCCACAGCTCCACGGAGCGGCTCAGCCCGCCGACGCCCGGTGCGCCGTCGACCACGACGACCTGCTCCCCCGCGTCCAGCAGGTGCTCGGCGGCGGCCAGCCCGGCGGGTCCGGCGCCGACGACGACGACCGGCTCACCGGCGCCGCGGTGTTCCTCGACCTGCTCCACGCTCACCGTGCTCACCGGCGGCTCCCTTCGTTCACGACGTCGTCCGGGTCACCGGGACCAGCGGGACCACCGGCCCCGCTCGGTCCGCGCCGGTCGGGCGGCGCCCCGACCAGCTGCTCGACCACGGCCGCCCAGCGGCGGGTCAGGACCTCGGCGGCGAAGCCGCGCCGGGCCCAGGTGTGCGCCCGCCCGGCCAGCTGCGCGGTCTGCGCCCCGCCCTCGGCGGCCCACCGCTCCAGCGTCGCGAGCGCCCGGGCCAGGCCCTCGCCGTCGCGGAACAGCAGCACCTGGTCCCCGTGCGAGACCCCCATGCCCGAGGCGCCCTGCGGCGTGGTGATCGGGACCAGGCCCAGCACGGCGGCTTCGACGACCTTCACCGTCAGCCCCAGCGCCTCGCGCTGGGGCGCCAGCAGGAAGGAGTGCTGGACGAGCTCGGTGTGCAGGCGTTCACGGTCGAACGCGCCGCGCAGCACCACCGAGGGGGCCGTGACCCGCGGCCGCACCGACTCCGGCACCTCGCCGAAGACGTGCAGCTGCCACCCGTCGAGCCCGTTGGCGCGCAGCGCCGGTTCGAGCTCCTCGATCCACCAGCGGACCGCCTCCTCGTTGGCGAAGGCCGTCAGCGACCCGGGGAAGGCCAGCCGCCGGTCCAGCGCGGCACCTCCGGCCCACTGCCGCTGCACCTGGGCGGTGACGGCCATGGGCAGGGCCTGCACGTCGACGCCGGCGCGCTCGGCGAGCCGGGCCGCCTCCGTCGGGGAGACCAGCGACGTCCCGTGGGCGGTGCGAGCCAGCTCGTCCTCCCGGGCCCGCAGACGAGCGGCCTCCCGGGCCAGGACGCGCCCGACCGGCACCCGCCGCAGCAGCGCGGACGCCACCGGCGAGGCGGGCCGCCGGTGCCCGAGCAGCTGGTGCAGGTCCATCGACCGCGAGCGCCACAGGTCGTAGCGGTCGGACAGCAGGTCGTCGAGGTCGACGAACCAGGGCCGGCCGGAGTCCTCGGCGTAGGGGGCCAGCCGCACGCCGTCGGCGACCACGGCGTCGATGCGCTCGGCGGCGACGATGCGCTGCACGGCCCGCTGGACGCGGGGCGAGTAGTAGAGCCGCTCGTTGAAGGACCGCAGGCCGCGGCGGGCGGCGGCGGGACCGGCGACCTCCCACCAGCGGACGTCGGGCAGCCGGTGGGTGGCGACCGAGCGGTCGACGGGGACGACGTCGTCGGGGCCGCCGACGACGGCGCAGACCACGTCGTGACCGGCCCCGGCGAGGGAGTCGACGATGGTCCGCAGGACCAGTCCCCGGCCGCCGGCGCCGGCCAGCGGTCGGGTCATGAGGAGCAGGATCCGAGCCACGTGCTTCGCGTCCCCCGGCTTAGACGAGGTGGCGCCAGTCGAGGACCGCGGTGCCGCGGCGCTCACCGGCGGCCAGGACGAGGGCCTGGACGGCGAAGGCGGTGACCCAGACGTTGGCGTGCGGCAGCGGGGTGCCGTCGGTGCCGGCGCCGAAGGCGAAGCCGCCGTGGGCGCGGGGTTCGTCGGGGGCGTGGACCTGACGGCCCAGCAGGGTGGCGGTCAGTCGCTGGGCGGCGCGGGTGCCGTGGACCGAGTGCAGGGCCGCGAGCCGCAGGACCTGGGCGACGGCGTCGACGCGGGGGTGGCGCACGACGCCCGTCCGCCCGGCCTCGTCGGCCCCGGCCCGGCGCGGGGGCAGCCCTTCGCGGTCGGTGGTGGCCAGGGCCCACAGGGTGGCGCGCTCGGAGGCGGCGAGGAGGTCCTCGCGACCGGTGGCGGTCCCCACGGCCCACAGCGCCTCAGCCGCGTAGCAGTGCGGGTGGAGGTTGGTGGTTCCGGCCACCGGGTTGGTGACGAAGCGGCCCGACTCGGTCTGGTGGTGCAGCGCGTCCTCGCAGACGGCGACGGCGGCGCGGGTGAAGCGCTCGTCGCCGGTCACCTCCCCCAGGGCGGCCAGGCCGATCCCGATCTTGGCGTGGTGGACGCCGGGTCGGGTGGACCAGTCGGCGGGGGCGTCCTGCCAGGCCCCCGCCTCGGGGGTCGCGGGCCAGGGCTGGACGACGCCGTCGGCGTCGACGTGCCGCAGCAGCCACTCGCCGGTGTCGACGGCGGTGCGCAGGGCCAGGGCGCTGCCGCCCTCGGCCGCGCGGGCGACGTGGTGGGCGACCAGGCCCTGCAGGATGATCCCCGCGTCGAACGTGTAGAGCCGGTCGGCCTTGCCGGCGAAGCGGCCGACCGCGGCGGAGGCCTCCAGGCAGCGGAAGGCGCCGGGAACGGGCTGGACGGCCGTGGCGAGCCACTGGACGGCCCGCTCGGCGTCGCCGAGGGCGACCTCGCGCGGGGCGAGGTCCGCGCGGGCGGCGAGCCAGGCGCCGAGGGTGACCTGGTAGCCGGTCACCTCGGAGTACTCGAAGGGGTAGACCTGCGCGGTGCGGTCGAACCAGGAGTGGTAGCCGCCGCCGGCGCTCTGGATGCCGGAGCGCTGCAGCCAGCGCACGCCGCGCCGGGCCGCCTCCAGCGCGGGGGCGGCACCGGCGCTGCGGGGGCGCGGCACGGCCCCCTGGGCGTGGCCCTCGTCGGTGGTGCGCGTGCTGTCGGTGGTGGTCTGGCTCATCCGTCCCCCCTCGTCGCTGCAGCCGGGACCCCCCGGTCGGCCGGCCGTGATCGGCGCCGAGTGTTGCAGGTCCCGGGGGGCCGCCGGAGGGGGTTTCCTCGGTTGCCCCGAACAAACACGAAGGGTTTCGGTAGATCACCGAGGGTCAAAGATCGGACGGCCGAAAACTCACGGGCAGTAGGCGATCGGGACCGTGAGCAGCCCCGACCGCCCCTGCGTCGTCAGCTGGCGCGAGCCCGCCGGCGGCGCGTGCCCGCGGTGGCCGTGGCGGCGGCCGGCAGGACCTGCGCGAGGAACTGCCCCGTGTAGCTGTCGGGGTTCGCGGCGACCTCCTCGGGCGTGCCCGTGCAGATGACCGTCCCGCCGCCGTTGCCGCCCTCGGGGCCCATGTCCACCAGCCAGTCGGCGGACTTGATGACGTCGAGGTTGTGCTCGATGACCAGGACGCTGTTGCCCTTGTCGACCAGGCCCTGCACCACGCCGAGCAGCTTGCGGATGTCCTCGAAGTGCAGACCCGTCGTCGGCTCGTCCAGGACGTAGATCGTGCGGCCGTTGGAGCGGCGCTGCAGCTCGGAGGCGAGCTTAACGCGCTGCGCCTCCCCGCCGGACAGCGTCGTCGCCGGCTGGCCCAGCCGGACGTACCCCAGGCCGACCTCGGTCAGCGTCGTCATGTACCGCGCGATGGCCGGGACGGCCGCGAAGAACTCCGCGGCCTCCTCGATGGGCATGTCGAGGACCTCGGCGATGGTCTTGCCCTTGAAGTGCACCTCGAGGGTCTCCCGGTTGTACCGGGCCCCGTGGCAGACCTCGCACGGCACGTACACGTCGGGCAGGAAGTTCATCTCGATCTTCAGCGTGCCGTCGCCCGCGCACGCCTCGCAGCGACCGCCCTTGATGTTGAAGGAGAACCGGCCCGGCTGGTAGCCGCGCAGCTTCGACTCCGGGGCGGAGGCGAAGAGCTTGCGGATGTGGTCGAAGACGCCGGTGTAGGTGGCCGGGTTGGACCGCGGGGTGCGGCCGATGGGGCTCTGGTCGACGTGCACGACCTTGTCGAGGTGCTCCAGCCCCTGCACGGACTTGTGCCGGCCCGGGACCCGGCGGGCGCCGTTCAGCCGGTTCGCCAGGACGGTGTAGAGGATGTCGTTGACCAGGGTGGACTTGCCCGAGCCCGACACTCCCGTCACCGCGACGAGCTGCCCGAGGGGGAACTCGACGGTGACGTCCTTGAGGTTGTGCTCGCGGGCGCCGGTGACGACGAGCGCGCGACCGTCGGAGGGCCGGCGCTGCGCCGGGACCTCGATGGCCCGGGCCCCGGACAGGTACTGCCCCGTGAGCGACTTCGGGTTGGCCAGCAACCCCTCCAGGTCCCCGGAGTGCACGACCTCGCCGCCGCGCTCACCGGCCCCGGGGCCGAAGTCGACGATCCAGTCCGCGACGCGGACGGTGTCCTCGTCGTGCTCGACGACGATGAGGGTGTTCCCCAGGTCGCGCAGCCGGGTGAGGGTGTCGATGAGGCGGCGGTTGTCGCGCTGGTGCAACCCGATCGACGGCTCGTCCAGGACGTAGAGCACCCCCACGAGGCCGGAGCCGATCTGGGTCGCCAGCCGGATGCGCTGGGCCTCCCCGCCGGACAGGGTGCCCGAGGGCCGGGCCAGCGACAGGTAGTCGAGGCCGACGTCGAGCAGGAACCCCAGCCGGGCCTGGATCTCCTTGAGCACCTGCCCGGCGATCTTCTTCTCGCGCGGCGCGAGCTGCATGGTGTCCAGGAACCGCGAGCACTCGTCGATCGGCATGGCGCAGATCTGCGAGATCGACAGGCCGGCCAGCTTCACCGCCAGCGAGGTCGGCTTCAGCCGGTCGCCGCGGCACGCCGGGCACGGGGTCTCGCGCATGTAGCCCTCGTACCGCTCCTTGGAGGAGTCGGACTCGGTCTCGGCGTGCCGGCGCTTGACGAACTCGACGACCCCCTCGAACCCGGTGGAGTAGGAGCGCTCCCGGCCCCACCGGTTCTTGTAGCGGACGTGGACCTGGTGGTCCTTGCCGTACAGCAGGGCGTCCTTGGCCCGCTTGGGCAGGGCCCGCCACGGCGTCTCCACGGAGAACGACAGGTCGTCGGCCAGGGCGGTGACGAGCCGTTCGAAGTAGTCGGCCGACCCGGACGCCCAGGGCGCGATGGCGCCCTCCTTCAGGGACAGGTCCTCGTCGGGGACGACGAGCTCGGGGTCCACCTCGAGCTGGGTGCCGATGCCGGTGCACTCCGGGCAGGCCCCGAAGGGGGAGTTGAAGGAGAACGAGCGGGGCTCGATCTCGTCGAGCTCGAGGGGGTGCTCGTTGGGGCAGGCCATCTTCTCGGAGAAGCGGCGTTCCCCCTCGGGGCCCTCGACGTCGACGAGGTCGGCGACCAGCAGCCCCGACGACAGCACCAGCGCGGTCTCGACCGAGTCGGTGAGGCGCCGCTTGACGCCGTCCTTGACGACGAGGCGGTCGACCACGACCTCGATGGTGTGCTTGAGGCGCTTCTGCAGCGTCGGCGGGTTGTCCAGCGGGACGACGTCCCCGTCGACCCGCGCGCGGGCGAAGCCCTTGGCCTGCAGCTCGCGGAACAGCTCGGCGTACTCCCCCTTGCGCTCGCGCACGACGGGGGCCAGGACCTGGAAGCGAGTGCCGTCGGGCATCTCCAGCAGCTGGTCGACGATCTGCTGCGGCGTCTGCCGCCCGACCGGCTCGTCGCAGACGGGGCAGTGCGGCTGCCCGGCGCGGGCGAACAGCAGGCGCAGGTAGTCGTAGACCTCGGTGATCGTCCCCACCGTCGAGCGGGGGTTGCGCGAGGTCGACTTCTGGTCGATGGAGACGGCCGGGGACAGGCCCTCGATGAAGTCGACGTCGGGCTTGTCCATCTGCCCCAGGAACTGCCGGGCGTAGGCCGACAGCGACTCCACGTACCGGCGCTGGCCCTCGGCGAAGATCGTGTCGAAGGCCAGCGAGCTCTTGCCCGACCCGGACAGGCCGGTGAAGACGACGAGGCTGTCGCGCGGCAGGTCGACGGACACGTCCTTGAGGTTGTGCTCGCGCGCCCCGCGCACGACGAGGCGGTCGCCGGGGACCCGCGCGCTCGCGACCGGGCGCGGGGACGCGGACGCGGCCGACGGCTTGCGGGCGGTGGTGCGGGAGGACGTGCCGGTGCGCGGGGAAGGGGTCCGAGAAGCCACGGGCCCAACCCTAGGCGCCCCCTCCGACACGAGCGCCCGCGCGGTTGTTCGACCGCTGTTCGACCGGGGCCCGGGAGGGGCCGGGCGGTCGGCGCCCGGCCGCGATCGCGCAGGTCAGCGGACGTGCCGGTGGCTCGGCGGGACCCAGGTCCACCGTTCGGGGGACGCAGGTAGTTGAGCGTTCTGCTTACGCTCGGCGCATGGCACGACCCGGGACACTCCTGCAGCACGCCGACGACGAGAGCACCGAGGGGGCCACCGCACCCGCACCCCCGGGGACACCCCCGAGGGCGACCCCGGACGGGACCCGCTGGCTCGACGACGACGAGCAGGTCACCTGGCGCGTCTTCCTGTCGACGACCCAGCTGCTGCTGGACCGCTTCGACCGCCAGCTGCAGCACGACTCGGGCATCGTCCTGACCTACTACGAGATGCTCGTGCGGCTGTCCGAGGCGCCCGAGCGCTCGCTGCGGATGAGCGAGCTCGCCGAGTCCTCCCTCGCCTCCCGCAGCCGCGTCTCGCACGCCGTGGCGCGCATGGAGGAGCGCGGCTGGGTGCAGCGCCGCTCCTGCCCCACCGACGGGCGGGGGTTCATCGCCGTCCTCACCGAGGAGGGGATGCAGGCCCTGCGCGCCGCGGCCCCCGGGCACGTCGAGACGGTGCGCAGCACGCTGTTCGACCAGCTGTCCCCCACCCAGCTCCAGCAGTTGCGCGAGATCAGCACCACGCTGTTCGAGCACCTGCGCCGCACCGGCAGCGTCTCCCCCGTCCCCGGGCTGGGGAGCGCACCGCAGGGAGCCTGAGCCGCCCGCGCGAGCGTCCCGCGCCTAGGCCCCCTGAGCCGCGCGCATCCCCCGCAGCTCCTTCTTCAGGTCCCCCACCTCGTCGCGCAACCGGGCGGCGAGCTCGAACTGCAGCTCGGCCGCGGCGGAGTGCATCTGGTCGGTCAGCTCCTGGATGAGCTGGGCCAGGTCGGCCTGCGGCAGGCTCTCGCGGGGGGCCGGGCCGACCTCGCGGCCGACGTTCTTGCCCTTGCTGCCCCTGGTGGCCCCCTTCGCGGGCGTCGGCGCCTTGCCCCGGGACTGCGAGCGGCCGCTGCCGCCCTGGGCGGCGGCGAGGAGCTCGGCGGTGTCGGCGTCCTCGCGGGCGATGAGGTCGGTGATGTCCGCGATCTTCTTGCGCAGCGGCTGGGGGTCGACACCGCGCTCGGTGTTGTAGGCGACCTGCTTCTCGCGCCGGCGGTTGGTCTCCTCGATGGCCTCGGCCATCGACGGCGTGATCCGGTCGGCGTACATGTGCACCTGACCGGACACGTTGCGGGCCGCGCGCCCGATCGTCTGGATGAGCGACTTCGACGACCGCAGGAACCCCTCCTTGTCGGCGTCGAGGATCGCCACCAGCGACACCTCCGGCAGGTCCAGCCCCTCGCGCAGCAGGTTGATGCCGACCAGGACGTCGTACTCGCCCTGCCGCAGCTCCCGCAGCAGCTCCACCCGGCGCAGCGTGTCGACCTCGGAGTGCAGGTACCGCACCCGCACGCCCTGGTCGAGGAAGTAGTCCGTGAGGTCCTCGGCCATCTTCTTCGTCAGCGTCGTCACCAGGACGCGCTCGTCCTTGGCGGTGCGCAGCGAGATCTCGTGCAGCAGGTCGTCGATCTGGCCCTTGGTGGGTTTCACCACGACCTCGGGGTCGACCAGGCCGGTCGGGCGGATGATCTGCTCGACGACGCCGTCGCTGCGCGACAGCTCGTAGTCCCCCGGCGTGGCCGACAGGTAGACGGTCTGCCCGACGCGCTCGAGGAACTCCTCCCAGCGCAGGGGCCGGTTGTCCATCGCGCTCGGCAGCCGGAACCCGAAGTCCACCAGCGTCCGCTTGCGGGACATGTCGCCCTCGTACATGGCGCCGATCTGCGGGACCGTGACGTGCGACTCGTCGATGACGAGCAGGAAGTCCTCGGGGAAGTAGTCCAGCAGCGTGTTCGACGCCGACCCCGCCTCCCGGCCGTCGAGGTGGCGGGAGTAGTTCTCGACCCCCGAGCAGGACCCGACCTGCCGCAGCATCTCGACGTCGTACGTCGTGCGCATCCGCAGCCGCTGAGCCTCCAGCAGCTTGCCCTGCTGCTCCAGCTCGGCCAGCCGCTCGGTGAGCTCGGCCTCGATGGTCCCGATGGCGCGCTCGAGGCGCTCGGGACCGGCGACGTAGTGCGAGGCCGGGAAGACGTGGACGAGGTCCTCCTCGCGGATGATCTCCCCCGTCAGCGGGTTCAGCGTGTACAGCTTGTCGATCTCGTCGCCGAAGAACTCGATCCGCAGCGCGTGCTCCTCGTACTGCGGGATGATCTCGACGGTGTCCCCGCGCACCCGGAACGTGCCCCGCGTGAAGGCGAGGTCGTTGCGGGTGTACTGCTCCTCGACGAACTTGCGCAGCAGGACGTCGCGCTCGATGGTGTCGCCCACCTCCAGCGTCACCATCCGGTCGACGTACTCCTGCGGGGTGCCCAGGCCGTAGATGCAGGACACGGTGGCGACCACGACGACGTCGCGGCGGGTCAGCAGCGAGTTCGTCGCCGAGTGCCGCAGGCGCTCGACCTCGTCGTTGATCGAGGAGTCCTTCTCGATGTACGTGTCCGACTGCGGGACGTACGCCTCGGGCTGGTAGTAGTCGTAGTAGGAGACGAAGTACTCGACCGCGTTGTTCGGCAGCAGCTCGCGGAACTCGTTGGCCAGCTGCGCGGCGAGGGTCTTGTTGGGAGCCATCACCAGCGTCGGCCGCTGGACCTGCTCGATGAGCCAGGCCGTGGTCGCCGACTTCCCGGTGCCGGTCGCCCCGAGCAGCACGACGTCCTGCTCACCGGCGTTCACCCGCCTGGCCAGCTCGGCGATCGCGGTGGGCTGGTCCCCCGAGGGGGAGAACTCGGAGACCACCTGGAAGGGGGCCACCCGGCGCTGGAGGTCTGTCGTCGGCCGCATGGGGGAAGACTAGGCGCGACCTCCGACACGAGCCGCCCCGGCGACCTCGCCCTCGACGTCCACCACGACGGCGCAGCCGGGGTCCGCGCTGGCGAACCGCCCCGGCCCGGCCCCGACGTACCCGACGGAGGCCAGCCCGCCCTCGGCGGGCACCCTGGCCCGCAGCGGCCAGGAGGCCGCCTGCTCCAGCCGCGCCCGCCCGGCGGCGGCCTCCAGGCGGGCCAGCACCCGGCGGGCGTCCGCCGCGGTCGGCTCCCCGTCCGGGACGGGCCCGGGCCGGCCGGCGCGCAGCCCCGCCTCGAACGGCAGGAGCCGCTCGCGCCACAGCCGCTCGACGAGCGCGGGCAGCGGGTCCGGCCGCCCCGGCTCCCGCCGCGGGTTGGGCAGCAGCACGTCGGCCGCGGCCCGGCGCTCGCCGTCGCCGGCCTGCGCGGCGATCCGGGCGCGCGCGTCGGCGGGGTCCATCCCCCGCTCGGCGACCAGCCGGCGTTCGCGCTCGGCCGCGTCGGCGTCGACCACGACGACCAGTGGGTACCCGGGGGCGGCGCCGGTCTCCACCAGCAGCGGCACGTCCTCCACCACGACGGCGTCCTCGGCGGCCGCCGCCCGCAGCTCCCGCCGGCGGGCGGCGACGAGCGGGTGGACGATCGCGTTCAGCGCCGCGCGGCGCCGCGGGTCGGCGAAGACGACCCGGCCCAGGGCCGGCCGGTCCAGGGCACCGTCGGCGGCGAGCACGCCGGACCCGAACTCGGCGACGACCGCGGCCAGGCCGGGGGTCCCGGGGGCGACCACCTCGCGGGCCAGGACGTCGGCGTCGACGAGCACCGCCCCCAGCCCCGTCAGCAGTCGCGAGACCGTGGACTTGCCCGCTCCGATCCCCCCGGTCAGCCCCACGCGCAGCACCCGGCCGACGATAGACGAAGGGCCCGCCCGGAGAACCGGACGGGCCCTGCGCTCAGCGCCTCGGGAGGGTCAGCGGACCCCGCCGCGGCGCTTGTTGAAGACGTCGAAGGCGACGGCCAGCAGCAGCACCAGGCCCTTGATGACCTGCTGCAGGGACTGGTCGACACCGAGCAGCTGCATCCCGTTGGAGATGACGCCGACGAGCAGACCACCGATCATCGCGCCCTGGATCTTGCCGACACCACCGGTGACGGCCGCGCCGCCGATGAAGGCCGCGGCGATGGCGTCGAGCTCGAAGCTGTTCCCGGCGCCGGGCTGGGCGCCGTTGGAGCGCGAGGAGAAGATGACCCCGGCCACGGCGGCCAGGAAGCCCATGTTGACGAAGATCCAGAAGTTCACCCGGCGGACGTTCACGCCGGACAGCTGCGCCGCGGCGAGGTTGCCGCCGATGGCGTAGACCTGGCGCCCGAACACCGAGGACTTCATGATCGTGGAGTAGGCCAGGATGAGGACGGCCAGGATGATGAGCACGATCGGCAGACCGCGCGAGTTCGCCAGCTGCCACGCGAACGCCATGACCACGGCGGCGACGGCCACGATCTTCAGGACGAACAGCGGCATCGCGTCGACGACCTGCTGGTAACGGACCTTCGCCACGCGCGTCCGGACCTGCTGCACGGCGAAGGCGACCACGGCCAGCGCGGCGATGAACAGCGTGAAGGCGTCGTACCCGTACCCGCCCATGAGGGCGGGGACGAACCCGGTCGCGACCTTGCCGTACTGCTCGGGGAACGGCGACAGCGAGACGTTGTCGAGGACGTACAAGGTCAGACCGCGGAACAGCAGCATGCCCGCCAGCGTCACGATGAAGGCCGGGACGCCGACGAAGGCGACCCAGAAACCCTGCCAGGCGCCGATGACGAGCCCGACGCCGAGGGCGGCCAGGATCCCGACGTACCAGGGCTGGTCGTGCCCGATGACCAGCTGGGCCGAGACCGCCCCGGTCAGGGCGACCACCGACCCCACCGACAGGTCGATGTGGCCGGCGACGATGACGATGAGCATGCCGATCGCCAGGACCAGCACGTAGGAGTACTGCAGGACGATGTTCGTCACGTTCGTCGGGCTGAGCGACAGCCCGTCGGTGAAGACCGCGAAGAACAGCACCACGACGACGAACGCGATGTAGATGCCGCTCTCGCGCAGGTTCTGGGTGATCGCGACGAAGGGGTTCGCGCTGCCGGTGCGCGGCGTGGGCGCGGGCTTGTCCTTGGTCAGCGTGCTGCCGCTCATGCGGTGCGCTCCTGCGGGGTGAGTTCTTCGCTGGAAGAGGGGGTGGGGTGGGGGTTCGGCTCGGTCGTCAGGCTGCGGTCCTTCGTCATGAGGACCATCAGGGACTCCTGCGAGGCCTGCTCGATCGGCACCTCACCGGTGATGCGCCCGGCCGACAGCGTGTAGATGCGGTCGCAGATGCCCAGCAGCTCGGGCAGTTCGGAGGAGATGACGATGACGGCCTTGCCGGCCGCGACGAGCCGGTTGATGATCGTGTAGATCTCGTACTTGGCGCCGACGTCGATCCCGCGGGTGGGCTCGTCGAGGATCAGCACCTCGGGGTCGGAGTAGATCCACTTCGACAGGACGACCTTCTGCTGGTTCCCGCCGGAGAGCTTGCCCGTCAGGGCGCTCACGGTGGGAGCCTTGATGTTCATGCTCCGCTTGCTGTCCTCGGCGACCTTGATCTCCTCGTTCGCGTCGACGAAACCGCCGGTCGCGAGCTTGTCGAGGGCCGCCGCCGAGACGTTGCGCTTGATGTCGTCGATGAGGTTGAGGCCGAACTTCTTGCGGTCCTCGGTCGCGTAGGCGAGGCCGACCTTGATGGCCTCGCGCACCGAGCGGGCCTGGACGGGTTTCCCGTGGATGTACAGCTGCCCGCCGAGGTAGCGCCCGTAGCTGCGGCCGAACACGCTCATCGCCAGCTCGGTGCGGCCGGCGCCCATCAGCCCGGCGATGCCGACGACCTCACCGGCCCGCACGTTCAGCGACGCGTGGTCGACGACGACGCGGTCCTGGGAGGCGTGCCCGACGGTCCAGTCCTCGATCCGCAGGATCTCCTCCCCCGGGTTCGAGGTGCGCTCGGGGTAGCGGGAGTCCAGGTCGCGACCGACCATGCCGCGGATGATGCGGTCCTCGGTCACCGCGTCGGCGCGCATGTCCAGCGTCTCGATGGTGCGGCCGTCGCGGATGATCGTCACCGAGTCGGCGATCGCCTCGATCTCGTTCAGCTTGTGCGAGATGATGATGCTGGTCATGCCCTCGTCCCGCAGCTGGCGCAGCAGGTCGAGCAGGTGGGCGGAGTCGTTGTCGTTCAGCGCCGCGGTGGGCTCGTCGAGGATCAGCAGGCGCACGTCCTTGCTGAGCGCCTTGGCGATCTCGACCAGCTGCTGCTTGCCGACCCCGAGCTGACCGATCGGGGTCGTCGGGTTCTCGGCCAGCCCCACGCGGGCGAGCAGCCTGGAGGCCTCGCCGTTGGTGCGGTTCCAGTCGATGAGCCCGCCGCGGCCCTTGATCTCGTTGCCCAGGAACAGGTTCTCGGCGACCGACAGGTACGGGACGAGCGCGAGTTCCTGGTGGATGATGGCGATCCCGACCTTCTCGCTGTCCGCGATGCCGGAGAACGTCGACAGCTGACCGTCGAAGTGGATCTCCCCCTCGTAGGTCCCGTGGGGGTAGACGCCGGACAGGACCTTCATGAGGGTCGACTTGCCGGCGCCGTTCTCACCGCAGATCGCGTGGACCTCACCGCGGCGGACCGACAGCGAGACGTCGGACAGCGCCTTGACCCCGGGGAAGGTCTTGGTGATGGAACGCATCTCCAGGATGTTCCCGGCCCGTCCGGGCCCGGAGTGCGTGGTGTGGGTGTTCTCGGTCATCGGTGAACCGTCGTCCCTCGTGTCGGTCGGGGAGGTGGTCGGGAGTGCTCGCGCGCTGGGTCACGCGAAACCCGCCCCGGGTCGTGCTGACCCGGGACGGGCGGGGCGGACGGGTCAGCTGGCCTTGCCGGCGTCGACCTCGGCCTGCGTGTAGTACTCCGTGTCGACGAGAGCGCTCTTGACGTTCTCCTTCGTCACGATCTGCGACTCCAGGAGGTAGGACGGCACGACCTTGACGCCGTTGTCGTACGTCTCGGTGTCGTTCGCCTCGGGCTCGTCACCCTCGACCATCGCCGAGGCGGCCTTGACGGCCTCGTCGGCGAGCTTGCGGGTGTCCTTGAAGATGGTGGAGTACTGGACGCCGTCGTTGATGAGCTTCACCGACGCGATCTCGGCGTCCTGACCGGTGATGACGGGCAGCTTCTGAGCGCCGGTGCCGTAGCCGGCGTTCTGCAGCGCGGTGATGATGCCGCGGGAGATGCCGTCGTACGGGGACAGGACGCCGTCGACCTTGCTGCCGTCGTTGTAGGCCGAGGTCAGCAGGTCCTCCATGCGCTTCTGCGCGGTCTCCTGCTGCCAGCGCAGGATGGCGGCCTGGTCGATCTTCGTCTGGCCCGACTTCACGACGATCTTGCCGGAGTCGATGTACGGCTTGAGGGTGTCGTAGGCGCCGTCCCAGAAGAACTGCGCGTTGTTGTCGTCCAGCGAACCGGCGAACAGCTCGACGTTGAAGGGACCGGCGGCGGTGCCCTCGGACCCGTCGGCGTTCTTCAGGCCCAGGCCGGTCAGCAGCGAGGTGCCCTGCTGCACACCGACCTTGTAGTTGTCGAAGGAGACGTAGAAGTCGACGTCCTTGGACCCGCGGATGAGGCGGTCGTAGGAGATGACCTTGATGCCGGCGGCGGCGGCCGAGGACAGCTGGCTGCTCAGCGCGGTGCCGTCGATGGCGGCGACGATGAGGAGCTTGTCGCCCTTGGTGATCATCTGGTCGATCTGCTGCGACTGGGTGGGGATGTCGTCGTTGGCGTACTGCAGGTCGACCTTGTAGCCGGCCTTCTCCAGGCCCGCCTTCACGTTGTTGCCGTCGGCGATCCACCGCTCGGAGGTCTGGGTCGGCATGGCCACGCCGATGGTGATCTCCGACGGGTTGGCCGATTCGCCGCCCGAACCGGACTCGGTGTCGGAACCCGCGCCGCCGCCGCCGCACGCGGCGAGGGTCAGGGCGAGGCCGGCACCGAAGACGGCCAGGGCACTGCGGCGTTTCATCACGGCGGGACTCCTCTGTACCTCGTGAAACCCCCGCGCACCGGAGCGTGGGGGAAGGGGATGGTGCGCCGTGGGTGGCGCGGATCTGCTGGTGTGGGGGCGGGCTTCCTCGTCCCGTCGGGCACCGGCAGGGCTGAGCTGATGGTCACATTGTTAGCGTTGCCAATCGGCGTCGTCAAGCCGATCACCCGGTTGCACGCAGGCTGCTCGCGGCCCGCCGCCACCGCTCGATCCTGGGTTACTCTGCTGCCGCGAGGTCGACGCAGCCGTCCCTCGCCCGACCGTTCCCGGGCCCCCGACGAGGGGCTCCGGTCCTCAGGAAGTGGGACGAGCATGTCCACGGACGAGCCCGAGCACGCCGACGTCACGGGGAACTCCCCCGAGGGCGACGTCCGCGTGCCCGTCCTCGCCGACGTCGCCCAGCTCGCCGGGGTGTCCCAGCAGACCGTCTCGCGCGTGGTCCGCGGCAGCCCCTCGGTCGCCCGGCGCACCCGCGAGCGCGTGCAGGCCGCCATCACCGAGCTCGGCTACCGCCCCAACGTCGCGGCCCGCGCCCTGGTCACCCGCCGCTCGCACCGCATCGGGGTGGTCGCCGCGAACGCCTCGCTCTACGGGGCGGCGATGACCCTGTCCGGGATCCAGGAGGCGGCCCGCGCCGCCGGCTACGCCGTCTCCCTGGTCATGCTCCCCGACCTGGCGACGGCCCACGTCCAGGAGGCCCTCGAGGACCTGCGCGGGCAGTACGTCGACGGCGCCATCGCCGTGGTGCCCGAGGACGCCTCGCAGGAGGCCGTCCGCGCCGCCGACGCCGCCTTCCCCTGCGTGCTCGCCCCCGGCCTGGACGGCGCCGGGGTCGCCGACGCCTACTGGGCCGAGGTCGCCGCCGCCCGTGCCGCCACCGACCACCTGCTCGACCTGGGCCACCGGACCGTCCACCACATCGGCGGCCCCGGCGACTGGGCCGAGTCCCGCGCCCGGTCGACGGGCTGGCGCACCGCCCTGGTGGAGCGGATGCGGGTCGTGCCCCGCCCGCTGCGCGGGGACTGGTCGGCCGCCTCGGGGTACGCCGCGGTCGCCGACCTGCCGCTGGAGTCGGTCACCGCCCTGTTCGTCGGCAACGACCACATGGCCGTCGGGGTCCTCAACGCGCTGGCGCAGAAGGGTCTGCGGGTGCCGCAGGACGTCTCCGTCGTCGGCTTCGACGACGTGCCCGAGGCCGCGTTCTACTCCCCCCCGCTGACCACGGTGCACCAGGACTTCGCCGAGATCGGCCGCCGCTGCGTGCGGGTCCTGCTCGGGCGGTTGCGCGACCGGGTCGTCGAACCCGGCGCGGTCCGCCCCGCCCTGGTGGTGCGCTCCAGCACCGCTCCCCCGCCCGTCCTGCGCTGACCGCACGACCGGCCGCGCGCCGGCCGGTCGTGGACGCACGAAGGCCCCGACCGGGATCCGGTCGGGGCCTTCGTCAGATCGTCAGCCGATCAGCGGGTTCAGTTCCCGCCGGTCAGCTTCTCCCGCAGGGCCGCCAGGGCCTCGTCGGACGCGAGCGTGCCCGCGGCCTCCGGAGCCTCGGAGGTGTAGGAGGACGGAGCCGACGACGAGCTGCCGGCGGAGCTGCTGGTGCTGGTCGAAGCGGCGGTGCCACCCTCGGCCTCGGCCTTGGCCTCGGCCTCGGCGCGGTCGGCGACCTGCTTCTTGTGCTGCTCCCAGCGCTCGTGGGCGAGGGCGTACTGCCCCTCCCACTCCTCGCGCTGCGCCTCGAAGCCCTCGAGCCAGTCGTTGGTCTCGGGGTCGAAGCCCTCGGGGTACTTGTAGTTCCCCTGCTCGTCGTAGTCCGCGGCCATGCCGTACAGCGACGGGTCGAACTCCTCGCCGGCGGCGGCCAGCGACTCGTCGGCCTGCTTCAGCGACAGTGAGATCCGGCGACGCTCCAGGTCGATGTCGATGACCTTGACGAAGATGTCGCTGTTGACCTGGACGACCTGCTCCGGCACCTCGACGTGGCGCTCGGCCAGCTCGGAGATGTGGACCAGGCCCTCGATGCCGTCGTCGACGCGCACGAACGCACCGAACGGGACGAGCTTGGTGACCTTGCCCGGCACGACCTGACCGATCGCGTGGGTGCGGGCGAACTGCTGCCACGGGTCTTCCTGCGTCGCCTTGAGCGACAGGGAGACGCGCTCGCGGTCCATGTCGACGTCGAGGACCTCGACGGTGACTTCCTGACCGACCTCGACGACCTCGGACGGGTGGTCGATGTGCTTCCAGGACAGCTCGGAGACGTGCACCAGGCCGTCGACGCCGCCGAGGTCGACGAACGCACCGAAGTTGACGATCGAGGAGACGACGCCGGAGCGGACCTGACCCTTCTGCAGGGTCGTGAGGAAGTTCTGGCGGACCTCGGACTGGGTCTGCTCGAGCCAGGCGCGGCGGGACAGGACCACGTTGTTGCGGTTCTTGTCCAGCTCGATGATCTTGGCTTCGATGGTCTTGCCGACGTACGGCTGCAGGTCGCGGACGCGACGCATCTCGACCAGCGAGGCGGGCAGGAAGCCGCGGAGGCCGATGTCGAGGATGAGCCCACCCTTGACGACCTCGATGACGGTGCCCTCGACGACCTCGTCCGCTTCCTTCTTCGCCTCGATGGTGCCCCAGGCGCGCTCGTACTGGGCGCGCTTCTTGGACAGGATCAGGCGGCCTTCCTTGTCCTCCTTCTGGAGGACCAGGGCCTCGACCTCGTCGCCGACACCGACGACCTCGTTGGGGTCGACGTCGTGCTTGATCGAGAGCTCGCGGGAGGGGATGACGCCCTCGGTCTTGTAACCGATGTCGAGGAGGACCTCGTCACGGTCGACCTTCACGATGGTGCCGGAGACGATGTCACCGTCGTTGAAGTACTTGATGGTCGCGTCGACCGCGGCAAGGAAGTCCTCAGCCGATCCGATGTCGTTGATCGCGATCTGAGGAGTGGTGCCCGCCGGCGCGGTCGTGGTGGTCGTCATGGAGGTAGGGGCTCCGTCAGGGACAGTCGCAGGTGTCACGCCCGGGGGTTCCCGGCCGTCACGCGGGCCGGCCAGACCTCAGGTCCCTGGGTCCGGGAGGACGGGCAGGATCAGCCGGGCAGACGCGCGCCGTCCAAGACTACCGGTGCGACCGGGGGTGGGCAAAGCACCCCCCGGCGGGCTGACAGGATCGGCGCGTGGACGACCCCGTGGACGAGCCCTCGCCGACCCAGCCGAGCGTCGGGCGCCGCGGCGTCGGCGCCGCCGAGACCGTCGCGGCGCAGCGCGCCTGGTGGGACGCCGAGGCCGCCGACTACCGCCGCGAGCACGGCACCTTCCTCGGCGACGACCGCGCCGGCTCCGACCTCGTGTGGGGCCCGGACGGGCTGCGCGAGGCCGACGCCGGGCTGCTGGGCGACCTCGCCGGGCGCACCGTCCTGGAGTTCGGCGCCGGCGCCGCCCAGTGCGCCCGCTGGGTCGCCGGGCGCGGCGCCCGCGTCGTGGCGACCGACCTGTCCCTGGGGATGCTGCGCGAGGGCGCGGCGGCGGCGGCCGCCGCGGGCGTGCCGCTGGCCCAGTGCGACGCGCGGGTCCTGCCCTTCGCCGACGGCGCCTTCGACGTCGCGTTCACGTCCTACGGGGCGCTGCCGTTCGTCGCCGACGCCGACCGCGTCCTGGCCGAGGTGGCCCGCGTCCTCAAGCCCGGCGGACGGCTGGCCGCCAGCGTCCCGCACCCGGTCCGCTGGGCTCTGCCGGACGTGCCCGGTCCCGAGGGGCTGACCGCCACCCACTCGTACTTCGACCGCCGCGCCTACGTCGAGGCCGACGAGCGCGGGACGGTGACCTACGCCGAGCACCACCGCACGGTCGGGGACTGGGTGCGGCTGCTCGTGGGCGCCGGGTTCGTCGTCCGCGACCTCGTCGAACCCGAGTGGGCCTCCGGGGACGCGGTCTGGGGCGGCTGGAGCCGGCTGCGCGGGGAACTGCTGCCGGGGACGCTGGTGCTGGTGGCCGACCGGCCGGCCTGAGCGGCGGGGGGGGGCGGGGGGCCCCCCCCCCCCGGGGCGGGGGGGGGGGGGGGGGGGGGGGGGGGGGGCGGCGCCCCCCCCCACGCCGGGACGACGGGGCAGGTGGTGCGGGTGGGCC
>NZ_JBJLSK010000053.1:0-18295 GCF_050871965.1 Kineococcus lubricus
CCCACCGGCCGCCGCCCCGGGGCCCGCCCCGCCGGACGCTGTGCGCGTCCTGTACCCGGGGTGTGGTGGGATCACCCCTGTGTCGAGCCTGACCCGGAGAACCGTCCTGCCCCTGTTCGGGGCCGTCGTGGGGGCCTTCGCGGCCTGGGTGGCGTCCCGGGGCCTGATCGACGACACCTACATCACCCTCGCCTACGCGCGGAACCTCGCCGAGCACGGCCACTGGGGGATGACCCCGGGGATCCAGTCGAACGCCGCCACCTCCCCGCTGAACGTCGCCCTGCTGGCGCTGGGCTTCCTGGTGGTCGGGCCGTTCGCCGGAGCCGACGGCGAACTCGCGCTCGGGGTCGTGACGACGGTCCTGGGGGCCGTCGCCGCCGCCTGCGCCGGCGTCGTCGTCCGGCGCGCGGGCCTGTCGGCGTGGTGGGCCGCGGCCGGGCTCGTGGTCGTGCTGGCCAACCCGTTCCTGCTGTCCGCCCTCGGCCTCGAGGTCGTCCTGGTGTTCACGGCCGTGACGGCGCTGCTGGCCGCCGGGGTCGCCGGCCGTCCGGCGCTGTACGGGGTCGCCGCGGCCGGTGCGCTGCTGGCGCGGCTGGACACGATCGTGTTCGTCGGGGTGCTCGCGCTGCTGACCCCGGTGGTGCGGCGGCTGCACGTCGCGGTCCTGGTGTGCTGCGCCGTGGCGCTGCCGTGGTTCGTGACGAGCTGGTTCTGGCTCGGGTCCGCGATCCCCGACACGTTCGTCATCAAGACGAACCAGAAGAACTTCGGCGAGGGCCGCACCTACCTGCGCGGGCTGTGGACGCACTACTGGCCGAACACGCCGCTGGCCGTCGCGGTCAGCGTCGCGGCGGCGGCCGTCGGGCTCCTCGTGCTGCTGGTCCTGGTCCTGTCCCTGGTGCGTTCCCGGGACGCGGTGCGCACCGGCCTCGTCGGGCTGGGGCTGGGCGGGGTGGGGTACTTCGCCGTCTACAGCGTCCTGGGTGTCCCGCCGTACCAGTGGTACTACGTGCCGGCGATGGCGGCGCTGTCGTTCACCGCCGTCCTGGGGCTGGGGCTGCTGCTGCGCGACCGGGCCCGCCGGGTCCTGCCGCTCGTCCTCTCGGTGGCCGCGGTGGGCGGCCTGGCCGCGACCGTGCCCGCCGCGGCGTGGCCGCTGCCCTGGGCGTACCCGCCGGTGTTCGGCAACTTCGCCACCCCGGCGCAGTACCGCCAGATCGGCGCCGAGGTCGGCGAGCTCGTCGGCGGGCAGCGGGTGACGGCCCCGGGGGAGATCGGCACCCTCGCCTACGCCTGCGACTGCGACATCGTCGACCAGTTCTCCGACCCGGCGGTGCTGCAACCGCTCATCGAGGCGCGCACCGCCGACGCCGGCCCGGTGCTGGGCCGGCTGCTGGAGTGGAACTACACCCACCGCGACCCCGGCCCGGCGCAGCCGACGCCGTGGGTCCTGCGCTGGCGCAGCGCCGCGATCGCCCCGCCCGAGGGCGTGCGCGACTGGACCACCACGGCCGGGACGTGGCGGTCCACCGACGAACTGGTGCTGTTCCGCGCCGAGGACGGGCGGTAGCGCGGACGCCGACGGGACTACCCGTCGGCGTCGACCAGCGTGAGGGCCCGCGCGTACCCGGCCGGGGTCTTGGTGACCTCGATGACCCGCTGCATGAGCGGCTCGATCGCCGGGACCTTGTCCAGCGGGGCGGCGATGACCAGCTGGAACCCCAGCCCGCGCCAGGCGTTCACCCCGCGCGCGGTGAACTCCCCGTCGGACTTCACGAACCCCTCGTCGAGGAACACCGGGGCGAACACCGGCAGCGCGTTGCGGCTGGTGCCCAGCTGGTAGCGCAGGGCGGCGCCCACGATGAACGCGATGAGCTCCTGCACCTCCCCGCCGGACTTGCCGCCGAGGTGGTCGTAGATGCTCAGCGTGCGGCCCGTGGCGGGGTCGACGCGCAGCGCCCGGACGGAGGTGTGCTTGCGGACGTCCAGCAGCAGGTCGCGCTCGGCGGTGTTGCCCGGCACGTTGCGGATCCGGTCGATGAAGGCGCGCAGCGCCAGGAACCGCTCCTCCACGGCGGTCGCGTTGGCCGCCCGGGCCGTCCCCCCGGCCAGCTCGCGCAGTTCCCGCTGGAACGCGGTGACCTCCGCGATCGTCTGCGGCTGGACCTCGATGTGCAGGCGGTCCCCGGTGGGCCCGAACGGCAGCCCGGCGAGGATCTCGTTGACCGGGGCCAGCCGGTTGACGATGTCCGCCCCGGCCTGGCGCAGCACCGACTGCAGGGTCAGCAGGTCGTCCCCGGACCAGCTGACCACCTGGCGGCGGAACTCCTCGGCCCGTTCGGCCAGCCCCTGCCGGGTCAGGTCGTCCAGGATCTCCCGGTACCCCTCGTAGGACGCGACGCCCTGGCCGAGGTTCGGCTGCGGCCAGCGGCTCTGGAACGCCCGGAAGGCGCGTTCGAGCCGGCTCACCGCGTCCGCCTCGCGGGCCAGCGCCTCGGTCCGGCCCTCGGCGGTGGCCTGCCGGATCTTCGGCAGCACGCGGCGGAAGTTCTCCACGGTGTCGTCGATGCCGTACCGGCGGTGCAGCTCGGCCAGGTGCCCGGCCTGGTCGGCGGTGACCTCCACGCCGCGCCCGTCGAGGTCGGCGAGCTGGTCGGTGACCTCGTCCTGCAGGGCCACCAGGTCCCCCCACAGCTTCTCGGCCGCGGTCAGGGTGATCTGGGCCCGGGCCTCGCCCTGGCGGGCCTCGTCGGCGGCCACGTCGAGCCGGTCGCGCTCGGCGCGCAGCGCCGCGATCTGGTCGTTCGTCGCCAGCAGGGAGTCGATCTCGCGCTGGCGGGCCTGCACGGCGGCGGCGGTGGCGCCGGTGTCGACGTCCTCCCAGCGGACCTCGGTGCGCCGCTGGTGGGCCTTCTCCCGGGCCAGCAGGTCCGCGCGGGCGGCGGTCAGCGCGTTCTGCTGCTGCTGGTGCCCGGCGAGCCGGGCGTCGACGGCGGCGACCTCCTCCTCGATCCGCACCAGCAGCGCGGCGGGGGAGAAACCCAGGATGGCGCGCAGCCCCTCCTGGCCGCCGTGGGCGCCGCGGTCGCCGTTCTGCACCTGCCCGGCGCGGGTGATGCGCCGGACCCGGTCCTCGCCGAACGCGTCCGGGCCCTCGACGGCCAGGTGCGGGAAGTCCTGCGGCAGGACGGCGCTCAGCCAGCCCCGGTACGGGGAGTCCTCGCGGATGCGCAGCTTGCCCACCAGCGTGGCGGGGTCGAGCTCGGCGACGGGCAGGTCGGTGTCGGCGAACTGGAACTGCACCCGGCGGTGCAGCCGCAGCTGGTCCACCCGGCGGCGGAACGTCGAGCGCAGCGACCGGTCGACGACGAGGCTGCGGGCGAAACCACCCAGCAGCAGTTCGGCCGCGGTGCGCCACTGCTCGTCCTCGCGGCGAACGTCGAGGAGCTCGGCGACGAACGGCAGGTCGTGCGGGTCCAGCCCGAGCTGCTGCGCGATGGCGGTCCGCGTCGCGTCCAGGTCGTGCGGGATCAGGTCGCTGCGCCGGGCGAACCAGCGCTTCTCCGCCCACAGCCGCTGCCGCTCGGCGAGGTCGGGCCCGGCCGACTCCGCCAGCGCCCGGCCCTGCTCCTCCAGGTCCTCCAGGGCGGCGGGCAGGTCCTGCAGGAACCGCGCCGAGGCGCGCTGCTGGGCCTCGAAACCCTCCCGGTCGGCGGCGACGTCGCCCAGCGCCGCGGTCTGCCCGGCGAAGCGCCGTCGCGCCGCGGCGGTGTCGGAGTGCGCCTGCTCGGCCGCCTTCAGCTGCAGGCCGAGGGTCTCCAGCGCCCCGCCGCCGTGGGTGTCCAGCAGCTTCCGGTTCTCGTCGACGCGGACCTCCGCGGCCAGCCGCTCGGCCCGCGCGCGCCGCAGGCCGGCCTCGGCCTCGTCCCGGCGGGTCTTGGCGGCCCGTTCCTGCGCCTCGACGAGACGGGCCTCGATGCGGGCCGCCCACAACGCGAAACCGCTGTTCTCCGACGAGCTCAGCGCGTCGGCGAGGTCGATCGCGCGGCGGGCCTGCGACAGGTCCTCGTGCAGCCGCGGGACCTCCCCGAGGACGGTGATCTGCTCCTCGGCGGTCTTCATCGTCGCGTACGTCGACTCCAGGTCGGCGAAGTGGGCGACGGCGCGGTCCGCGGCCTCGAACGTGCGGGGACGTTCCAGGACCATCGAGCGGTACAGCTGGTCGACCGAGGCGACCTCCCGGCCGGCCTGGATGCGGCCCAGCAGCTTCATCGCGGCCGAGCCGTCGCCGTCGGCGCCGATCCCCAGGACGGGGTGCACGGTGGCGGCGAACCGGGAGTAGGAGTCGAAGAAGTCCAGGCCCTCGAACTCGCGGCGCATCGCCTTGTGGTCGAAGCGCCGTTCGGCGAAGGGTTCGACGAGGGCGAGGTCGAAGTCGCCGCGGAACACCGCCAGGTGGTCCTTGACGTCGCGGGGGTCCTTGGCCGAGGCGGGGGCGAAGTACAGCCGCATCGTCGTCAGGGTCCGGCCGCCGGTGTGCCGGAACGTGAACGCCAGCCCGGACCAGGCGTTGGCGGGGTTCCCGCCCGCGTCGCGCCCGCGCAGCGTCGCGTCCCGGTTCTTGCCGGTCTGCTCGTCGAGGACCTCGTCGAGCTTGCCCCGCACGTACGACAGCGGGTTGCGCTGGGTCGCCGACCTCGCCCGGCCGGTGACGGCGTCGTTGCTGGCGCCGTTGAAGGCCGTCGCGGTGTTCATCATGACGGCGATGTACGCGTCCAGCGTCGTCGACTTCCCCGTCCCCGAGGCGCCGGTGACGAGGTTCGCGCGCTCGTCGAACTCGATGCGGTGGTAGCCGTCGAAACCGCCCCAGTTCACCAGCTGGGCGTGCGCGACGTGCCACTGCTGGCGGCCGGCGCCGGCCAGGGCGAGTCCGGGGATGGTGGGGCCGTCGGTCACGTCGTCTCCTGCTCGGCGGGGTCGGCGGTCCCGGTGGGGGCGGTGCCGGAGTTGTGGGCGGTGAGCTGGGCCACGAGCCGCTGCACGACGTCGACCGGCAGCAGGACCTCGAGGATGGGGGAGACCCGGTAGCGGTTCTCCGTCCCGGTGCGCAGCAGCACCTCCTGGCGCAGCAGGCTGTCCACCCCCAGGGCGGCCTGCTGCAGGTCGCGGGCCCGGTTGGTGCTCGACAGCGGGCGGAAGTGGCCCACCTCGTCGATGAGCTCGGCGCGGTCGACGAACACCTCGGTGTCCCCGGCGGCCGACCGGGACCGGGCCAGGCGGCGCAGGCACACCAGCAGGACGGTCTCCTCCCGGCTCCACGGCTGGTCGAACAGCAGCGTCGGGAAGCGGTCGGCCGCCGCCGGGGCCTGCTGCTTGTAGGCGACCTCGTGGTCGGTGTTGACGACCAGGTCCAGGTACAGGTCGTTCAGCCGGGAGCGCAGGGACCGCTGGTGCTCCAGCAGGACCCGCCACGCGGCGGGGTGCTGGGCGGCCGAGACGTAGCGGCGCCGCAGCAGCTGCACCAGGACGGTGCGGACGGGTTCGGCCAGGGTGCCGCTGTCGCCGGGGAACAGGCCGTCCTCGGGCAGCGGGCCGGTGCCGGGGTGGGCGCCGGGGTCGATCACGGGGGTGGGGTCGCTCATGCGGGGGTCCGGGACTCCTCGTCGGTGCCTTCGTGCTCCCCGTCACCCAGGGGCAGGTCGGGGCCGAGGAACCGGTGGACGGTCCCGTCGGGGCGGGTGGTGGTGTAGACGGCCTCGCGCGTGGTGGTGCGCGGGTCCGAGCCGGACACCGACACGGCCAGGTGCAGCAGGCCCATGAGGTCCGCCGGCCGGCGCAGGTCGTCGGGCAGGTCGTCGAACACCCCGGCCGTCCCCGTGCCGGACCCGGCGCCGGTCAGCGCCGAGCGCAGCCGCTCGAAGTCCGGGCCGCCGAAGCGGCGCAGCTCCTCCAGCGACGACCCCTCGCCGGGGTCGCCGTCGTGCGCGCGCAGCGGCGGGGGGCTGGCGTCGTCGGCGGGGTCGTGCAGGCGGGTGCGCATCGTGGTGACCGCGATCCGCGCCGAGGGGATGGGGGAGGCCACGTCGATCGTGGCCCGCGGCCCGGTCGTGGCCATCCAGCCGGTCAGCTGCTCGGCCGCCGCGCGCAGCGCCTCGTCGAGCTCCCTGTCCCGCAACGGGTCGTGGCGCAGGATGTGCGAGCGCAGCGAGGCCGACAGCCGCCGACGCTGCTCCAGGACCAGTTCGATGCCCTCGCCGATCGTCTCCAGCGTCGTGCGCAGCGCGTGCCGCCGCTCGGGGGCGAGGCCGGCGGCGAAGGCGTGGTCGAGGATGGTGGTGAGGTCGGCCTGCAGCGCCTGCAGGGTGTCCTCGTCGCGGGCCAGCTCGACGGCGCCGGCGAACGCCCGCCCCGAGACGGACTCGGTGAGCATCCCCTCGGCCCGGCGCAGGTAGTCGTCCAGGACCTCCCCGGAGGGGCGCTGCTCGGCGCGGAAGTCGCCGACGATCTCGCGGTGGATGCGGCGGACCTCCTCGGAGACGCGCAGGAAGTCCCCCGGCAGGGCCGAGAGCAGGTCCTCCAGGTTCAGGTACTGCCCCAGCACCCGCTCGTCCGAGGCGGGTTCGCCGTCGCCGGCCAGCAGCCGGTCGCGCTCGGCGCTCAGCTGCGCGATCTGCTCCTCCAGGCGCTGCACGCGCCGCTCCCGGTCCGGGGTGGCCTCCAGGGCGCAGCGCCGGGCCGCGTCCAGGATCGTCCGCATCCGCGACTCGCCCAGCAGGACCCGGTCCCCGCCGATCCGCGCGACGTGGTCCAGGGCGTCCTGGGCGTGCGAGGACAGCGCGTACTCCTCGTCGTCCTCCCGGTCGTCCTCCCGGTCGTCCGCACTGTCCTCCCCGCGCTCCCGCGCCGCCGCGTCCGCGCCGGGACCACCGGCCGGCGTCAGGGACAGCCACTGCTCGCGGACCCAGCCGCGGACCAGCTCGCGGGCCGGGGTGTCGGGGACCTCCTGACCGTGCAGCGCCAGCTCGTCCAGCAGCCCCTGGACCTGGGAGTGGAACCGGTCGGCGGGGATCCGCGAGCGCTGCCCCCCGAACGCGCAGGTCAGCACCGCCACCACGAGGGGGCCGGTCGGGCGCCGCAGGAGGCTGAGCGTCGGCCGGGTGAACGCCCGCTGGGCGCGCGCCAGGTCGTCGCGGATGCTGCTCACAGGTCCTCCGGGGTGCCGTCGTGCTCGGAGAACGGTAGACGAGTCCGCGGCCCGTCCCGACCACCCGCGCAGCGCGCCAGCACCACCGGCACGGCCACGAGCACCGCGGCCGCCAGCGCGAACGCCGGCCACGGCCCGGCCCGGTCGACGCCCTGACCGGCCAGCGCCGCGCCGAGCGCCCCGCCGCCGGCCGAGGCCGAGGCCAGCCACGCGAACGTGCCGGTCAGCCGGTCCGGGCCGGCCGCCTCCCGCGCCCGCACCGAGACGGCCACGACCACGGGCGGGACCGCCGCCCCCACCGCGAGCAGGACCAGCGCGAGCACCGGCACCGGCCAGGGCACGACGAGCAGCGCCGCGCAGCCGGCCAGCGCCCACGCCGCCGCCCGCCCCGGCACCGGGCGCCGCGTCGAGGCCAGCGCGGCCAGCAGCCCCCCGGTGCTGGAGACCGCGAACAGGGTCGTCGCCGTCCCGGGGTGGCCCGCCGCGACGGCCAGCGGGAGGGCGCCGAAGTGCACCCCCAGCAGGGCGCTGACGGCCAGCGCGGCCCCCGTGCCGCGCGCCCGCCCGCCCGTCCGGGCCCGGCGCACCGGCGGCGGGGCCGAGCCGCGCAGCGCGGCCAGCACCCCGGCGCCGGAGACGACGAGCGCCGCCGCCGGCAGCAGCGCCGCACCGCTGCGGCCGGTCGCGGCCAGCGCCGAGGCCAGCACCGGGCCCAGCACGAACGCCGCCGAGTTCGCCAGCGCCTCCCACCCGAAGGCCCGCGACAGCGCCGGCCCGTCCAGGCGGTGCGACCAGCGCGCCGCCGAGAACGCGCCCAGCTGGGGCAGGCTCGCGCCCAGGGCGGACCCCGCCGCCAGCGCCAGCGCCCCGGTCGTGCCCGGGCCGGTGGCGCCCAGCACCACCGCCGCGGCGAGCGCGTGCGCCGCGGCGAGCAGCGGCAGGACGCAGGTCTGCCCCCACCGGTCGGCGAGCCGGGCCGTCTGCGGCCCGGCCACCGCCTCGGCCAGGGCCAGGCCGGCGGTCGCCAGCCCCGCCGCACCCCACGAACCCGTCCGGTCGTGCACCAGCCACAGCAGCGCCAGGGGAGTCGCGGCGAGCCCGACCCGCCCCCACGCGGCCGCGGCGAAGAACGCCGTCGGCACGGCGCGTCCTTCCTCCAGGGGCGGACCGGCCTCGACGGGCCGGACGTTTGACCCCACGCTAACCCTCACCCGCACGGGTGGTGACGCAGCGCAGGCTGCGCCGTCCGGGGGACACCGGACCCCCGGGGGAGATCAGTTCGTCGCCGAACGTGCCGATGGAGGTCTCGACGTGGCCCCGCCGGGGGGCCGCCGACCACTCGTGGACGGGGACCAGTGCTGAACGAGGCGTGGGGCAGCCACCACCGCGGCAGCGGCGGACCGCCGTCCGCGGTCGACGCCGCCCTGCTGCACTACGTGGCCGCCGCCGACCAGCCCGCCCTCGTCGTCTCCCGCCCCCGCACCGGCGCGCTGGAGGTCCCCCGCGTCCGCTGGGCCAGCAGCGCCGCCGCCGACCTGTTCGGCGTGGACGCCGAGAACCTCGTCGACCTCGCGATCACCCGCCTCCTGCGGGTCGGGTCGGCCGGGCCGGCCCTGGAGCGGCTCCCCCGCGAGCGGCGCACCCGGTTCGCCGTCGAGGCCGTCACCTCCGGCGGGGCCACCCGCCGCACCGAGGTCGTCGCCTGGCCCGTGCCCGACCGCGACGGCGCGCGCGGCGGGGAGCACTCCTGGGTGCTGACCGTCGTCCTGCCCGAGGACGAGCGGTCCCAGGCGGCGCTGCGCGCGGCCGAGGAGCGGTTCGCGACGCTGGCCCAGAGCTCCCCGGTGCCCACGATCGTCTCCGACGTCGGCGCCCGGCTCTCGCGCGTCAACGACGCCTTCGCCGAGCTCGTCGGGCTCCCGGCCGAGGACCTGTGCGGCACCGGCTGGCTGACGCACGTCGTCGACGACGAGCGTCCCGGGGTCGTCGAGGCCGTCGCCGCCGTCCTGGCCGGTGAGCGCGTCGTCGTCGACACCCGGCTGCGCAACGCCGCCGGGCAGGTCCGCTGGGTCACGATCCGGCTGGCGCCCAGCCGGACCCCCGGCTACGGCGCGGGGTTCATCGGGACCGTCGAGGACGTCACCGACCGGCTCGCGCGCGAGCACCGCCTCGCCTACCAGGCCCAGCACGACCTGCTGACGGGGCTGCCGAACCGGCTGGCCCTGCTCGAACGCCTTGCCGACCTCGTCGGGGACGGCCTCACCAGCGGCCCGTCCGGCCCGGCCGACCCCGCCGAGGGCGTGGGCGTCCTCATGGTCGACCTCGACGACTTCAAGACCGTCAACGACGGCCTGGGGCCCGAGGCCGGCGACGCCGTCCTCGTCGAGATCGCCCGCCGGCTGGCCCGCACCGTCCGCGGCGGCGACATGGTCGCCCGCCCCGGCGGGGACGAGTTCGTCCTCGTGTGCGGCGACCTGACCGACCTGGACGCCGTGGAGGCCACCGCCCGGCGCGTCCTGGACGCCGTCCTGGCGCCCGTGGAGGTCAACGGCCTGCGGTTGCGGCTGGTGGCCAGCATCGGCGTCGTGCTGCTGTCGGGCCTGCGGTGCAGCGCCGAGGAGGTCGTGCGCGACGCCGGGATCGCCGTCCACGAGGCCAAGGCCGCCGGCGGCGGGCGCTGGACGCTGCTCGACGAGGACGTCCGCACCCGGGCCCGGCGCGCCCTGCGCCTGGTCGCCGACCTGCGCGAGGCCCTGGCCCGCGGCGGCGTCGAGGTGCACTACCAGCCGATCGTGCGGCCGGGCCGTCCCGCGCGGCTGCGCAGCCTGGAGGCGCTGTGCCGCTGGACCCACCCCGAGCTGGGGCCGGTCCGCCCCGACGTGTTCATCGAGCTGGCCGAACGGGCCAACCTCGTGCCCGCCCTGGACGCGCACGTGCTCGCCGTCGCCTGCCGCGACCTGGCGTCCTGGCGGGCCGCGCACGCCGCCGGGCGGCTGGCGACCAGCCCCGAGCACGTGGCCGTGAACGTCTCCGCGGTGAGCCTGGCCGCCGAGGGGTTCGCCGCCGGGGTGCGCCGCACCGTGGCCGCGGCGGGCCTGGAGCTGCGCGACGTGTGCCTGGAGGTCACCGAGACCGCGCTGGCCAGCGACCTGCGCGCCTGCCGGCAGGTGCTGGAGGAGCTGCGCGCCGACGGCGCCCGCGTCGCCATCGACGACTTCGGCACCGGCTACTCCTCCCTGGCCTACCTCAAGGACCTGCCCGTCGACCACCTCAAGGTCGACCGCTCCTTCGTGCGCGACCTGCACTCGGCCGGTCCCGGCGTCGCCGGCGGCCCGGCCCGCGCCGTCGCCGCGGCCGTGGTGTCGCTGGCCCGCACCCTGGGCCTGGGGGTCGTGGCCGAGGGCGTGGAGACCTTCGAGCAGGACGAGGTCGTCACCGACCTCGGCTGCGAGGCCGTCCAGGGGTACCTGTACTCGCGGCCGCTGACCCCGGAGGCCCTCGTCGAGCTGCTGCGCACCGGGGGCGAGCTCGCCCCGCGGCCGGCGCTGCCCACCCCGCGGGAGGTCCCGGCGTGAACGGCCCGGTGAGCGAGAGCGTGACGACCACGACCGCGCCGGGCGCCGTCGAGGTCCTCGGCCGGATCTCCGCGGCGCTGGACGACCTGCCCGCCCACCGGCCGGTCGCGGCGAAGGTGATCGCCGAGGCCGACGACCACCGCTCGGACGCCACCTCGCTGGGCCGGACCCTCAGCTACGACCCCGCGCTCGTGGCGAAGGTGCTGCGGCTGGCCAACTCCGCCTACTTCGGCCTCTCCGGCCGGGTCTCGGCGCCCGGGTTCGCGGTGACCGTCGTGGGGTTCTCCACCGTGCGCAGCCTGGCGGTCTCGGCGATGGCCGGGCTCGACGACGTCCCCGAGGCGCTGGAGGGGTTCTGGGACCGCAGCGTCCTGACCGCCGTCGCCGCCGCCGAGTTCGCACCCCGCCTGCGCTGCAAGGCTCCCGACGCGTTCTCGGTCGGGCTGCTGGCCCGGCTGGGGCAGGCGCTGCTGGTGCGCGCCGACCCCGTCGAGTACCCGCTGCTGGTCGCCGGGGCCGCCGACCGCGAGGACCTGCTGGCCGCGGAGAACCGCCGCTACGGCGCCCCGCACACGCGGGTCTCGGCCGAGGCGCTGGCCGCGTGGGCCTTCCCCGACGACCTGGCGCAGGCGCTGGCGCAGGTCGACCGCCCCGGCTGGGCGACCCCGCTGGCCACGTGCGTGCGCCTGGGCGTGGAGCTGTCCGAGCGGATCCTGGACCCGGCGCGGCGGCCGGCGCCGGCCGACCAGCTGTCGGCCGGGCACGTGCGCGACGCCGAGGTGGACGCGCTGCGGACGGTGGTGACGCGCACCGCGGCCGAACTGGTGCAGCTGCTCACCTCCTGAGCATGGTGTTGGATGTCACTCGTGTGCGAGGCGACCCCGGCGGCGGAGATCACCCTGCCCGACGAGGAGCACTCGGCCCGTCGAGCCCGGGCGTTCCTCACGGAGGCCTACTGCGCGGCGCACCACGCCCGCGTGCTGGACGAGGCGCAGCTGCTGATCTCGGAGCTGGTGACGAACGCCGTCCGCCACGGCGGCCCGCCGGTCCGGGTCCGGGTCTCCTGCGACGGTGAGGGCCCGGCGCTGCACGTGGCCGTCTCCGACGGCAACCCGCACCCGCCGGTGCGGCGCGACGTGGCTCCCGAGGCCGAGGGCGGGCGCGGGGTGGCGCTGGTGGACATCATCTCCGACCGGTGGGGCGTCGAGCACGGCGACAACGGCAAGACCGTCTGGTTCGTGATCTCGTGACGGAGCCGGCCGCCGGCACGACGCTGCGACTGGCCCGCGCCGACGACGCCCCGGCCGTCGCGGCGCTGCTGCGGGAGAACTGGCCGTTCCTGGCCCCGTACGAACCCGAGCGCGACGAGGACTACTTCACCGCCGAGGGCCAGGAGGCGCTGCTGCGCGACGCCCTGGCCGAGCACGCCGCCGGGCGCGCCGTCCCGTACGTCATCGAGCACGACGGCGAGCTCGTCGGGCGGCTGACGGTGTCGGGCATCGTGCGGGGGGCCGCGCAGTCCGCCGACGTCGGGTACTTCGTCGCCGAGGCCGTCAACGGGCGCGGGGTCGCCACGAACGCGGTCGCCGCGCTGCTGGGGGTCGCCTTCTCCGACGGCCCCGGCGGGCTGGGTCTGCACCGCCTCCAGGCCGGCACCCTGCTGTCGAACTCCGCTTCGCAGGCGGTGCTGCAGCGCAACGGGTTCGAGCGCATCGGGGTGGCCCGCCGGTACCTGCGGATCGCCGGCCGCTGGCAGGACCACGTGCTGTACCAGCGGGTCGCCGCGACCTGAGCCACCCGGCTCAACGGCCGGGGGCGCGCATGTCGCCGGTCGCCGGGACGGCCCCGGTCACGTCGTAGCGCAGCAGGACGGTCCCGCGCTCGTCGGCCACGGGCGGTTCGCGCAGGACCAGGGCCGCGGGCACCGCGCCGCCGGCGAACACCTTCTTGCCCGCTCCCAGCACGATCGGGTGCAGCCACAGGTTCAGCCGGTCCACCAGGCGGTGCCGCAGCAGGGTCTGCACGAGGTCGAGGCTGCCGACGACCTGCACCCGCTCGTGCCGGGCGCGGACCTCGCGCACCGCCGCGGGCAGGTCCGGGCCCAGCTGCCGCGCCCCGGCCCAGCTCAGGTCCGGGGCGCCGCGGGAGGCGACGTACTTGGGGACGCGGTTGAACAGGGTCGCGATGCCCGGGGCGTCGTCGAGCTCGCGCTGGTGCGGCCAGTACGCGGCGAAGACGTCGTAGGTCCGCCGCCCCAGCAGCAGGGCGTCGGTGCCCTCGTAGGCGGCCACGACCTGGGCCCCCGTGGTCCGGGTGATCAGCGGCGCCTGCCAGCCGCCGAACGCGAACCCCTCGGGGTCCTCGCCCGGGTGGCCCGGGCTCTGCGCGACCAGGTCGAGCGTGGCGAACAGTTCGAGGTGGATCTGGCCCACGGTGGGCTCCCGTCGTCGGTTCCTGTCCCGTCGGGTTCAGGGACCGCCCGCGGCGGCCGAACTCATCACCACGGCCCGCACGAGCGCGGTCCACCCCTCTTCCAGCCGCTGCGGGGACAGGTGCGGGACGCCCTCGAGGTGACCCTCGACGTAGTACCCCAGCGGCGCCTCCAGCGCGGCGTGCAGCTGGAACGCCAGGACCTCGGCGTCGCCGCGGACCCCGGCCGCGCCGAGCAGGACCCGCAGGTGCAGCCGGCTGAAACCCGCCGGGGCGCTCGCGATCGCCGGGCGGGCGTTGACCTCGCGGATCAGGTGCCCGCGCTCGGCGGTGAACCGGAGCCGTTCGCGGCCGAAGGCGACGAGCCGGTCGAGGGGGTCGGCGCCGGGGCCCAGCGGGGCGGGGCCGCTGAGGCAGGCGGCCTGGAACTCGCGCTCGTACTCGTCGAGCAGCGCCCCGAACAGGCCGGCGCGGGAGCCGAAGCGGCGGAAGACGGTGCCCTTGCCCAGCCCGGCCGCGGCGGCCAGGGCGTCCATGCTGAGGCCGGTGACGCCGACCTCGTCGACGAGGCGGCGGGCGGTGCTCAGGAGCAGCTCCCGGTTGCGCGAGGCGTCCGCGCGGCCGGGGGCCCCCGGACCCGCGAGCTGGGTCAGCATCCGTGCCACGACAGGCAGCGTAGGCCCTGCCGGGGGATCAGGTGCTTGAAGGTCGCAGCAGAAACGGACTACAGTCCGCATCGAGGGCGAGCGCGTCGCCGCCCCGACGACCTCCCGAGGAGTCCCCCCGATGACCGACGTCATGGTCCTGGTCGGCAGCCTGCGCGCCGCCTCCACCAACCGCCAGATCGCCGAGACCGCCGTGGCGCACGCGCCCGAGGGCGTCGAGCTGAGCATCTACGAGGGCCTGGCCGACCTGCCGTTCTACAACGAGGACCTCGACGTCGAGGGCTCGGTCCCGCAGGCCGCCACCGACCTGCGCGCCGCCGTCGCCGCCGCCGACGCCATCCTCGTCGTCACCCCCGAGCACAACGGCACCATCCCGGCCGTGCTGAAGAACGCCATCGACTGGGCCTCGCGCCCCTACGGCGCCAGCCCGCTGACCGGCAAGCCGCTGGTCGTCGTCGGCTCCGCCTTCGGCCAGTACGGCGGCGTGTGGGCGCAGGACGACGCCCGCAAGGCCCTCGGCATCGCCGGGGCCAACGTCCTGTCCGAGGTCACCTTCGCCATCCCCGGCTCGGTCGTGCGCTTCGCCGACGTCCACCCCAAGGACGACGCCGAGGTCGTGGAGAAGGTCCAGGTCGTCCTCGGCGGTCTGGTGGCCGCCGCCCGCGCCGCCTGAACCCGCCTCGACCGCCCGTCACCCCGCCGGGGTGGCGGGCGGCTCCGGCCGGACCGGCACCATCGCCGAGACGCTCTTGTCCCAGATGCGCGGGTTCCGGTCGGCGCAACGCGTCGCGAGGTCGCGACGCACCTGCGGGAAGCTGCGGCCCGGCTCGGCCAGCCGGTGCTCCCCGAGCTCCTCGAACCGGTCCCCCTCCAGGCAGTAGGCGACCTGGTCCAGGGAGTTCAGCTGCCGGATCGTGATGAGCTGCTCGACCAGGACGTCCCCGGGGTGCTCGGCCCCCGGGTGCAGCGCGGCCGCCGCGGCCAGGAACTCCTCGCCGTACCCGCCGTCGGTGAAGGTCCACCCGCACGGCCCGCCGAGGCCGTCGTCGCTGACCAGCCCGAAACTCTGCCCGTACCGCAGCAGGTTCGCCGACCAGGACACCGCCCCGGAGGGCAGGTCGGATTCCCGGTAACCACTGATGCTGTACCGCTGCAACGGGTGACTGATCGGCAGGACCACCCGTCGAGCCTACGCGCCGCCCCCGGTGGGGGGCTCGGAGAGGGCGAACGCGACGAGTTCGAGCCGGTTGCGGGCCGACTCCAGCACGACCCGCTCGGCGACCGTCGCCGGGCCCAGGGTCTCCAGGACCGGCAGCAGACCGGCGCACAGCGCCCGGTCCTCCGCGACGAACGCCGCGTGCAGGACCGCGAGGTCCATCACGAACGCGGCGTGCCGGCGGGCCTCGATCGCGTGCAGGTCCTCCACCGTGAGGCTGTGGCCCAGGACCCGGCGCACGCAGGCCGGACCGTAGTACCGCGACGTGCCCTGCCCGTCCCGCACGATGGCGGCGCCGTCGGGCACCGGGTGCGCGCAGCCGGGCGCCTGGCACCAGCCACCCTCGCGGGAGAACCCCACCACGCGGGGTGCGGAGACGGCGGACGTGAACATGCAGGGAGGATCGGACCCGGCGGCGGCGGCCTGGATGCGCCACCAGGGGGACAGCTCCGGGGCCGGGTCGCGGACGGTCGGCCCCAGGGCGGGACCACCGGCCGCAGCGCGTCCGGCCCGGCCGCCCGGCCGTGTGCAGCCACGTCGCGGAGAACCCCGAGAGGTCCCGTCCGCTGACACGGGTGCTGAGCTCCTCGAACCGCCGGGTCGTCACCGGACCGCCGGCGTGCCGCCCGGTCCACTCCCGCGCCGGCCGCCGGAACGCCTCGTCGCCGATCGTGCGGCGCTGCGCGTGCGGGGTCAGGGCTCCCGGTCGTAGGCGGCCCGGTCGAACCACCGGTGGGCCAGTTCGTGCACGGGGACCGAGTCGGTGACGGTCGTCGCGCACAGCGGCCGGGTCCGGGTCTCCAGCGCGTAGCCCCGCTGGTCGTCGCCCACGACCGCCCCGACGGTCGAGAACGGGTAGGGACCCCACCGGTCGATCGGGAACCGCAGGGCGCGGGGTTGCAGCGACAGCGCGGACTCCGCCTCCTCGCGGTCCTCGACGCTCAGGTCGCGGTCGACGGCGTCGAGCACCGGCAGGCCCCCGGTGACCTGCCCGGTCGGCTCGCCGTTCGCGACGGCGGTGGTGCCCTCCGGGACCCGCACGGGGACGTCGTGGGCGGCCTCGTCGCCCGGCACGTCGTGGACGGGGAACCACGTCGGGGCCCCGTCCGGCGGGGACAGCACCTGAGCCCCGTCGGGGCGGCGATGAAGCCGTACGCGGTGCCGTTCGCGTCGCGCGGGGCCGATCGTCAGCTCGCCGTCACGGTGCGCCCACCGGGCGGGTGCCCCGGCGACGCTGACCTCCCCGACGGCGAGCCCCCGCAGCTGCAGGACGACGCGGTCCAGGCCCGCCGGGTTCGCCGGGCGCAGGGTCGCGACGCCGGACAGCCGGCGGGAGGGGACGTCGTGGTCGAGGTCGAGGTCGTAGTGCTCGACGTCGAGGCCGCCGCCGGGCGGCGAGGGGTCCGGGGCCCGGGAGCGGTGCACGCCGTGAGGACGAGCGCGGCGACCGCGGCCAGGACGGCGGGACGGGGCGGAGCGGGACGCCCGGGACCTCCTGGTGGACGTGCCTCCAGGGCCCGGTCGCGCCCCGGCCCCGCGACGGCTCCGGTGCGCCCGCCTCAGGAGGGCTGGGTCTCCCGGGTGTGGATGAGGGCGGCGGCCTTGAAGAGGGTGGCCAGGTCGGTGTCGAGGTCGCAGGTGTCGCAGAGGTGGTGGATGTCGGTGAGGAGCTCGGTGAGGGCGGTCTCCAGGGTGTCGGCGTGGCTGCTGCTCAGGCGCGCGTGGTGCTGGAGGGCGGCCGCGGCGTAGCCGGCGCGGTGGGCGTTGGTGTGGCGGGCGCGGGCCGGGCTGAGCGTCTCGGCGTCCGCGGGCCCGGGCTGGACGAGGTGGAGGAGACCGGCCAGGCCCTCCAGGCCCGCGAGGTCCCCGCGGCCGGGGGTCGTGCCGTCCGGGTGGGCGTCGTCGGGTCGGCGGATGGGCTGGGTCACCGGGGATCCTTCCGTGGGCGGGTCGTCCGTGGGTGGTTCGTCCGTGCGGGCAGCGGCCGCGGGCTCGGCGGAGGCGGGGACGGACGGGTCGCAGCGGGGTGCGGGGGCGGCGTGGCGGCCGCGGGGCGAGGGGGCCGGGGCGACGCCGAGGGGGTCCGGGGAGGGCGGGCCGGGTGGGGCCGGGGCTCGTCCGTCGGTCCTGTCCGGTGGCCGGCTGGGGCGCTCGCGGTCAGGGGGCACGGTGGCTCGTGGTGCACGGCGCCGGCTGGGGTCCTGGGTGGTGCTGGGGTCGGTCTGCGGGTGGAACGGGTGGGGCGGGTGGCCTGCGGGGTGGGGCGGTGACCGCAGCGGGCCCGGCGCGGGTCTGCCGGGGTGCGGCCCCGGGAGGAGCGGCCGGGGGGATCGCGGGCGCCGGTGGGGTGGGGCCCGGGTCGCCGAGGTCCGGCGCGTCGACGGGGTCGAGCACGCGGCCCGCGGGGCGCGGGGCGGCGGCGTACCCGGCGAGGGCGCCGAAGAGGAGCGCGAGGGGGACGGCGGCCAGCAGGAGGCCCACGCGGGGGACGAGGGTGCCGTGCAGGAGCGCGTCGACCGCCCAGGGGCCCAGGCTCAGGGTGGCGTAGGAGGCCACGGCGGTGCCGACGGCGCGGCGCGTGGTGACGTGTGCGCTCACGGCGTCGCTCCCTCCCCGCCTCGGTCCCGGTCCTCGTCCATCGCCTCGCCTGCTGCTTCGTCGCCCGAGCCTGCACGTGGCGCCGCCGGTAGCAGGGTCGCAGGACATCTTGCCCTGCGGAAGGCGCTGGTGCTCGGCCTTGGCCGTTCTGCTCCTCCGACCGCGGGTGCCGGTGGGGGGCGGGACCGCCGGTGGGGCGGTGACCGCGGTGACCGCGGTGACGGCGGTGGGGCGGGGGCGGGGTGGCCGGGCGTGTCCGGGCGCGGCGGCGCCGGTCGTCCCCCTCGGCGCTCCGGTGAGGAGTCGCGGTGCCGGCTCCGGGGGACGGTCGCCCCGGGCGACGGCTGCGGGTGGCCGGGTCGCCCCCTGGTGCCCGGAGGGCGATGCCCGCCCGGGCCGGCGCGGTGCGGTCCACCGCCGTCACGCCCCGCGCGGTGGGAGGGGGGCCCGTCCGTCCGCGCGTCGTCCGGGGCGGGCGGGGCGGTGCGACCGCCGGACCCCGGCCGTCCACGGCGGGCCCACCGCGGTGGGGGGGGGGGGGGGGGGGGGGGGGGGGGGGGGGGGGGGGGGGGCGGGGGGGGGGGGGGGGGGGCGGGGGGGGGGTGGG
>NZ_JBJLSK010000054.1:0-17638 GCF_050871965.1 Kineococcus lubricus
CGCCCCCGCCCCCCCCCCCCCCCCCCCCCCCCCCCCGCCCCCGCCCGCCCCCCCCCCCCCCCCCCCCCCCCCCCCCCCCCTAGACTGCCTGCCCGTGAAGACCTTCGACGCCCTGTTCGCCGAACTGAGCGACAAGGCGCTGACCCGGCCCACGGGCTCGCGGACGGTGCTGGAACTGGACGCCGGCGTCCATGCCATCGGCAAGAAGGTCGTCGAGGAGGCCGCCGAGGTGTGGATGGCCGCCGAGCACGAGTCGGGGGAACGGACCGCCGAGGAGATCTCGCAGCTGCTGTACCACCTGCAGGTGCTGATGATCTCCCGCGGGCTGACGCTCGACGACGTGTACTCCCACCTCTGAGCCCCCGGAGCCCGACGTGCCCACCAAGCAGATCCGCATCGCCGTCCCCAACAAGGGGTCGCTGTCCGAGGCCGCGTCCGCGATGCTGCGCGAAGCCGGCTACAACCAGCGCCGCGAGGCCAAGGAGCTCCTCCTCGACGACCCGGCCAACTCCGCCCAGTTCGTCTTCCTGCGCCCGCGCGACATCGCCCTGTACGTCGGCTCGGGCACCCTCGACGCCGGCATCACCGGCCGCGACCTGCTGCTGGACTCCCGCGCCCCGGCCGACGAGATCCTCCCGCTCGGCTTCGCCCGCAGCACCTTCCGCTTCGCCGGCCGCCCCGGCGTCGCCACCGGCGTGGCCGACCTCGAGGGCCGGCGCATCGCCACCAGCTACTCCGGGCTGCTGGCCAAGCACCTCGCCGACCACGGCGTGACCGCCGACATCGTCCACCTCGACGGGGCCGTCGAGACCGCCGTCGCGCTCGGCATCGCCGACGTCATCGCCGACGTGGTCGAGACCGGCACGACGCTGCGCGCGGCCGGGCTGGAGATCTTCGGCGAGCCGATCATGACGTCCGAGGCCACGCTGGTGCGCCGCGCCGGCGCCGAGCCCGACCCGGCCGTCGAGGTCCTCGTGCGCCGCCTGCAGGGCGTGCTGGTCGCCCGCCAGTACGTGATCGTCGACTACGACTGCCCCCGCGCGCTCGTCGAGCGGGCGTTCGCGATCACCCCGGGGCTGGAGTCCCCGACGGTCTCGCCGCTGGCCAACGAGGACTGGGTCGCGGTGCGGGCCATGGTCCGCAGCGCGGAGACCAACCGCGTCATGGACGAGCTCTACGACCTCGGGGCCCGCGGGATCCTCGTCACCAGCATCCACGCCTGTCGCCTGTGAACTCGCTGCGGGACAAGGACTTCCGCCCGCGGCGGGCCCGCGTCGTCGGCTTCGGCTTCGCGATCGGCATCACCGTGGTCATGATCGGCATGTCGATCGGGCTGTCGTTGGCCCCCGACTCGGGGTGGACCGGGCAGGACACCGTCTCGGCCGTGCTGTTCACCGCCCTGCTCGTGGGGGTGCTCCTGCGGATCGTGACGGTGCACGCCAGGGTCACCGAGGCGGGCCTGGTGGTCCGCAACGTCGTCTTCACCCGCACCGTCGAGTGGGGCGAGGTCGTCGCCGTCCGCTTCGGCGGGGCCGACCCCTGGCTGACCCTCGACCTCGACGACGGGGAGAACCTCGCCGTCATGGCCGTGCAGCGCGCCGACGGCGAGCGCGCCCGCAGCGAGGCCCTG
This sequence comes from Kineococcus lubricus, assembly GCF_050871965.1. Lineage (NCBI taxonomy): Bacteria > Bacillati > Actinomycetota > Actinomycetes > Kineosporiales > Kineosporiaceae > Kineococcus > Kineococcus lubricus. Next base: position 1,631 of record NZ_JBJLSK010000054.1, read on the forward strand.
CGGCTGGCCCGGCTCGTCGAGGAGCGTTCCGGACGCTAGGACGACGCTAGGACCACGCCGGTTCGGTGCCCACCGCCGTCCCCGACGTGAACCGCACGTCGGGCCGGACCGGGCAGCGGGCGAACAGCCGGTCCTCCTGCGCGGCCCAGGCGTCCCAGTGCGGGGCGAAGGTCTCCCCGTCCCGGGTCAGGGCCCGGTCGCGGCGCACGAGCGGGTCGGCGACCAGCTCCACGAGCAGGTCCACCGGTCCCGCGCAGCTCGCGCCGACCCCCTCGACCACGACGAGCCCCGCCGTCGGCAGCGGCACCGAGCGCGTGTACGCGCCCCGATCCCAGTCCCAGACCGGCTGCGTCGTGGGCCGGCCGGTGCGCAGCCGGGCCAGCAGCCCGCGCAGCAGGTCGACCGCCGCCTCCAGCCCGGACCAGCCGGGGTACAGGTCGTCCAGGTGCACGACCGTCGCGCCCGTGCGCGCGGCCAGCGCCGCCGCCAGCTCCGTCTTGCCCGACCCCGACCGGCCCTCGACCGCGACGACCGTCGGCCCCGCCGCCGGGGAGGGCGCGGCCGCCAGCAGGGCGAGGACCTCCTCGACGACGCCGGTGGTGGTGCTCAGAACCACGTGGGGCACCACGGCTGCTCGGGGGTCGCCATCAGCGTGGACAGGGCGAAGGCCGCCGCGGCGGTGCCCCCCAGGCGCCCCGCGGCGTGCAGCGCCACGGCCGACGTCCCGCCCAGCAGCAGCGACGACAGGTCGCCCACCGACAGCACCACGTCCGGGTCGGCGTCGGTCGTGGTGACCTCCGCGCACACCCACCCGTCGGCGCCGCACCGCTGCGTCGCGACGTGCAGCCGCACCGTCGCGGCGGCCGGGCCCAGCGGGTCGACGACCCTCAGGACGAGCGTCCCGCAGCCCAGGTAGCGCCGCGCCGCCAGCGCCCCGGGGACGTCCAGCACCCGCAGCCACAGGAAGTCGTCGACCGGGCCGGTCTGCACCGCGCGCGGGTCCACGAGCAGGTGCGGCAGCAGCTCGTCGACGGGGCGGTCCCGGGCCCGGGTCGTGCGCACGAGGTCCAGGGAGGTCAGGAACCCCCACAACGCCCGGTAGGCCGCCGGGTCCGTCGCGCACAGGTCCCGGACGTGGACCGTGCCGTTCGGCACCCGCCCCACCGAGTCGTCGACGACGTCGTAGGCGACGTACCCGTCGGGCGCGCCCCGCTCGTCGCGGTGCAGCACGACCTGCCCGCGCGGGCCCACCCAGCGGCCCTCGCCGCGGCGACCGGCGGCCTCCCACCAGGCCGCGTCGCGGTCCAGGCCCCCCGGGCGGTGGCGACGGGCCCGGTCGTGGACCTCGGCGAGCTCGGCGGTCCGCCCGGCCGGCACGAACTCCAGCGACCCCGCCGCGGCGGGGGCGTCGGGGCGGAAGGCGACCCGGGAGTTGTCCACGACCAGGCTCGTCGCCCGCGTCGCCGCCCCGAAGCCGAACCGGCCGTAGATGGGCGCCTCGGCGGCGATGAGCGCGGCGAAGGCGTGCCCCTCGCGCCGGGCCCGCTCCAGGTCGGCCGTCAGCATCCGCGACAGCAGCCCGCGGCGGCGGTGCGTCGGCAGGACGGTCGCGGTGGACACCGCGTCGACGCCGACCGGCCCCGCGCCGGGCATCGTGACCTCGGCGTCGAAGGTGCGCAGCGTCGCCACCACGCGCTCCTCCCCGGCGACGGTGTCGTGCACGGCCGTCAGGCGGTGTCCCGCCAGCGCCCGCTGCCGCTCGTCGAGGAACTCGTCGGTGGGGGCGACGTCGAGGAAGGCCGCCCGGCTCGGCACGGACCAGGCCCGCAGCGCCTCCCGGTCGGCCGGGTCGATCCGTCCCACGCGCAGCCCGGTGTCAGAGGTGCCCACGCCGCCGACGGTACCGTTCACCCGTGAGCGTCGCCGTCCGTGTCATCCCCTGCCTCGACGTCGACGCCGGCCGCGTCGTCAAGGGCGTGAACTTCGCCGACCTGCGGGACGCGGGCGACCCCGTCGAGCTGGCCCGCCGCTACGACGCCGAGGGCGCCGACGAGCTGACCTTCCTCGACGTGACCGCGTCCTCGGGCTCGCGGGAGACGACGTACGACGTGGTGCGCCGCACCGCGGAGCAGGTGTTCATCCCGCTGACCGTCGGCGGCGGCGTCCGCAGCGTCGCGGACGTGGAGAAGCTGCTGCGCGCCGGCGCGGACAAGGTCGGCGTCAACACCGCCGCGATCGCCCGCCCGGAGCTGATCGCCGAGATCGCCGGCCGGTTCGGCGCGCAGGTCCTCGTCCTGTCCGTCGACGCCCGGCGCACGCTGCCGGGCGAGCCGTCCACGGCGTCGGGCTACGAGGTGACCACCCACGGCGGCCGCCGGGGGACGGGGCTGGACGCCGTCGAGTGGGCGGCCCGGGCCGCGGAGCTGGGGGCGGGGGAGATCCTGCTGAACTCGATGGACGCCGACGGCACCAAGCGGGGCTTCGACCTGGAGATGCTGCGCGAGGTCCGCGCCCGGGTCGGCGTGCCCCTGGTGGCCAGCGGCGGCGCCGGGGCCGTGGAGCACTTCCCCCCGGCCGTCGCCGCGGGCGCCGACGCCGTCCTGGCCGCGAGCGTCTTCCACTTCGGGCAGCTGACGATCGGCGAGGTCAAGGACGCGCTGCGCGCCACGGGCGCCCCGGTCCGCTAGGCGGGGAAGGTCTCGCCGAAGCGGGCCACCGCGGCGGGGCTGCCGTCGACCGCGACGACCGCCCGGCTGCGGCGCCCGAAGGCGTGCAGCAGCAGCTCGGCCGGTTCGCCGGTGAGGGCCACGGACTCCTCACCCGGGCGCACCACCGCCCGCGGCCCGGCCGGGGTGACCAGCACCACGCCCACGCCGGCGCGGCGGTAGGCGACGCGGCCCACGACCTTCACCGTCCGCCACAGCGCGGCGTCCTGGGCCCGGGGCAGCTCGCGCGGGGCCCAGCCGGGCTGGGCGCGCAGGACGTCCTCGTGGTGGACGAAGAACTCGGCGCTGTTGGCCAGCCCGTCCAGGGCCGGCAGCTTCAGCGGTCCGCGCGGGCCGTTGCGCACCCGCTCGACGAGATCGGCGAACGGCTGCTCGCGCAGACCGGCCAGGACCCGGTCGCGGTGGCCGCGCAGGGGGCCGACGGCCTCCCCGAGCACCACGTCGGGCCGGTTGTCGCGCACCGCGAGGTGGACCAGCAGGTCGCGCACGTCCCAGCCGGCGCACAGCGTCGGCGCCTGCGGCCCGACCCGCAACGCGCTGTCGCACAAGCCGTCCCGTTCACGGCGGGCGTCGCTGGGGTGCCTGGTGGGGGTGACCATGCCGCCGATGCTCCCACCCGCGCCCGACGGCGCGGCCCCCGGGCGGTGAGACGATGGCCCGCGTGTCGTCCCCAGCCCTTGACCCCCGCATCGCCGACCGCCTCAAGCGGGACCCCAACGGCCTCGTCTGCGCCGTCGTGCAGCAGCACGACACCCGCGAGGTGCTCATGGTCGCGTGGATGAACGACGACGCGCTGGCCCGCACCCTGGCCACCGGCCGGGCGACGTACTGGTCGCGCAGCCGCTCGCAGCTGTGGCGCAAGGGCGACACGTCCGGGCACGTCCAGCTGGTGCGCAAGGTCTCCCTGGACTGCGACGGCGACGCCCTGCTGCTGGAGGTCGAGCAGGTCGGCGCCGCCTGCCACACCGGGGACCGCACCTGCTTCGAGGCGACGACCCTGCCCGTCGCCGCGCCGACCGCGTGAGCGCCCGTCCCCGCGACCGCCGGGGGCCCCTGCTGCTGCTGGCCGCCGCCGCGGCCGTCCTCGCGCTGGCCGCCGGGGCCCCGACCTGGGTGTCCGGTCAGGTCGTCACGGTCACCGGGGACACCGCGGTCGCGGCCGACGGCCGGCAGGCCGCGCCCGTCGCGACGGCCCTGGCCCTGGTCGCGCTGGCCGCGGTCGTGGCCTCCACGCTGGGGCGCCGCGCGGCGCGCGCGGTCGCCGCGCTGGTGCTGGTGCTCGCCGGGGCCGGGGTGGTCGCCGCCAGCGCCGGCGTGCTCACCTCGCCGCGGACCGCGCTGGCCGCCCCGGCGCGCGCGGCGAGCGGGACGACGCAGGCCGAGCTGGACGGCGACCCGGTGCTGCGGCCCTGGCCGGTGGTCTCGGCCGCCGGCGGGGTGCTGGTCGCGGTCGCCGGGCTCGGCGTCCTGGCCGGGGCCCGGCGCGGGGGGACGGCCACGGCCTCGGCGCGGCACGAGCGCGACGCCCGGCGGGAGGTCGCCGGCCCCCGCGAGGACCCCGCGGCGGCCTGGGACTCGCTGTCGCACGGCGAGGACCCCACCGCCCGCTGAGGGCGGCCGCGCCCGGTCCCGCCCCCGGGGCCCGGAGTCGGTACGGTGTGCGTAGTACAGCCGCGGGGCACCCGCCGCCCCGGTCCGGCCGCCCCGTCTCGACCCGCCCCACGAGGAGCCCAGCGTGAGCACCCAGCCGAACCCCACCGCCCACGGGGACGCCGACATCGCCGACGAGCACGGGCACGGGCACAGCGTCGCCGCCTGGGCGGGGGTCGGGGTCTGCCTGCTCGGCTTCCTCATCCTGTCGCTGGCCATCGTCTTCCCGAGCTGGACGTGGGGGATCGTCGGCGGCGTCGTCATCCTCGCCTCGCTGGTCGTGGCGGCGGGGCTGGCCAAGGCCGGCTACGGGGTCAAGGGCGCGGACGGCAAGCCCGTCGGCGCCGGCCGCCCCAAGCGCTGAGCCACCCCGGCCCGGGACGCCGGTGCGCGGGGATACCCTCGACGCGTGACAGTCCTCGACGACATCCTGGCCGGCGTCCGCGAGGACCTGGCGGCGCGCAAAGCGCTCACCACGCTCGACGAGCTGAAGGAACGCGCGCACCGGCAGGTCCCGGCCAAGGACGCCCACGGCCTGCTGAAGCCGCGTGACGCCGAGCAGCGCGGGGTGAAGGTCATCGCCGAGGTGAAGCGCAAGAGCCCCTCCAAGGGTGCCCTGGCCCCCATCGCCGACCCGGCCGCGCTCGCCGGGCAGTACGAGGCCGGTGGCGCCAGTGTCATCAGCGTCCTGACCGAGCAGCGCCGCTTCGGCGGCAGCCTCGACGACCTGCGCGCCGTGCGGCTGGCCGTGGACGTCCCGGTGCTGCGTAAGGACTTCGTCGTGGAGTCGTACCAGCTGTGGGAGGCCCGCGCCTGGGGGGCCGACGTCGTGCTCCTCATCGTCGCCGCCCTCGAGCAGGAAGCCCTGGTGTCCCTCATCGAACGCACCCACTCCCTGGGCATGACCGCGCTGGTGGAGGTGCACACGGCCGAGGAGGTCGCCCGCGCCCTCGACGCCGACGCGCGGGTCATCGGGGTGAACAACCGCAACCTCAAGACCCTCGAGGTCGACAACGGCACGTTCGCCGACCTCGCCCCGCTCATCCCGGACAGCAAGGTCAAGGTCGCCGAGTCGGGTGTCTCCGGGCCCCGGGACGTGGTGGAGTTCGCCCGCGCCGGCGCCGACGCGGTCCTGGTCGGCGAGACCCTGGTGAAGGGCGACGACCCGCGCCGGGCCGTGGCCGACCTCGTGGCCGCCGGTGCGCACCCGGCCGTGCAGGCGGTGCGCCCGTGACGACGTCGCCGACCTCCCCGGCCACCGCGGACCGTCGCTTCGCCGAGGAGCGCGGGCCGTACTTCGGCGCCTTCGGCGGCCGCTTCGTGCCCGAGGCGCTGGTCGCCGCCCTCGACGAGATCGAGGCGGCGCACGACGCCGCGATGTCCGACCCCGGCTACCTGGCCGAGCTCGCCGAGCTGCACCGCAGCTACACCGGCCGCCCGAGCATCCTGACCGAGGTCCCGCGGTTCGCGGCCCACGCCGGTGGCGCCCGGGTCGTCCTCAAGCGCGAGGACCTCAACCACACCGGGTCGCACAAGATCAACAACGTCCTCGGGCAGGCCCTGCTGACCCGGCGGATGGGCAAGAAGCGGATCATCGCCGAGACCGGTGCCGGTCAGCACGGCGTCGCGACGGCGACCGCCGCGGCGCTGATGGGCCTGGAGTGCACCATCTACATGGGCGAGGAGGACACCCGGCGCCAGGCGCTGAACGTCGCCCGCATGCGCCTGCTCGGCGCCGAGGTCGTGCCCGTCACCGCGGGCAGCCGGACCCTCAAGGACGCCGTCAACGAGGCGTTCCGCGACTGGGTCGCCTCGGTCGACACCACGCACTACGCGTTCGGCACCGTCGCGGGCCCGCACCCGTTCCCCGTCCTGGTCCGCGACCTGCAGCGCATCGTGGGGATCGAGGCCCGCCAGCAGGTCCAGGACCTCGTGGGCCGGCTGCCCGACGTCGTCGCGGCCTGCGTCGGCGGCGGCTCCAACGCCATCGGGATCTTCCACGCCTTCCTCGACGACCCGTCGGTGGCGCTGCACGGCTTCGAGGCCGGCGGCGACGGCGTCGAGAGCGGACGGCACGCCGCCCCGATCTCGGCGGGCGCCACGGGCGTCTTCCAGGGCGCCCGCCAGTTCGTCATGCAGGACGAGGACGGGCAGACCGTCGAGTCGCACTCGATCTCGGCGGGCCTGGACTACCCCGGCGTGGGGCCCGAGCACTCCTGGCTCGCCGCCAGCGGCCGGGCCACGTACTCGCCGGTCACCGACGCCGAGGCCATGGAGGCCTTCCGGCTGCTGTGCCGCACCGAGGGGATCATCCCCGCCATCGAGAGCTCGCACGCCCTCGCCGGTGCCCTGCAGCTGGGGCGCCGGCTCGGCCCGGAGGCCGTCATCCTCGTCAGCCTGTCCGGCCGCGGGGACAAGGACGTGGACACCGCCGCCCGCTGGTTCGGGCTCGTCAGCGACGCCGACCTCGTCGCCTCGGAGGCCGAGCGGGTCTCCGAGACTCCCGAGAACACCGAAGGATCCGGCTGGTGAGCACTCCCGTGGAGACCCGTCCCGGCACGGCCGCCGCCGCGGTGGACCGCGCGAAGGCGCAGGACCGCGCGGCCCTGGTGGCCTACCTGCCCGTCGGGTTCCCCGACGTCGACACCTCGATCGCGGCCGCCAAGGCGGCGGTGGCCGGGGGCGCGGACGTCGTCGAGCTCGGGCTGCCGTACTCGGACCCGACGATGGACGGCCCGACGATCCAGCGCGCCGCCGAGGTCTGCCTGGCCAACCGGACGCGACCGTCGGACGTGCTGCGCGCGGTCGAGGCCGTCGCCGCCACCGGTGCGGCGGTGCTCGTCATGACCTACTGGCCGCCGGTCGACCGGTACGGCGTGGACCGCTGGGCGGCGGACCTGGCCGGCGCCGGGGGAGCCGGGCTCATCACGCCCGACCTCATCCCCGACGAGGCCGGCGCCTGGGTGGCGGCCAGCGACGCGCACGACCTCGAACGCGTCTTCCTCGTCGCCCCCAGCTCCACCGACGCCCGGCTGGCGATGACCGCCGCGGCCTGCCGCGGGTTCGTCTACGCCGCCTCGCTGATGGGCGTCACCGGGACGCGGGCGAGCGTGGGCGCGGGAGCCTCCGAGCTCGTCCGCCGCACCCGCGCCGCCGGGGCCGAGCGCGTCTGCGTCGGCCTGGGGGTCTCCACCCCCGCCCAGGCCACCGAGGTCGCCGGGTACGCCGACGGCGTCATCGTCGGGTCGGCCTTCGTCCAGCGGATGCTGGACGCCGACTCGACCGCGGCCGGCGTCCGGGCCGTGGGTGAGCTGGCCGAGGCGCTGGCCGCGGGCGTCCGCACCCGTCCCTGAACCACGAGGAGATCCACGACGTGAGCACCAAGAAGCCCGGCGGTCACCCGGCCCGCGCCGCGCAGGCCGAGGACGCCCGGGAGGCCCGTCGCGCCAAGGCGGCCGCGATGCGCCGGCGGGAGCTGGCCAAGGAGCGCAGCCGCCGGGTGCTGCTCATCAGCATCGCCGTGGTCGTGGTGCTCGCGGTCGTCGCCGTCGTCGCGGTCGTCATCGACCGCTCGCGCGAGGACGACGTCGCGCTGGCCGCGCAGGCCGTCCCGCCGAGCGCGGGCGCGCAGGGCGCCGGGTACGTGCTGCCGGGCACCCCCGTCGACGGGGCCCCGACGCTGGACGTGTGGCTGGACTACCAGTGCCCGGTCTGCAAGCGGTTCGAGACCGCGGCCGGGGACGCGGTCGTGGAGCTGGCGAGCTCGGGCCAGGCCAGGGTCGTCGTCCACACGCTGACGTTCCTGGATGGCAACCTCGGCAACGACTCCTCCCAGCGGGCGGCGGAGGCGGCGGCCGCCGCGGACGCGCAGGGCAGGTTCGTCGAGTTCAACGCGGCCACCTTCGCCGCGCAGCCCGACGAGGGCGTGGGCTACACGGTCGCGGACCTGCGCGCGATCGCCCGGACCGCGGGCGTCCCCGACCTGGACGCGTGGCAGGAGGCCGTCGAGGGCCACGCCTACCGCGACTACGTGAACTCCGTCGCCGACACCATGCAGGACAACGGCGTCACCGGCACACCGACCGTGACCGTGACGCCGGCCGGTGGTCAGAAGCAGGAGATCCCCACCGAGCAGCTGCTGGGCGCCGACCCGGCCGGTGCGCTGCAGGCGGCCGTCGCGGCCGCCACCACGACGCCGTGATCACTTCGCTCCCGGCCGTCCTGCCCAGCCCGACCGTCGCGGTGTGGCACCTGGGGCCGCTGCCGGTCCGGGCGTACGCGCTGTGCATCGTCGCCGGGATCGTCCTCGGCGTGCTGATCGCCGAGCGGCGCTGGCGGGCTCGGGGCGGCCGCCCCGACTTCGTCCTCGACGTGGCCGTGTGGGCCGTCCCGCTGGGGGTCGTCGGCGCGCGGGTGTACCACGTGATCACCTCCCCGCAGGCGTACTTCGGCGCCGGCGGCGACCCCGTCCGGGCGCTGTACGTCTGGGAGGGCGGGCTCGGCATCTGGGGCGCCATCGCGGGGGGAGCCGTCGGGGCCTGGATCGCCTGCCGTCGCGCCGGGTACCGCTTCCTGCCGCTGGCCGACGCCATGGCGCCGGGGTTGCTGGTCGCCCAGGCCCTGGGCCGCTGGGGGAACTGGTTCAACAACGAGCTCTTCGGCCGGGCGACCGACGTGCCGTGGGCGCTGACGATCCACGACTGGGACGAGGCCGCCGGGCGCGCGGTCCTCGACGCCGACGGCGACCCCGTCGTGACGGGCACCTACCACCCGACGTTCCTGTACGAGTCGCTGTGGTGCCTGCTGGTCGCGCTGGTGATCGTGCTGGCCGACCGCCGCTGGCAGCTGCGGCACGGGCAGTCCTTCTTCGCCTACGTCGCGCTGTACTGCCTCGGCCGGAGCGTGTTCGAGGCCCTGCGGATCGACGAGGCGAACCTCGTGCTGGGCCTGCGGGTCAACCAGTGGGTCGCCGCGATCGTCTTCGTCGCCGCACTCATCGCGTTCATCCGCTCACGCAGGGTGAATGCTGGTCGGGACGAGGTCCTGGAGCGGGTACATTCCTCCGAGTCGCCGACGGCCACCACCCCGGACGGCGACCCAGGGAGCCCGTCCGGCGGACAGACCGTCACCGCAGCGGGAGACCGTCCCTCACCGGACCGTGACGAACGGCCGGGCGCGCAGGATTCGTGACCGTTTCTGGATCCTCGTGTGATGACCGAGTGCACGTGAGCACGGCATCGCGCGCGTTACAGTGAGGTGAACGCGGGCCAGTGCCGTCCCCCGTTCGTGGATCGCGCCCCCCAGGCGCGAGCCTCATCTCGAAGAGACCGACCCGGCTCACCGAGATCCGCCCCCGGGGCGAACGCTCGAGGAGACCCGTCGAGAGACCCCCTGTCCACCGAGGTCCTTCCGGCCTCTCTCTTCAGGACGGTGCACTGCATGTCGCTTTCCCCTCAGCACCAGAGCGCACAGCAGACCGGGCCGCAGGTCCGCCCGCTGCCCTTCACGAGCTTCCCGGCCAACGCCGGGCTGTACGACCGTGACAACGAGAAGGACGCCTGCGGCGTCGCCTTCGTGGCGACCATGCGCGGCGAACCCGGTCACGACATCGTCGAGCACGCCCTCACGGCGCTGCGCAACCTCGACCACCGCGGCGCCGTCGGCGCCGAGACCAACACCGGCGACGGTGCCGGCATCCTGACCCAGGTCCCGGACGAGTTCCTGCGCGCCGTCATGGCCGAGCAGGGCGTCGAGCTGCCCCCCGAGGGCGCCTACGCCGCCGGCAACGTCTTCCTGCCGGTCGACGAGACCGAGCGCGCCGAGGCCGTGCGCCGCATCGAGGAGATCGCGCGCGCCGAGGGCCTCGACGTCCTCGGCTGGCGCGACGTCCCGGTGACCGCCGACCTCGTGGGGCAGCAGGCCCGCGCGGCCATGCCCCACTTCGCCCAGCTGTTCCTGGCCTCGGCGACGAACGGGCTGTCGGCGATGGAGACCGGCCTCGACCTCGACCGCCGCGTCTACCCGGTCCGCAAGCTCGCCGAGCGCGAGCTGGCCGTCTACTTCCCGTCGCTGTCGGCGCGGACCATGGTCTACAAGGGCATGCTGACCACCGGTCAGCTCGAGCCGTTCTTCCCCGACCTGTCCGACCGCCGCTTCGCCTCCGAGCTGGGCCTGGTCCACTCCCGCTTCTCGACGAACACCTTCCCGAGCTGGCCGCTGGCGCACCCCTTCCGGACGATCGCGCACAACGGCGAGATCAACACCGTCAAGGGCAACCGCAACTGGACCGCGGCGCGCGAGTCCACGATGAGCACCCCGCTCATCCCCGGCGACGTCCAGCGCCTCGGGCCGGTCTGCGCCACCGAGGGTTCCGACTCCGCCTCCTTCGACGAGGTCCTGGAGCTGCTGCACCTCGCCGGCCGGTCGCTGCCGCACGCGGTGCTGATGATGATCCCCGAGGCGTGGGAGAACAACACCGAGATGGACCCGGCCCGCCGGGCCTTCTACGAGTTCCACTCCATGTTCTCCGAGCCCTGGGACGGGCCCGCGAACCTCACCTTCACCGACGGCACCCTCATCGGCTGCGTCCTGGACCGCAACGGGCTGCGCCCCTCGCGCTACTGGGTCACCGACGACGGCCTGGTGGTGCTGGCCTCCGAGACGGGCGTCCTGGAGCTGGACCCCAGCTCGATCGTGGCCCGCGGCCGCGTCGCGCCCGGCAAGATGTTCCTCGTCGACACGGCCCGGGGCCGGATCGTCGACGACGAGGAGATCAAGGCCGAGCTGGCCGCGGCGCAGCCGTACGCCGAGTGGCTTAAGAACGTCGTGCGCCTGGGCGACCTGCCCCCGCGCGAGCACATCGTGCACTCCCACGCCTCGGTGACCCGTCGTCAGCAGACGTTCGGCTACACCGAGGAGGAGCTGCGGCTCATCCTGGCCCCGATGGCCCGCGCCGGCGCCGAGCCGATCGGGTCGATGGGGTCGGACACGCCGCTGGCCGTGCTCTCCTCGCGTCCGCGGATGCTCTTCGACTACTTCACCCAGCTCTTCGCGCAGGTGACCAACCCGCCGCTGGACGCGATCCGCGAGGAGCTGGTCACCTCGCTGATCAGCACCACCGGGCCGCAGAAGAACCCGCTGTCGGAGTCGGCCGCGCACTGCCACCAGCTGGTGCTGCCCTTCCCGGTCATCGACAACGACGAGCTCGCCAAGATCGTCCACATCGACCGCGACCGCCGCAACCCCGGACGCACCACCCACATCGTCAAGGGCCTGTACCGGGTCGCCGGCGGTGGGGCCGAACTGGCTCGCCGGATCGAGGAGATCCGCGCGGAGGTCTCGCGGGCCATCGCCGACGGCGCCGTGTTCGTGGTGCTGTCCGACCGCGACTCCAACGCCGAGTACGCGCCGATCCCGTCGCTGCTGCTGACCTCGGCGGTGCACCACCACCTCGTGCGGCAGAAGCTGCGCACGCAGGTCGGCCTGGTCGTCGAGGCCGGTGACGTGCGCGAGGTGCACCACGTCGCGCTGCTCATCGGCTACGGCGCGGCCGCGATCAACCCGTACCTGGCCATGGAGACCGTGGAGGACCTCGTCCGCCACGGGGTCATCACCACGGTCGACGCGCAGACCGCGGTCAAGAACCTCATCAAGGCGCTCGGCAAGGGCGTCCTGAAGGTCATGTCCAAGATGGGCATCTCGACCGTCGCCTCCTACCGCGGCGCGCAGGTCTTCGAGGCGCTGGGCCTGTCCCAGACCCTCGTCGACGAGTACTTCACCGCCACCACCTCCCGCCTCGGCGGCGTCGGGCTCGACGTGCTCGCCGAGGAGGTCGCGATGCGGCACCGCCTCGCCTACCCCGTGGAGGGGCAGGAGCGCGCGCACCGGCGCCTCGAGACCGGCGGGGAGTACCAGTGGCGCCGCGAGGGCGAGCCGCACCTGTTCGACCCCGAGACGGTCTTCCAGCTGCAGCACTCCACCCGGCAGCGCAACGAGGCCCTCTTCCGCAAGTACACCGCGCGGGTCGACGAGCAGTCCGAGCGCCTCATGACGCTGCGCGGGCTGCTGCAGCTGAAGAAGGGTGCCCGCGAGCCGATCCCGCTCGAGGAGGTCGAACCGGTCTCCGAGATCGTCAAGCGGTTCTCCACCGGGGCGATGAGCTACGGCTCCATCTCCCAGGAGGCCCACGAGGTCCTCGCGATCGCGATGAACCGCCTCGGCGGGCGCTCGAACTCCGGCGAGGGCGGCGAGGACGTCGACCGCCTGTACGACCCCGAGCGCACCTCGAAGGTCAAGCAGATCGCCTCGGGCCGCTTCGGGGTGACGAGCAACTACCTGACCTCGGCGACGGACCTGCAGATCAAGGTCGCCCAGGGCGCCAAGCCCGGTGAGGGCGGGCAGCTGCCCGGCCACAAGGTGTACCCGAACATCGCCCGGACCCGGCACTCCACGCCGGGCGTCGGGCTGATCTCGCCGCCGCCGCACCACGACATCTACTCGATCGAGGACATCGCCCAGCTCATCCACGACCTGAAGAACGCGAACCCGGCCGCCCGGGTCCACGTGAAGCTGGTCTCGGAGGTCGGGGTCGGGACCGTCGCGACCGGGGTGTCCAAGGCCAAGGCCGACGTCGTCCTCATCTCCGGGGCCGACGGCGGGACGGGCGCCGCCCCGCTGACGAGCCTGAAGCACGCCGGCGGACCCTGGGAGCTCGGCCTGGCCGAGACCCAGCAGACGCTGGTGGTCAACGGGCTGCGCGACCGGATCGTCGTGCAGGTCGACGGGCAGTTCAAGACCGGCCGCGACGTCGTCATCGCCGCGCTGCTGGGGGCCGAGGAGTTCGGTTTCGCGACCGCGCCGCTCGTCGTCTCGGGCTGCATCATGATGCGCGTCTGCCAGCTGGACACCTGCCCGGTCGGCGTCGCCACCCAGAACCCCGAGCTGCGCGCCCGGTTCACCGGCAAGGCCGAGTACGTCGTGAACTTCTTCGAGTTCGTGGCGCAGGAGGTCCGCGAGATGCTGGCCTCCCTCGGGTTCCGCTCCCTCGAGGAGGCCGTCGGCCACGTCGAGGTCCTCGACACCCGCCGCGCCGTCGCGCACTGGAAGGCGGCCGGTCTGGACCTCGCGCCGATCCTGCACGCCCCGGTGGCCCCGGAGGGCTCGACGCTGCACAACTCCACGACCCAGGACCACGGCCTGGAGAAGGCGCTGGACCACGTGCTCATCGAGCGCGCCGCCGACGCCCTCACCTCCGGGACGCCGGTGCGGGTCGAGCTGCCCGTCCGCAACGTCAACCGCACCGTCGGCACCCTGCTCGGTCACGAGCTGACCAAGAGGTGGGGCGAGGAGGGGCTGCCGGACGGCACGATCGACATCACCCTCACGGGGTCGGCCGGCCAGTCGCTCGGCGCCTTCCTGCCCAAGGGCATCACCCTGCGGCTGTTCGGGGACGCCAACGACTACGTCGGCAAGGGGCTGTCCGGCGGCACGATCGTGGTGCGCCCGGACAAGGCCTCGGGGTCGCGCGACCGCGACATCATCGCCGGCAACGTCATCGCCTACGGCGCCACGACGGGGACCCTGTTCCTGCGCGGTGAGGTCGGCGAGCGCTTCTGCGTCCGCAACTCCGGGGCGACGGCCGTCGTGGAGGGGGTGGGCGACCACGCGCTGGAGTACATGACCGGCGGTGAGGTCGTCGTCCTGGGCCGCACGGGCCGCAACGTCGCCGCGGGCATGTCGGGCGGCTTCGCCCACGTGCTCGACCTCAAGGAGCACCGGGTCAACCGCGACATGGTCGACGTCGTCCCGCTGGACGACGAGGCCGCCGCCCGGGTCCACGACCTGCTCGTGGCCCACCGGGAGAACACCGACTCCACCGTCGCCGCCAAGCTGCTGTCCGACTGGGGCAGCGCGCGGCAGCGTTTCTCGACGATCGTCCCGCGGGACTTCGCCCGCGTGCTCGAGGTCAAGGCCAAGGCCGTCTCCGACGGTCTCGAGCCCGACTCCGAGGCCGTGCTCACCCGCATCATGGAGGCTTCGCATGGTTGACCCCCGGGGGTTCCTCAACGTCCGCGAGCGCGAGCTGCCGCCTCGCCGGCCCGTGCCGCTGCGCCTGATGGACTGGCGCGAGGTCTACGAGAAGCAGGACCGCACCCAGCTCAAGCGGCAGGCCGGCCGCTGCATGGACTGCGGCATCCCGTTCTGCCACAACGCCTGCCCGCTGGGGAACCTCATCCCCGAGTGGAACGACCTGGTGAGCCGCGGTGACATGCGCGAGGCCATCGAGCGGCTGCACGCGACGAACAACTTCCCCGAGTTCACCGGGAAGCTGTGCCCGGCCCCGTGCGAGTCGGCCTGCGTGCTGGGCATCAACCAGCCGCCGGTGACCATCAAGCAGGTCGAGGTGATGATCGCCGAGAACGCCGCCGAGTCCGGCTGGATCACCCCGCAGGTGCCCGAGCGGCTGACCGGCAAGACCGTGGCCGTCATCGGCTCCGGCCCGGCGGGTCTGGCCGCGGCCCAGCAGCTGACGCGCTCGGGGCACACGGTCGTCGTCTACGAGCGCGACGACGCCATCGGCGGGCTGATGCGCTACGGCATCCCCGAGTTCAAGATGGAGCGCGCGGTCCTGGACCGCCGGCTGGCGCAGATGGAGGCCGAGGGCACCCGGTTCCGGCCGGGCGTCGAGATCGGCGTCGACATCACCGGTGAGCAGCTGCGCGACCGCTTCGACGCGGTGGTCGTGGCGACCGGGGCGACGCAGTGGCGCGAGGTCGACCTGCCCGGCCGCGACCTGGCCGGCATCCACCAGGCGATGACGTACCTGCCCCCGACCAACCGCGTCGCGGTCGGTCAGGAACGGCCGGCGGACTACATCGACGCCGAGGGCCTGGACGTCGTCGTCATCGGCGGCGGGGACACCGGGTCGGACTGCTACGGCACCGCGCTGCGCCAGGGGGCGAAGTCGGTGACGCAGCTGGACATCTACCCGATGGCCCCCGAGGAGCGCGCCGCGCACGAGCCGTGGCCGACCGTCCCGAAGGTGTTCTCGGTCTCCAGCTCCCACGAGGAGGGCGGGACCCGCAAGTTCTCCGCCTCGACGCGGGAGTTCGTGGGGGAGGACGGCCGGGTCACCGGGCTGCGGCTGGTCGAGGTGACCAAGGTCGACGGCGTCTGGACGCCGGTCGAGGGCACCGAGCACGACATCCCGGCCCAGCTGGTGCTGCTGGCCATCGGCTTCGCCGGTCCCGAGCACGGCGACCTCGTCGGCCAGCTGGGGCTGGGGACCGACGCCCGCACCCGGTTCACCCGGACCCCCGGCTACGCCACCGGCACCCCGGGCGTGTTCGTCGCCGGGGACGCCGGCCGGGGTCAGTCGCTCATCGTGTGGGCCATCGCGGAGGGGCGGGCGTGCGCGGCCGCCGTCGACGAGTTCCTCATGGGCGACACCGCGCTGCCGTCGCCCATCCGGGCCGACGCGGTGCCGCTGACGGCCTGAGCGGCCGCGACGCACGGACGAGGGGGGGGGGGGGGGGGGGGGGGGCCCCCCCGCGCGGGCCCCCCGCCGCCCCGGCGGGGGCCGGGGGGCGCCGCGGGGGCGCGCGCGCGGCGTGTGGGCCGCCCCCGCCCCCCG
>NZ_JBJLSK010000055.1:0-15328 GCF_050871965.1 Kineococcus lubricus
CCAACGTGTAGTGCTCGGCGAAGAACGCCTCGTCCAGACCGTACTGATCGGCCCAGCGCGTCACCCGCAGATCACGCGCGATCACGTCCGCGGCCGACTCCCGGCCGGCGGCGTACTGCGACGCGTAAGGGATGTTGAGAATGCCGAACTTCACGCTGTCCTCCTCGCGGTACGGCCGGACGGGCACCGGTGCCCCTCCTCCTGGTGGGTCCAGCGTGCCGCCCGGTGGTCCGGGTCTGCTTGGACGGCAGTGCCACCTCGCTGGACGCCAGCGCCGGGGAGGCGGCGGGTGGGCCGGCTGCACGCCGAACGGCGTGGAGGACTGGCCGGCCTCGTCGTCCGGGAGGGGGTCGAACCGGTCGCCGAGGCGCTCGACGAGGTCGGCTCCCGCGCCGCGATCCACGAGCACTGCGCCGACCACGCCGAGGTCTTCCTCGCCGACGAGCCGATCGCACTGCCGGAGGGTTCCCCCGGCCGGGCCTTCGTCCGGCACACCCGGTGGGGCCCTCCTGGGCGTCGTGCCGTGGAACTCCCCCTGCTACCAGGTGACCCGCTTCGCCGCGCCGGACGTGGCCGTCGCGGAGGTCGGCGGGGCCGCGGGGGCCGGTCCTCACCGGCGCGCCCGGTCCCCGGGTGGGCGCCGTCTCACGCCACCCCGGCGGCGCGGGCCTGCGCGGCCAGGTCCTCCACCTCGGGGAACCGCCAGCGCAGGTACCCCGCGGGGATGCCGGTGGCCGCCGCGACCCCGTCGTGCGTCAGCGCCTCCGGGGGCACCCCGGCCGCCGCCTCCGCGATGGCGGCCGTGCGGCGGCGGGCGCGGGCGAGCGTGCGGGCCGACCGCCCGGGGGTCTGCGCGGGCACCCTCGCCCACCTGCCGCGGTGACCGCGGCGCGTGGTCCCCGGCGTCCGCGACCAGCCGTTCGCCCGGGCCCACGCGGTGGCCTCGTCGACGTCGCAGGCGATCTGCTCCATGAGCTCGATGGACCCGGCGAAGGCCCGCTGCGGGCGCAGCCGCTGGTGCAGTTCCACCCGCAGGTGCCGTCCGTAGAGGTCCCCGGACCAGTCGAGCAGGTGCGCCTCCAGGAGGCGGACGCCCTGCCCGCCGTAGTAGGTGGGGCGGCGACCGACCGACACCACGGCGGGGCGGGCCCCGGTCGGGTCCCCGTCGACCACGGTGACGGCGGCGTACACCCCGTCCAGCCGCACGGCCCGCGGGTCCAGCAGGTTCGCGGTCGGGAACCCGAGTTCCCGTCCGCGCCGGTCGCCGTGGGCGACCACTCC
Source organism: Kineococcus lubricus (assembly GCF_050871965.1). Taxonomy (NCBI): domain Bacteria; kingdom Bacillati; phylum Actinomycetota; class Actinomycetes; order Kineosporiales; family Kineosporiaceae; genus Kineococcus; species Kineococcus lubricus. The sequence goes on from NZ_JBJLSK010000055.1 coordinate 1,282, forward strand.
CTCGACCACCGTCGGTTCGTCCACGTCCTCCTCCTCCTCGCTGCCCCGCGGCGGTGCCGGCGGGACGGTTCTCAGCTCAGCGACGCCGCCGGGTTCGGGGCGTCCAGCCGCACCGCGGTGTTCGCGGCCGGGATGACGTGCGGGCGGGCACCGTCGTAGGTGACGGTGACGCGCTGCCCCGTCGCGAGCAGGGACCCGCGCCCGGCGTACGGCGTGCGGACCACGACGGGTTCGCGCGACCGGTCCACGTCGAGCTCGATGCGGGAACTGCCGCCCTGGAACTGCACCTGGCGCACGACGCCCTGGATGCGGTGGGCACCGGAGGCGGGTGCCGCGGGGTCCTCCACCCGGAACGCCTCGGGGCGGATGACCACGAGGTCACCCGGTTGCCCGCCCACGTCGCCGCTGAGCGGTCCGGCCGCCCCGGAGGGGTCGACGGCGAAGAGGTTCACCTCGCCCAGGAAGCGGGCCAGGAACTCCGACGACGGCTGGCAGTACATCTGCTCCGGCGACCCCGCCTGCTCCACCCGGCCCCGGTTCATGACCACGACCTGGTCGGACATCGCCAGCGCCTCGGACTGGTCGTGCGTGACGCTGATGGTGGTGACGCCCACCTCGCGCTGGATGGCCTTCAGCTCGCTCTGCATCGACTCGCGCAGCTGCTTGTCCAGCGCCGACAGCGGTTCGTCCAGCAGCAGCAGTTCCGGCTGCGGGGCCAGGGCGCGGGCCAGCGCGACGCGCTGCAGCTGCCCCCCGGACATCGTCGAGGCCCGCCGCTTCTGGAAACCGCCCAGCTGCACGAGCTCGAGGACCTCGGCCACGCGCTTGCGGTGGTCGCCCTTCCAGCCCTGCGCCTGCAGGGGGAACCGCACGTTCTCCGCGACCGTCATGTGCGGGAAGATCGCGTAGTTCTGGAACACGATGCCCATCCGCCGGGCGCCCGGGGCCAGCTTGGCGACGTCGCGTCCGCCCAGCAGCACCTGCCCGGAGTCGGGCTGGAGGAACCCGGCGATGACGTTCAGCGTCGTCGTCTTGCCCGACCCCGACGGTCCCAGCAGCGTGACGAAGGTCCCCAGCTTCACGTGCAGGTCGACGTCGCTGAGGATCTGGTTCCCGCCCAGCGCGAGGTTCAGGTTGAGGATGTCGACGTTCTGGCTCATGCCGGATCGGCCTTTCCGTGAGAACCCCGCAGCGCACGGGACCGGGATCGGGTCGCTCGTCCGGCGAGGGCGACGAGCAGGAAGAGGAGCAGGGTGAAGAGGATGATGCAGCCGCTCACCGAGGCCAGCAGCGGCGAGACGTTCTGGGTGGCCTCGGTGTAGAGCTTGGCCGGCAGCGTGCTCTGCCCGGGCGGGGCCAGGAAGAGGGCCAGGACGACCTCGTCGAAGGCGAACGCGAAGCTCAGGAAGAACGCCACGAGGATGCTGCGGCGCAGCAGCGGCAGTTCCACCCGCCACGCCGTCCGCCACCAGCTCGACCCCATGCTCGAGGCGGCCCGCGACAGCGCAGGGTCGATGGAGGCCATCCCGCCGGCGACGGCGACGAAGGCGATGGGCACGCAGAGCACGGCCTGACCGACGACCACCGGCAGCAGGGAACCGGTGATGCCCACCGTCCGGGTCAGCTCGCCCAGGCCCAGGGCGAGCACGACGAGCGGCAGGACCATGGGCAGGAAGAAGACCGGCCGCAGGACCTTCGCGGACCGCGGGCTGCGCGAGATCCCCAGCACCGCGAGGGTCGCGACCGCCGTCGCCACCAGCGACGCCGCGAAGGACGCCTTGAGCGAGGTCTGCAGCGCCCGCGCCCACTGGGAGTCCCCCAGCACCGCCTCGTACCAGCGCAGCGACAACCCGCGCGGCGGAATCTCCAGGAAGCTCCCCGACGTGAAGGAGGCCGGGATGACGATGAGCATCGGCACCAGCAGGTAGACGGCCATGAGGACGCCGACGACCACCACGAGGGGCCGGGGACCGCGCAGCGCCCGCTGGAGCTGGCGGTCGGCGGACAACGCGTTCATCGACGCTCCCACTGGTCGGTGATCTTGAAGATGCGCTCGGCCAGGACGTACAGGACCGTGACGGCCAGGAACAGCAGGCTGCCCATGATCGCCGCGGCCTTGAAGTCGAACGTCCCGCTCATCTGCTTGCCGATGAGCGTGCCCATCGTGAGCTGGCTGGGCCCGCCGAGGAAGGCCGGCGTGATGTAGAACCCCAGTGAGATCATGAAGACCAGCAGACCCCCGGCCGTGACGCCCGCGGCGATCTGCGGCAGGACGACCCGGAAGAAGGTGAGGCGTGCGCTGGCACCCATGCTCCGGGCCGCCTTGACGAGGTTGCCGTCGAGCGCGGCCAGCGACGTGGACGTCAGCAGGATCGAGTACGGCAGCATGACGTGCACCATGCCGAGGTACATCGCCGACGGCGTCTGCAGGACGGCCAGCGGCCCGTCGACCAGACCCACCGCCGACAGGGCGTCGAAGACGATGCCGCGCGGCTGCAGCAGCAGCACCCACCCGTAGGTCCGCACCATCAGCGAGATGACGAAGGTGGCCCCGATGGCCAGGCCCAGAACCACCTTGACCGGCCTCGGCGCCAGCGTCACGGCCAGCGCGTAGACCAGCCCCAGCACCACGCACAGCACCGTCACCAGCACGGCCATGACGACCGTGCGCCACAGCGCCTCGCGGAACAACGGGTCACCCACCACCGACCCGACGGTGCTCTCACCCTCGCCGAACAGCGCGAGCCAGAGCACGTACCCCATCGGCAGGGCGACCGCGACGGTCAGGAACAGCACGGGCAGCGTGAGCAGGGTGCGCGCGCCCGACCCGAGGCGGTAGCGGGTCAGCGCGCTGGGCGTCTGCTCGTACGACAGCCGTTCGTCCGCGACCGTCGCCCCGCCCGTGGTGGAGGTCGTCACCGGGCCACCCACGCGGTGTACCGCGCGACGTAGTCGTCGGTCATCTTGGACAGCGAGGCGGTGTCGACGGTCGCGGCCACGGCCACGTGCTCGTCCGACCCCGGCAGCTTGGCCAGCACCTCCGGCGACAGCAGGTCGTAGGCCGCTTCCAGGGTCGGTCCGTAGAAGCTCTTCTCGGCGAGCTCCGCCTGGCGCTCGGGGTTCGACATGAAGGCGAGCAGCTTGTTCAGGCCGTCGGGGTTCGGCGCCCCCTTGGGCAGGGTGTACCCGGTCCACGGGAAGTAGACGTTCTGGTTCCACTCCACGACGATGTCGGGGTCCTCGTCGGCCAGCGCGGTGGCGCGCCCGTTCGGCAGGACGGCCATGTCGACGCTGCCGGCCTGCACGCCCTGGGTGATCGCCGCGTAGGACTCGTAGATCGTCAGGTGGTCGCGCAGCTCGTCGAGCTTGGCGAAACCCCGGTCGAGGTCGAGGGGGTAGACGTCCGCCGGTGCCACGCCGTCGGCCATGATGGCCGGTTCGATCGTCGCGACGTAGTTGCTGGACCAACCCCGCTTGCCGGGGTACTTCGCGGTGTCCCAGAAGTCGGCCCAGCTCTTGGGCGGCGTCGGGCCGACCGCCGACTTCCGGTACACCATCACGAACGCCTGCGTGTACCCGCCGGCGGCGTAGTCCTGGAACTCGGGGTCGACCGTGTCCGCGCGCGGCACGTCGGGCGAGAGCTTCTCCACGATGCCCTTGCCGACCCAGTCGATCACCGTGAACCCGTCGGCGTCCATCGAGTCCCACTCGCTGCGACCGGCCGTGGCCATGGAGACGTACCGGGCGACGTCGGCGTTGACGACGACGACCTCGATCCCGGTCTCCTCGGTGAAGGGGTCGAAGTAGACGGCGCGCAGCGCGTCACCGAAGGGACCGCCGTAGTTGGCCATGACGACCTGACCCCCGCCACCGCCGCCCCCGCCGGTGGTCCCGCTGGAGTTCCCGCAGGCCGCCAGGGTCGTGGCGGTCAGGCCCGCTGCCGCGCCGGTCAGGACCCGGCGGCGGCTCAACGCGTTGTTCACAGTGACTCCAGGTGTGTGCGGTGGGGGTTCTGATCGTGACGGGGGTGCCCGTCACCGTGTGCGGCGGGTCCCGGGACCCGTGAGGGTGCGTCCTCCGGGGCGGCCGCCGCGGTGCGGTCGTCCCGGGGGGCCTGCCCGGTCACCGCGCGCCCGGGGCCGGGGCCGACCCCGGTCGGGACAGCTGGTGCGGTCACGTCCACTCCTGTCGGTCTCGCTACCTCGTCCGTGCTCCCCGGTTGCCGCCGCGGCCCGGCGGCGGTGAGCCGTCGCCTACCGCTCGCCCGACGTCCTCGTCGGCCGGGCAGCGGCACCGCGGTCCCCTCGAACCCCGGTGCACCTTCCTCGTGCGTCGTACCGGCGTGTCCGCCCGACGGACGGCGCCGCCGCTCGCGCGAACTGCCGCCGTCGATCTCGCACACCCCGAGTGTGAGAGAGGACTCTCAACTTTTCAAGACCGCGACGTGCAGATTAACCAACCGGAAACATGCCGCGGAGGGTTTCCGGCGGGAACCGCGCAGCCCGGGACGACGCGACCGGACGACCGCGTCCGGCAGCGGTGGTCACCGCCTCCGGGGTTCAGCGGCCGGCGGCCACCGACCGGCCCGCGGCCACCAGCCGTGCGACGGCTTCGTCCACGACCCCCTCGTCCATGACCGTCGACAGGCACGTGAGACCACCGGCGGACAGCAGCAGCCCCTGTTGGTAGGCGGCCCAGAACAGGGCCTTCTGGGCCGTCCTGCGCTCGTCGGCGGCCCAGCCGACCGGGAAGGGCCGCAGGACCGACCCCGAGCGGCGGACCTGCCACCCGGTGCCGTCCAGCCCGTCGCCGGCGCGGCGCTGGAACCGTTCGGCGAGGGCGTTGAGGCGCTGGACCTGCCCGGGTCCGAACAGGTCCAGCGTCACGCGGCCCGCGGTCATCGTGACGGGGTTGGCGGTGAAGGTCCCCCCGTGCACGAGGGCCCCGGGCCGGCGGACGTCGAGGACGCTCAGGGCGTCGGCGGTGCCCACCACGGCACCGACGGCGAAACCCCCGCCGATCGTCTTGCCCAGGGCCATCAGGTCCGGCCGCACCCCGAACTCCCCGGCCAGCCCACCGAACCCGTTGCGGAAGGTGACGACCTCGTCGACGACGAGGAGGGCACCGTCCGCCCGGGCCAGGCGCTCGGCACCGGCCACGAACCCGGCCGTGAGCGGCTGCAACCCGGCGGAGTTGGCGCACAGGTCCAGGACCACGGCGGCGATCCGCCCGCCGTGCGCGTCGAACACCCGTTCCAGGGCGGCGTCGTCCCCGCGCGGGACGACGAGCGTCTGGGCGCGCACGCCGTCGGGAACTCCCGGCGCCCCGGCGTCCAGCAGCGCCGGGAGGACCGCGTCGGCCGTCCCGTGGTACCCGGGCCCGAGGACGACGACGAGGTCGCGTCCTGTGCGGGCCCGGGCGACGCGGACCGCGAGCATGACGGCCTCGGTCCCGGAGTTGGCGAACCGGACCTGCCCCGCCCACGGCAGCCGCGCCAGCAGCGCGTCCGCCATGAGGAGTTCGTCCTCGTTCGACACCCCCAGGGACACCAGACCGGCGTCGAACCGCTCGCGCACGGCGTCCAGCACCGCCGGGTGCGCGTGACCGTGCAGGTTGACGGTCATGTTGTTGTTGAGGTCGATCAGCTCGTGACCGTCCTCGTCCACCAGGGACCAGCCCTGCGCGGACCGGGCGTAGGGGGCCCGGTCCCCGACCGCCAGCGGTCCCCGGCCGAAACCACCGGGCAGGACCCGGAGCCGGTGCTCGTCGAGCGCGGACGGACGGCGCACCGACGCGTCGGTGGCGGTCACCAGGCCGTCACCCCGCCGTCGACGCGGATGTCCGTGCCGGTGACGTAGCTGGCGGCGTCGCTGAGCAGGTGGGCCACGACCCCGGAGACCTCCCGCGGGGCGGCCCCCCGGGGGGCACCGTCCTTCCGGGCCAGGGTGCGCGGGGCGATCGTGTACTGCAGCCGCCAGTCCGTCGCGGCCGTGCGCACGGCGCGCTCCTGCTCGACGAGCTCGGTCTCGATCCACCCGGGCGAGACGCTGTTGACGCGGATGCCGTCGTCGGCGTAGTTGACGGCCGCGGTGCGGCTGACCGCCACGATCGAGGCCTTGCTGGAGTTGTACGACACGTACCCGGGAGCACCGAGGTGCGCGTACGCCGAGGCGACGTTGACGATGGAGCCGCCACCGGCGCGCCGCATGGCCTCGGCACCGATCTTCGTGCCGAGGAACACGCTGACCGCGTTGACCTGGTGGACCCGGAGGAAGGCCTCCAGGCTCTCGTCCTCCATCAGGGCCACGTGGACGATGCCGGCGTTGTTCACCAGCCCGTCGAGCTTGCCGTGGGTGGTCTCGACGTGGGCGACGACGTTGCGCCACTCCCCCTCGCGGGTGACGTCGAGGTGGGCGTACTCGACCGCCAGGCCCTCCTGCCGCAGGGATTCCGCCTCCAGCCGGCCGACCTCGTCGAGGATGTCGGCCAGGACGACGGTGGCCCCCTGCTGCGCGCAGAGCCGGCCGTGCGCCGCCCCCTGGCCGCGCGCGCCCCCCGTGATGAGGACGACCCGGCCGTCCAACGGTCTGCTCATGGACCTGCTCCTCCGCATCGAGTGTCGGGGACCAATGTCGTGCGAGCCGGGTGACCCGCACAACTGGCACGCCGACCAAGCGGGTGCGGTCCACCTGGCTCCGAGCACGAAGCGTGAGGAGTCCCCGGGTTCAGGCCGAGGGGAACTCCTCACGGCCCTGGGCGACCACCGTCTGACCGGTGAGGTGGGTCAGGAGCGCGGGGTCGGCCAGGCGCACGATGCTGGCCGCGAGCTCCTGCGGGGACATCGCCTCCGGCGGCAGGGTGCCGACCTGGGCCTTGATCTGCTCGGTGGCGATGTAGGCGGGAGCGACCGCCACGGTGCGGATGCCCTTGGCCGCCAGCTCACCGGCCGTGCCGGCCGTGAGGTTGATGACGGCGGCCTTGGAGGCGCTGTACAGCAGGGACTTGGGGTGGGGGGTCATCCCGTCGACGGAGGCGATGTTCAGGACGGTCCCCGGGGTGCCTTCCTCGTGCGTCCGGTAGAACCCGCGGGTCACCAGCCACGTGCCCAGCACGTTGATGTCGAAGATGCGGCGGTAGCGGTCGACCGAGAAGTCCGACAGCATCGTCCGCGGGTAGATCCCGGCGGCGTTGACGGCCAGGGTCGGCCGGCCCAGGTCCTGCACGACGCGGTCGAACGCTGCTTCGACCGCCGCCTCGTCGGTGACGTCGACGGTCAGCTGCAGGAGCCCCTCGGCGGGGTCGCCCTCGCGGATGTCGAACCCCGCCACCCGGTACCCGTGGGCGAGCAGTTCCTGCACGACGGCGCGCCCCAGACCCGCTGCGGCACCGGTCACCACGGCAACAGCACTCACGTTCTCTCCTCGTGTTCTCGGAAGTCGCCTGCACCGCGGGGACGTCGACCGTCCTCCGCGCCGAGCCCGGCCCGGCCCACCCCGGCCGCACGCCCGCCGGCGTCGGGCCGGCGCCGTGGCGAGGAGAGTGAGAGACGACTCTCAGTATCACACGGGCGGCCCGGCGACGGAACCCACCCCGTGGGGCACAATCGCGGCAGCCGGGCGCGATCGTGCCCCGGTCGGTGCGTGGAGGTGCGAGGGCGAGATGAGTTCCCTGACGATCCAGGACCTGCTGGACGCCCCGCAGTTCGGGTGCCGGCTGGTCGCCGGTGCCCACGGGGCGGACCGGCCGGTGGGCTGGGTGCACATCAGCACCACCCCGGAGATCGTCCACTGGATCGAGGCCGGCGACCTCGTCCTGACCGGTGGGGGGAACCTGCCGCGGGACCGGGCCGGGCAGGAGGAGCTCGTGCGCCAGCTGGTCGAGCGCGGCGCCTGCGCACTGGCCCTGGGCAGCACCCACGGCCCCGAGGACCTGTCCGGTCTGCGCGACGCCGCCGACGCCGCGGGGTTCCCGTTCCTGACCGTCGACCGGGCCGTCCCCTGGGGCGCGCTGGGCCGGGCGGTCGCCGTCGCCAACGAGCAGCGGGTGTCCTCCGGTCTGCTGCAGCAGATCCGCGTCTTCGACACCCTCCAGGCCCGGGCCCGCGGCGACATCACCTTCGCCGAGTCGCTGCAGGTGCACTCCCGCATCACGGGGTACGCGTTCCACCTCGTCGACGACCGGGGGGCGACCGTCCTGCCCGAGCTGGGTCCCCTGCCCGCGGGGTTCCCGGTCGAGCGGCTGCGCGGGGACAACGTCCTCATCCCCGAGGGGTACGCGCTGCCCATCGTCATGGACTCCGAGCGCGTGGCCACCCTGGTGGCGGTCCAGGAACGGCCGGTCCCGGCGAGCATGGCCGCCGTCCGGCACGTGGCCACCCTCGCCGCGTGGGAGCTCGCCGACCGGGAGCGGCGGCGCGAGGTGGCCCGCCGCGCCGGCGGCGACGCCCTGCGGCAGGTGCGCGACAACGTGCTGTCCCCGCAGCGCGTCCTGGACCTGCTGGCCCGCTTCGACTTCCCCGCCGGTCCCGTCCTGGTGGTCCGGTGGCAGGGCGACGAGCGCCAGGTGACCCGGGTCGACCGGCTCCTGACGACCGACGGCCGGCCGCACCTGCTCGACGTCGTCGACGGCACGGTGGAGGTGCTGCTGCCGGCCGGCGCCGAGGACGTGTGCGCGGACCTCGCCGCCCAGCTGGGGGTCCCGGTCGGCTACAGCGCTCCCTGCGACGACCTGTCCACGCTGCCGCTGGCCTCGCGGCAGGCCGAGTGGGCGCGCCAGCGGGCCGCGCGCCACCCCGAGGGGGGGCGTGCCCGGGGGTACGCCGAGGAGTCCCGCGTCGTGGGCTGGTTGCCGGCCGACGAGACGCTGCTGAACGTGCTGGTGCAGGGCACCCTGGGGCCGCTGATCGCGTACGACGAGCGCACCGGCGGGGACCTGCTGACGACCCTGCGCACCTACCTCGGCAACGACCGCTCCCTGGCGGGCACCGCGACGCAGCTGGGCGTCCACAAGCACACCGTGGCCTACCGCCTCGGGCGCGTCGCCGAGCTGACCGGCCGGGACCTGCGGGCGACCGAGGCGCTCAGCGAGACCTGGCTGGCCCTGACGGCGTACGACATCGTGCGCGGCGCCCTGCCGCCGTCGCGCTGAGCGGCCGGCGGCAGGGACGCGGGGTCGGGACCGCGGGTCAGGACGTCTCGAGCAGCCCGGCGAGGCGCTGCGCACCCGCCCCGGTGTCGTCGGTCGTCCCGTCGAGGCCGTAGGGCGCGGGGTCGAAGGGCGAGTTCACCTCGCGGAAGGAGAACGCGAAGTCCGGCCACAGGGTCGTGAGCCGGTTCGAGCGGTGGTCCACGTACCAGCTGCGGCAGCCGCCGTCGAGCCACACCGTGCCCCGGCTCATCTCGTCGAGCTGACGGGTGTAGTCCTGCTCGACGGAGTCGAGGACCTCCAGGACGCGACCGGTGCGCACCCCCTCCTCGACGGCGGCACCGATGTGCTCGATCTGCGCTTCGGCCACGTACACCGAGGAGTTGTGGCCCAGCCCGGTGTTCGGGCCGTTGACGAGCCAGAAGTTCGGGAACCCGTGGACGGCGGTGGTGGCGTAGGCCTCCATGCCCTTCGACCAGCGGTCGGCCAGCAGCTGCCCGTCGCGGCCGCGGACGCGTTCGGCGATCGGCAGTTCGGTCGTCTCGAAACCGGTGCAGGCGATGAGGACGTCGAGCTCGACCAGGCGGCCGTCGGTCAGGCGGACCCCGGCCTCCTCGATCGAGTCGATCCCCGTCGTCTCCAGCGCGACGTTCTCCCGCAGGAACGCGGGGTAGTAGTCGTCGGACTTCAGGATGCGCTTGCAGCCGATGACGTAGTCGGGCGTCAGGGCGTCCCGCAGCTCCCCCGCGGGCACCTGGGAGGCGAGGTGGTCCAGCGCGGCCCGCTGCACCGCCTCCACCAGCGCGGGCGTCATGCGCCGCTGCGCGTAGCGTTCCTCGTTGGCCCAGAAGATCCCGCGCCGCTCGGCCCGCATGGCCTCCGGCACGCGGGCGAACATGCGCTTCTCGGCGGCGGTGTACTCCTTGTCGGGCCGGGGCGTGACGTACGGCGCGGACCGCTGGAACACCACCAGCTCCGACACGGCGCCGGCGATGCTGGGGACGACCTGGATCGCGCTGGCCCCGGTGCCGATGACCCCCACGCGCTTGCCCCGCAGGTCGACCGCGTCGTCCCACTGGGCCGAGTGCATCAGCTGCCCGCCGAAGTCGTGCAGACCGCGGATGGCGGGGTACTTGGGGTCGGAGAGGTGACCGACGGCGGAGACCACGAACCGCGCCCGGTGGGTCTGCCCGCCGGCGCGCAGTTCCCACTGCGAGGCCGCCTCGTCCCAGGTCACCTGCTCGACGTCGGCCCCGAACCGGACGCGCGGCAGCACACCCTCCTCGCGGGCGGTCTCGCGCACGTAGTCGAGGATCTCCCCCTGCGGGGCGAAGGTCCGGCTCCAGTCCGGGTTCAGCCGGAACGAGAAGGAGTACAGGTGCGAGGGGACGTCGCACGCCGCCCCGGGGTAGTGGTTGTCCCGCCAGGTCCCCCCGACGTCCTGCGCGCGCTCGAGGAGGACGAAGTCCTCGACACCGCGGCGCCGGAGGGCGCACGCCGTCCCGATGCCGGCGAAGCCCGCACCGATGATGACGACGTCGTGGACCTGGGTCTGGTCAGCTGTGCTCACGGAGGGGTCCTCCCGGATCGGTCTGGGTGGGGATCGGTCAGATGGCGACGGTGTCGACCAGCGCACCGGCCGGGGCGAGTCCGGGACGTCGGCGCAGGAAGTCGTCGATGAGCTTGAACACCTGCGCGGGGCGTTCGGTGGTGGCCGCGTGCCCGGTCTCGATCTCGGCGAGGCGGGCGTCCTCGATGCCGCCGAACAGGAACCGGCCGTGGTGCGGACCGACCATCTGGTCCTCCAGCCCCGAGATCACGAGCGTCGGCGCGCTGATGCGGTCCAGGTCCCGGGCGATGTCGACGCGCGCGTTGAGGCGCATGGACTCCTCCACCCCGTCGGGGAACGTCCGGGCGGCGACGAGCTGGGCGATCTCGGCGTCGGTGCGCGCCCGCAGGTAGCTCTGGCCGAAGGCGACGAAGGTGCTGAACCGCGCCAGGCTCTCGCGGTCGGAGGCGAACAGCCGCTGCCACAGCTCGTTGCGCAGCCGCTGGACCCCGTCGGTGCGGGCCCACCCGCAGACGAGGACGAGGTTGCGCACCAGGTCGGGCCGCTCGGCGGCCAGGGTCGCGGCCGCCACCGCGCCGAGGGAGTACCCGACCAGGTCCACCGCCTGGCCGGGAGCGCGCTCGGCCAGCACGGCGAGGACCTGGGTGCGGATGTCCTCCAGCTCGGCCGCCGGGGCCAGGTCGACGGCGAGCACCCGGTGGCGCGCGGCCAGCATCGGGTAGACCGTGCGGTAGTGGGTGGCCGCCGAACCGCCGGTGCCGTGCACGAGCAGGACCGGTGCGGGTCCGCCGGGCACCCCGGTGTCGTGCCACCCGACGTCCTGGCCGGCGACCTCGACCGTCCCGGTCACCGCGTCCTGGTGGATCTGCATCATCGCTCCTTCAGTGCCCGCCGTATTGAGAGTAAACTATCAGTTGATAGCGAGAACTCACAGAGATCGAGGAGACGTCGACCATGGACATCACCGGCGCTGTTCTGCGGGAGATGGGTGCCGCGCGCCCGTACGGGCAGTCGCGCCCGATCGACGTCGTGCCGCTGCGCCTGGACCCGCCCGGCGAGGGTGAGGTCCTGGTCCGCGTCGAGGTGGCGGGGCTGTGCCACTCCGACCTCTCCGTCATCGAGGGCAACCGGCCCCGCCCGATGCCCATGCTGCTCGGCCACGAGGCCGCCGGGATCGTGGAGGAGGTGGGGCCCGGCGTGCCCGCCCACCTCCTCGGCCGGCGCGTCGCGACCACCTTCCTCGCCCGGTGCGGCGCGTGCCCGGAGTGCCGCACCGGCGGCCGGCTGCCGTGCCGGGAGGGCTCGGCCACCAACGCCGCCGGCACCCTGCCCTCGGGCGCGATCCGGCTGCACGAGGGCGACCGCCCGGTCCACCACCACCTCGGCGTCTCCGGCTTCGCCACCCACGCCGTCCTGGACCGCCGCTCGACCGTCCTGGTCGACGAGGACGTTCCGGCCGCCGTCGCCGCCCTGTCCGGGTGCGCGCTGCTGACCGGCGGGGGCGCCGTGGTGAACGCCGCCCAGCTCACCGACTCCGACTCCCTCGCCGTCGTGGGCCTGGGCGGCGTCGGGATGGCCGCCCTGCTGACCGCCCTGGCGGTCGTGGGACCCGGCGGTCACGTGGTCGGGGTGGACCAGAACCCCGACAAGCTGGCGGTGGCCCGCGCCTGGGGCGCCCACGAGGCCCTCACCCCCGACGAGGCGCGCGAGCGGGGCACGCGGGTCGACGTCGTGATCGAGGCCGCCGGGCACCCCCGGGCCTTCGAGACGGGCCTGTCGCTGCTGGCCAGCGGGGGCCGCCTCGTCACGGTGGGGCTGCCGGCACCCGGCGCGACGGCGCAGGTGGAACCGCTGGACATCACCGCCCGGGCCCTGAGCATCGTCGGCTCCTACCAGGGATCGGCCGTCCCCGAGCGCGACATCCCCCTGCTGCTGGACCTGTGGCGAGCGGGGCGGCTGCCCGTCGAGCGGCTCGCCACCGCGACGAACAGCCTGACGGAGGTCCACCGCGCGCTCGACCGGCTCGCCTCGGGCCAGGCCGTGCGGGAGATGATCCTCCCGGGCACCCCCGCCGGGTAGGCTCCCCGTTCCGGGCAGGCTGCGGCGGACCGACAGCCCGCCGCAGCCTGCGATGAGGAGCCGGATGTCCGCCTCGGACGTGGACGAGTCGAAACTCCCCCTGCGTGAGCGCTCCCGACGGGACAAGCTCCGGCGCATCCGGGAGGCCACCGAGCAACTGCTCCACACCCGCACCCTGGCCGAGATCACGATGCGCGACGTCGCCCGCCTGGCCGGCATCGGCGAGGCCACGCTGTTCCGGTACGTGGCGGTGAAGGAGGACCTCCTCCTGCACGTCTTCGGCCACCGGATGGAGGACTTCATCACGTCGGTGGAGGCGAACCCCCGCTTCCGCCCGCGGTCGGGGGCGACGGGCCGGGTGGTGGTGAACCGGGTGCGCGAGCTGTACCGCCTGCGGGCCGACTTCTACCTCGCCTCACCCGAGAACGTCACGGACTACGTCCGGATCGGGTTGTCCACCGGCAACGCGCTGGGCGGGCTCAGCGTCGAGCACGGCGACCGCTTCATCCACGTCGTGGAGAACCTGCTGCGCGCGGGTCAGCAGGACGGCGTCATCGCCGGCGACTGGGACGCCCACACGGTGGCGGGGAACTGCCACGGGTTGTTCATCCACGAGATCCTGCGCTCCCCCGCGCGGCACTTCCCGGCGGGGACGTTCCCGCAGCGCATCGACGAGCGGTTGCGCACCCAGCTCGAACCGCTCGTGCGGGTCCCCGGCTGAGGGGACCCGCACGAGCGGGGCCGGTCAGGCCTCGTCGGCGCCGGTCAGGTCGGCCAGCAGCGGCGCGACCTCCTGACCCAGGAGCCGGAAGTTGTGCTCGTACGCCTCCTCCTGACCGCGCATGTCGTACGTCGACGTCTGCAGGCACCCGAAACCGCCGGTGTGCTCGTACAGGGCCCGCACCTGGTCGGCCACCGTCCGCGGGGAGCCGACGAAGAAGAAGTTGTCGATGAGCCAGTCCACCGTCAGCTCGGAGTCGTCGACGGCCCCGCCCGTGAGCAGTCCGGTCAGACCCAGCCGGGCGAAGGTGGGCAGGTTCGACGAACGCCACAGCTCGGCGATGTCGCTGCCGCGCACCAGCGCGCGGGCTTCCTCGTCGGTGTCGGCGACGACCACCAGGCGCGTCACGCGCCAGTCCTCGCGGCGGGGGTCGTGCCCAGCCCCCCGCGCCGCCTTCTCGTACGTCTCCCAGTGCTTGACCAGCACGTCCCCGTGCACCGCCTGGCTCATCGGCTGGTAACCACGCCGACCCG
>NZ_JBJLSK010000056.1:0-15127 GCF_050871965.1 Kineococcus lubricus
CCCCCCCAACCCCCCCACCCCGACCCGGCGCGACCCGCCGGCCCCCCCCCGCCCCCCCCCCCGCCCGCGGCCCCCCCCCCCCCCCCCCCCCGGCCCGGGGGTTCAGCGCAGGAACCAGCGCCCCGGGGCGGCGAGCTCGTCGGCGGCCTGCGGGCCCCACGTGCCCGGTGCGTAGGGCAGGACCTGCGGGCGGTCCTGCGAGAACCGCTCGATGCAGGTCCACGCCGCGCGCAGCCCCTCCACGCCGGTGAACAGCGACCGGTCGCCGGTGAGCACGTGCTCGATGAGGTGCACGTACGGCAGCGCCGGGGCGGGGCCGTCGAAACCGTCCAGCGGCAGCGTCGCGGTCCCCTGCACCAGCCCGCCGGCCACACCGGGACGGCGCACGGTCGTCGCGACGTCCAGCGCCCCGCCCTCCAGCAGGGAGAAGCTGATCGTCGCCGGTTCGGCGTCGGCGTGCAGCCCCGTCGGGGGTTTCAGGACGAGCGTGACGCGCTGCTCGTCGGCCGTCATCTTCTTGCCCGAGCGCAGCAGGAACGGGACCCCGCGCCAGCGGTCGTTGTCGACCCACACCCGGCAGGCGGCGAGGGTGTCGGTCGTGGAGTCGTCCGGGACGCCGTCGATGGCGGTGTACCCCTCGAACTGCCCGAGCACCACCTCCGCCGGGTCCAGTTCGCGGAAGTCCTGCAGCGCAGCGTCCCGCGCGGCCTGCAGGGACCCGGGGCCGAGGTCGGCCGGGGGTTCCATCGCCACCGTCGCCGCCATCTGGAACAGGTGCGTGACGATCATGTCGAGGAAGGCGCCGGTGGCGTCGTAGAAGCTCGCCCGCTGCGCGACGTCGAGGGTCTCGGCGATGTCGATCTGCACCTGGTCGACGAACTCGCGGTTCCACAGGGCGGCCAGCCACGGGTTCGCGAACCGCGCGTGGATGACGTCCTGCTGCGCCTCGAAGGCCAGGAAGTGGTCGATCCGGAAGACCTGGGACTCCTCGAACACCCGGTGCACCTCGGCGTCGAGCTCCTCGAAGGACGCCAGGGAGGTGCCGTACGGCTTCTCGTAGACGACGCGCGAACCCTCGGCCAGCCCGTGGGCGGCGAAGGCCTTCGTCGCGTCCAGGAAGGCCGCCGGCGGGATCGCGAGGTAGTGCACCAGCTCGGCCTCGCCCCCCAGCTCCGCGCGCGCCCGGTCGATCACGGCGGGCAGCTGCCCGGGGTCGTCCTCGGTGAACCCGCCGGAGGCGAACAGGAGGTGCTCGGCGAAGTCGTCCCACGGCCCCTCGGAGGGGTCGGGGCCGAACTCCTCCAGCGCTTCGCGGATGAACTCGCGGAACTCCTCGTGGGTCTTCTCCCCACGGCTGGAACCGATCAGCCGCCACTGCTGCGGCAGCCGGCCCAGGCGGGCGAGCTCGAAGAAGGCCGGCGACACCAGCCGGCGCGAGAGGTCCCCCGTCGCGCCGTACAGGACGAAGATCGTCGGAGTGCTCCGGGACTGCTCTGTCGGGTGAGCGTTGCTGGTCACGCAGGCAGTATCTCCGCTCTTGCCCGCCCGGCGGGCCCGGGGGCTAAGGTGTCCTGCGTGACCACCACCGCACTCCCGACGGGAACCGCCAGCGCCTCGCGCCGCGGTGCGTGGTGGTGGGTGTCGGCGGTCGCCTGACGCTCCCACGTCCCGGTGGCCGCCTCGTCGAGGAGGCCGGCCGCAGGACGTCCCCCTCGACGGACGGCTCCCCCAGCCCCTCGAGGAGAACCCGATGACACCCGACCAGACCGTCGCGGACCTGCTGACCCCCGGCGCCGGTCCCTTCGCCCTGCTGCGCCGCCTCGACCCCGCCACCGGCCGGCCCGGCCCCGTGGAGGTGCTGCGCGGTCCCGTGGAGACCGTCGAGCACCTCGCCGACGTCCCGCTGCGCGACCGGAGGACGAACGGGGGGCGCGACGCCCTGGCCCTGGTCCCGTTCCGGCAGCTGCGCGAACGGGGTTTCGACGTCCACGACGACGGCACCCCGCTGCAGGTCCTGCGCGTCGAGACCGCCGTGGACCTCGCGGTCGAGGACGCGCTGCGCGTCCTGCCCGACGCCGAGGTCCCGCTGCGCGACGTCGCCCCGGACCTGTCCGACGACGACTACGCCGACGTGGTGCGCCGCATCATCGACACCGAGATCGCCCAGGGCAGCGGGGCGAACTTCGTCATCCGCCGCGACGTCGACGGCGTCATCGACGGTTTCGACGCCACCACGGCGCTGAGCCTGTTCCGGCGGCTGCTGGTCGCCGAGCAGGGGGCGTACTGGACGTTCGTCGTGCACGTCCCCGGCGCGGACGGGACCTCGCGCACGCTGGTCGGCGCCTCCCCGGAGGTGCACGTGCGGATGGCCCGCGGCGAGGTCGTCATGAACCCCATCTCCGGCACCTACCGGTACCCGGCGGCCGGGCCGGACCCCGACGGCCTCGTGGAGTTCCTCACCGACCCCAAGGAGGTCGAGGAGCTGTTCATGGTGGTCGACGAGGAGCTGAAGATGATGTGCTCGGTCGGCGACCTCGGCGGCGTCGTCCACGGCCCGTACCTGCGGGAGATGGCGAACCTGGCCCACACCGAGTTCGAGCTGCGCGGCCAGTCGACCCTGGACGCGCGGGAGGTGCTGCGGCAGACCATGTTCGCCGCCACCGTGACGGGTTCGCCGGTGCAGAGCGCCTGCCGCGTCATCAAGCGCTTCGAACCGTCCGGCCGCGGCTACTACGCCGGCGCGCTGGCCCTGCTCGGCCACGACGGCGAGGGCGGGCAGACGCTGGACTCCCCCATCCTCATCCGCACCGCCGACGTGCGGGCGGCCGGGGGCAGCGCGACCGTGCGGGTCTCGGTCGGCGCGACGCTGGTGCGCGGTTCCACCCCCGAGGGGGAGGTCGCCGAGACGCACGCGAAGTCCGCCGGCGTCCTGCGCGCGCTCGGCGCCCTGCCGCCGCTGCCGCCGCGCACCGGTTCCGACGGCGCCCCGGTGCGGCGGGTGCCGCTGGCCTCCGACGCGCGCGTCGCGACCCTGCTGGCCTCCCGCCGCGACCGGCTCGCGCCGTTCTGGCTCGAACCGCAGCAGCAGCCCACCCGGTCCCCGCTGGGCGAGGCGCTGGTGGTCGACGCCGAGGACACGTTCACGGCGATGCTGGTGCACCTGCTGGCCGCGGCCGGGTTGCGCGCGCGGGTCCTGCGCTACGACGACCCGGCGCTGGACGCCGAGCTCGCCGCGCACACCGGCCTGGTCCTGCTGGGCCCGGGCCCCGGCGACCCCGAGGACGCCTCCGACCCCCGCATCGCCCGCCTGCAGGAGCTCGCGGCGCGGCTGTCCGAGAGCGCCCGCGCGGGCGGCAACCCGCTGCTGGGCGTGTGCCTGGGCCACCAGCTGCTGTCGGGGACGCTGGGCCTGCCGTTGCGCCGCAAGGACGCCCCGCACCAGGGCACCCAGTTGCAGGTGGACCTGTTCGGCGCGGCCGCGACCGTCGGGTTCTACAACTCGTTCACGGCCCGCGTCGACGACGCCGCGGTCGCCCGGCTCGCCGGCGAGGGCGTGCAGGTGGCGACGGGACCGGCCGACGAGGTCGTCGCGCTGCGCGGGCGGGGTTTCGCCGGCATCCAGTTCCACCCCGAGTCGGTGCTGACGCTCGACGGCCCGGCGGTGCTGCGCTCGCTGGTCGAGCCCCTCCTGGACGGCGGGGTCAGCGGCCGGGGCTGACCAGCCCGATCTCGTAGCCCAGCACGACGGCCTGGACGCGGTCGCGCAGCCCGAGCTTGGTGAGGATGCGGCTGACGTGCGTCTTGGTCGTCTGCTCGGCGATGAACAGCTCCGCGGCGATCTCGGAGTTCGACAGCCCGCGGGCGATGCAGACCAGGACCTCGCGCTCGCGCGGGGTCAGGTCCGCGACGGCGGCCGGGACGGCGATCGAGCGCTGGCGGGTGGAGACGAAGTGCTCGATGAGGCGGCGGGTGATGACCGGCGACAGCAGGGAGTCCCCCGCCGCCACGGCGCGGACGGCCTCGACGAGGGTCTCGGGGGTGGCGTCCTTGAGCAGGAACCCGCTCGCCCCGGCCTGCAGCGCGGTGAACACGTAGTCGTCGATGTCGAAGGTCGTGAGCACCAGCACCCGCGGCGCGGGGTCCAGGCCGGCCGCCAGGATCCGCCGGGTCGCCTCCAGCCCGTCCACGACGGGCATGCGCACGTCCATGAGCACGACGTCGGCGGCCCGTTCGGGCGGCAGCCCGGTGACGACCCGGACGGCCTCGGCGCCGTCGGCGGCCTGCCCGACGACCTCGATGCCCGGCTGGGCCGACAGCAGGGCCGAGAACCCGGCCCGGATCATGGCCTGGTCGTCGACGACGACGGCGCGCACGACCGCGGGGTCCGGTCCACTGGTCACGCCCCAGCTTCCCACGGCAGCGCGGCGCGCAGGACGAACCCGCCCCCGGGCAGCGGCCCGGACTCGACCGTCCCGCCCAGCAGCGCGGCGCGTTCGCGGACCCCGACCAGGCCGTGCCCGCCGGGGTCGGCCGTCGAGACGAACCCCGGCGGCGGGGCGTCGTTGCGCACCTCCACGACGATGCCGGGGTCGGCGCGCAGGACGCTGACCCCGACCGCGGCGCCGGTGGCGTGCCGGACGACGTTCGCGAGCCCCTCCTGGACGATGCGGTGCACGACCAGCCCCACCGACGCCGGGAGCCGGGTCAGCCGCAGCGGCGGGTCCAGGTGCAGGGTCACCGCGCACCCGGCCCGGCGCGCGCCCTCGGCGAGGGCGTCGAGGCCGTCGAGCCCGGCCTGCGGGGCGAGCTCGGCGCCGTCGCCGGAGCTGCGCAGCACCCCCAGCAGGGTGCGCATCTCGGCCAGCGCCGTGCGCGACTGCGCCGCGATGTCGTCGAACTCCGCGCGCGCCTCCGCCGACAGCCCGGGGATGCGGTACTGCGCCGTGGTCGCCTGCACCCCGATGACGGACATGCTGTGCGCCACCACGTCGTGCAGTTCCCGGGCGATCCGGTTGCGTTCCTCGACGATGACGCGCCGGGCCTGCTCGGCCTCGGTGTCGCGCCGGGACCGGGCCAGTTCCTCCCGGACCCGGCGCCGGGCCCCGACGGCGACCCCGCCGCCCAGCAGCAGCGCGGAGTTCGACGCGTAGACGACGAGGTTCGTCCCGGGGCCGTCGCCCCCACCGGCCACGACGAGGGCGATCACCCCGGTGACGACGAGGCTGGCGATCCACGCGGTGAGGGCCAGGCGCCCCTCCCGGCGGACCCCCAGGACCGCCAGCAGCGCCCCGAAGGTCAGCAGCGAGGGCACCGTCCACGGCCACGGGCCCGCGTGCCGGTCGGCGCTGACCGCCACCATCACGACGCCGGTCAGGGCCGCGACGGTCCCGACCTGGGCCCGCCACAGCGCGACCACCAGCCCACCGCACTGCAGGAGCACCGCGGACAGGGCCAGGTCGACGGGGACGTCGTGCACGGCGGCCGAGACGGGCGCGCCGACGGAGTACAGGACCACGGCCAGCCCGACGACGAGGGTGCGGGCGCCGGCGAGGGGGGCCAGCGCGGCGCGCACCGCCGAGGGGCGCCGGGGGTGTTCCCGGTCAGGGCGCGACCGGTGCCAGCGACGCGGCAAGCAACCCACCTCCCTGGCGCACGGTCCGCAGCGCGGCGCCGACGACCGTCTTGACCCCGAGCAGGGCGGCGCCGGCCGCCAGACCGCCCAGGACGGCGATCCACGGGTGCTCCAGGACGCTCTGCACCCGGGTGGCCAGGTGCTCGCCGGTCAGGACGCCCAGGCCCACCAGGACGCTGACGCGCACCGCGGTGAACAGCGCGACCCACCCGAGGAAGGAGCGGTACGCGACCCCGGACCAGCCGGCGGCGACGAAGGCGGGCACGGCGCCGACGTCGACGAGCTTGGCCCCGGCGACGACGGCCGGCAGGTGACCGGCCGCCTTCCCCGCGAGGAGCTCCTGCCGGTCGGGGGTGAACCCGAGCCGGCCGGCCAGCGCCGCGGCGCGCGGGAAGCGGCCGGCGCGGCGGGCCAGGCGGCCCAGGGCGAACAGGCCGCTGTCGAGCACCAGGTCGATCGCGAAGGCGAGCGCCCACACGACGAGGAGCCCGGCGTGCCCGGCGCCCACGAGGGTGCCGCCCACGAAGGTGGCGACCGGGCCCTCCAGGGCCATCGCCGGCGCCAGCACGCCGTACGGGCCGCCCGTCAGCAGGTCCACCGCTCCCCCTGGGGTCCGTGCGGCCCCGGGTGGGCCGCGGGGACAGTCCACCCCATCGGCGCGCCCGGGTCGTCCCCCGCCGGGACTCACCCCGCGTACCACCCGGGTACCCCCTGGGCCGCCGGCGCACCGGGACGACGAAGGCCCGGACCGTCTGGTCCGGGCCTTCACCTCTGCGTAGCGGGGACAGGATTTGAACCTGCGACCTCTGGGTTATGAGCCCAGCGAGCTACCGAGCTGCTCCACCCCGCGTCGGTGAACACCACGTTACGTCGCCGTCGACGCAGAAGCAAATCGGTTGCGGCGCAGGGAGAACGACGAAGGCCCGGACCGTCTGGTCCGGGCCTTCACTTCTGCGTAGCGGGGACAGGATTTGAACCTGCGACCTCTGGGTTATGAGCCCAGCGAGCTACCGAGCTGCTCCACCCCGCGTCGGTGGACCCGACCTTACGCGATGCCGCCCTGGATCACCAATCGGTTGCGCCGCAAGGGGTGTCGACCGTCGCCCTGCCGGTGGTCGACCGCCCCCGACCGCCGTGCGGAGCGACGACGCCCTGGACCCCGGGTACGGCGAAGGCCCCGGGACCGTGGGGTCCCGGGGCCTTCGCCGTCAGTAGCGGGGACAGGATTTGAACCTGCGACCTCTGGGTTATGAGCCCAGCGAGCTACCGAGCTGCTCCACCCCGCGTCGTGCCCGCAACGTTACGGCACGGTGGACGCCGGGCCAAATCCCCGGGGCCTCAGGCGGCCACCAGCGCCAGGGCGAACCGCTCGAGGTCCTGGGCGAGGGCGGCGGGGACCCACTGGCGCGCCCCGGCTCCCCCAGCCCCGAGGCCCCCGTCAGCAGCCACGAGCCACCGTCGCCGGCGCGCACCACGACCCGGCCGACCGCCTGCCCGGGCAGGTGCACCGTCCACAGGTACCAGTCCCCGTCCCAGGCCCGGCGCAGCCCGTCGTCCGCGTCCGCGGGGCACGGCGCACCGGAGTCGTCGACGGGGCGCAGCAGGTCCGCCTCGCTCGGCGCGGCCGTGGCGACGCAGGTCCACCGCGGCTCCAGGCCGCACCACGCGGCCAGCACCACGGGCAGGTGGGAGGCGTCCACCCGGGCCAGCCGGACCCGCGTCGCGTCCTGGAGCACCCCGGGGGCCTGACCCGCCCCGGCCGGGGCGGCCACGTCGGCCGGCCCGGCCGTCGCCACGACCAGCACCCGGCCGCCCCGGTGGGACACGTCCAGGCTCAGCGGCACCGGCCCGCGCGCGGACTCCAGCCGCAGGTGCGCCGCACGGGTCCGCAGCGGCTCCCGGACGGCGGCCCCCTCGGCGGTGGGGCGACCTGCGGCCCGGCGGGGTGAACGGCTGCCGCGGCAGCAGCGCCCGCACGTCCTCCAGGTCCTCCCCCGCGGCGACCGCCACCGCCGGCGGGGTCGGCGGCGTGGGGACCGGCGGCCCCGCGGGCCGGTCGGGGCGGACCCCGACGGCCGCGGCCACCCGGTCCACGTCCACCGCGTGCACGAGGCGGTGCAGCGCGGGCACCGTGGCGGCGACGGTGAGGATGCCGCGGCCCGCGGGGCGGTCGACCACCCGCACGACCTGCGTGACGGCCAGGGTGGCCGCCCCGCGGCGGTGCGCGAAGGACAGCCGGCGCCCGGCGTCGACCGTCACCGGCCCCGCGGGTGGGCCCACACCTCGTAGCCCAGGACCCGGCCGTCACCAGTCGCCGCGCCGCACACCTCGACGGCGGCGGCCAGGGCCTGCCCCCCGAACGCCGCGGCCGACGCGTCCGGGTGCGCGTCGACGAAGGTCACCACGATCGTGGGGGCGACGGGGGTGCCGGCGGCGTCGGAGGTGACCCGCGCCCCCGCGAGGGGCGCCCCGGCCCCGGCCCGACCGGTTCCCAGCCGCGCGGGAGCGGGACCCGCACCCCGTCGGCCTCGACCCAGCCGGTGATCCAGCCCTCGTCCGCCGCGCTCCCTCCGGCTCCGCCGGGACGTCGTCGTCCGGCCGGACCACGAGGCGGCCCCCTCCGCGTCGGCGACGACGGTAGGAGCCCCGGACACGGCGACGGCCGCCGTCCGCGGTGCTCTCACCGGAACGGCGGCCGTCACCTCACCCGGCCGGGGCAGTCGTCACCTCACGGGGTCGGCGGCGCCCCGGTGGCCGACGGGTCCGCCGTGGGGGTCGGTGCCTGCGCCTGCTCCAGCCGCGCCTCGGCCGCGGTCGCCGCGTCGACCGCCGCGCTCAGCCGCTGCTGCGCCTCGCCGTAGGCGGCGAAGTCGCCTCGCGCGAGCGCCGCGGAGGAGTCGGTGATCGCCTGCTTGGCGTTCGCGAGCGCCTGCTGCAGCTGCGTCTGCGCGTCCCCGGTGGTCCCGCCGTCCGCGGGGGCGGTGCCCGTCGGGGTCGGCGCCGGGCTCTGCGTCGGGTTCCCGTCCGCGCCGACCGGCGGGCTGCCCGCGTCACCGGCCCCGGCCCCGGAGTTGCCGCCGAAGACCTGGTCCAGCGCCTCGTCGAGGGTGTTCGCGATGGCGATGTTGTCCCCGAAGACCGCCACGACCCGGCTCAGCCGCGGGAAGGAGTTGTTGCCGGTGGACTGGGCGTAGATCGGCTCGACGTACAGCATCCCGCCGCCGACGGGCAGCGACAGCAGGTTGCCGTACTTGACCTCCGAGCTGCCGCCGAGGCTGAGCAGGCGGACCTGCTCGGCGACCTCGGTGTCGGAGCGGATGTTGTTCTGGATCTGCACGGGGCCGTTGACGGTCGAGGACTGCGGCAGTTCCAGCAGGCGGATCGTGCCGTACCCCTCGCTCTTCTCGCCCTTCTGCGTCCCGGCGTCGGAGTCGACCGCGGCGAAGCCCCGCAGCACCTGGGTGCCGGAGTTGTTCTGCGTCGAGGCGGGCACGTAGGTCGTGGTGAGGCTGTAGCGCGCCGCCTCCTGGTCCGGCATCCGCAGGGTCAGGTAGTACGGCGGCTGCGCGGCCTTGGCGCCGTTCTGGCTCTCGATCGTGGGGTCGTCCGGGACGTCCCAGAAGTCCTGACCGGTGAGGAACGAGGCGGCGTCGGTGACGTGGTAGCTGGACAGCACCTCGCGCTGCACCTTGAACATGTCCTGCGGGTAGCGCAGGTGCGCCATGAGGGTGCCGTCGATCTCCGACAACGGCTGCACCGCGCCGGGGAACGCCTTCATCCACGCCTGCAGGACGGGGTCGGTCTCGTCCCACTCGTAGAGCGTGACCTTGCCCGTGTACGCGTCGACGGTGGCCTTCACCGAGTTCCGGACGTAATTGACCGTGCGGTCCTGCAGGGCCTGCACGCTGCTGCCCTGGGTCTGGGTCAGCGTGTCCGTGGTCGCCTCGCCGAGCTCGGTCTGCGCCGCGTACGGGAAGGACGCCGAGGTCGTGTAGCCGTCGAGGATCCACACGACGCGGCCGCCGACGACCGAGGGGTAGGCGTCGCCGTCCATCGTCAGCCACGGCGCGACCTTCTCGACGCGCTCGCGCGGGGTGCGGTCGTAGAGGATCTTGGAGTTCTCCTTGACCGAGCTCGACAGCAGGATGTTCTGGTCGCCGAACTTCAGCGCGTAGACCAGCTTCTCCAGCAGGCCGCCGACCGCGACGCCGCCGGAGCCGTCGTACTGCGTCGTGGCGAAGCCGCCCGGCGAGCCGTCGGGGTAGTCGATCTCGTTGTCCTGGCCGCCGACGATCGAGTACGTCTCGGTGCCCTCGCCGAAGTAGATCCGCGGCTGCTCGATGTCGATCTCCCCCGTCGTGGGGACGTTCGACTCCAGGTAGCTGGGGCTGCCGTCGGGGGCGCGGTCGTTCCCGCGGGCCACGACGACGCCGTACCCGTGGGTGTAGATGGTGTGCTCGTTCACCCAGGTGCGCTGGTTGTCCGACAGCCCCGACAGGTTCAGCTCGCGCGCGGCGACGACGGCGTCGCGGGTGTTGCCGTCCGGGGAGGCGTACCGGTCCACGTCCAGGACGTCGGGGAACTTGTAGTACCCGCGCTGGCCCTGGGTCTGCTGGAAGGCCTGGGAGACGATGGAGGGGTCGAGCAGGCGGACGCTGGGGATGGTGTCCGCGTCCGCGCTGAGCTGGCCGGTGGTGGCCGTCGTGTCGGCCTCGTAGGTGGTGACCTCGACGTCGGCCAGGTCGTACGCCGACCGCGTGGCCTCGATGTTCTTCTCGACGTACTGCGACTCCAGGCTCTGCCGGTTCGGGGTCACCTGGAAGCGCTGCACGGCCCACGGGTAGATCCCGCCGATGGCCACCGCGCTCACCACGAGCAGCCCGGTGCCGATCGCCGGCAGCCGCCACGAGGTGCCGAACGCCGCCGCGACGAACAGCAGCGCCACGACGACGGCGATGATCGCCAGGATCGCCTTGGCGGGCAGGACGGCGTGCACGTCGGTGTACGTGGGGCCGACGACCCCGCGCACGTGCCCGGAGCTGGACACCATGAGCTCGTAGCGGTCCAGCCAGTACCCCGCGGCCCGCAGCAGCAGGAACAGCGCGGCGAGGGTCGCCAGGTGGATGCGCGCGGCCCGCGTGGTGCGCTGCCCGCCGCCGGACAGCCGCAGCCCGCCGTACAGGTAGTGCGCGGCGAGGCCGCCGAGGCCGGCCAGCACGACGGCCGCGGTGAGGAAGCTGATCAGGAACGTCAGCCACGGCAGCGTGAAGACGTAGAAGCCCTGGTCGATGCCGAACTGCCGGTCGTCGGTGCCGAAGCCGGTCCGGTTCAGCCACAGCAGCAGCGTCTCCCAGCGGCTCATCGCCACCGACCCGCCGAACAGGCCCGCCGCGATCGACAGCACGACGACGACGACGCGGCGCAGCGGTTCGAGGGACTCGCGGTAGCGGTCCAGACCGGCCTGCTCGGTCGACAGCGGCGCGTAGACCGGCCGGCTGCGGTACCCGACGGTCAGCGACACCGCGACCGCGGCGGCCAGCAGCAGGCCGCCGACGACGAACAGCGCGAGCTGCAGCCACAGCTTGCGCGTGAACGTGGACAGGAAGCCGAGCTCGTCGAACCACCACACGTCGGACGCGATCCTCGACCCGACGATCACGGCGATGACGACGGCCACGAGGACCACGACGGTGGGCAGGGCTGCGCCCCGGCGACGGCGCCGGAGCACCGGCCGGGACGGACGGCGTGGGGGGAAGCTCACGATCAGGCAACTTACAAGCCTCCCCGGACGTGCCCCCGGACGTGCGCGTCCGGCGCATCGTGACCACTTCGTTGTCACCGCCCGCCCACCGGCGGGGAACCGCCGGGTCCGGGCGGTGGGGAGCGCGTGAGCGGGCCGTGGACGCCCGGTGCGGGCCCGGTGCCCGCCCGGCGTCCCCGGCCGCGGCCGGCGCGGTCCGTCCGGCGGTCGTGCCACCATCGGCCCGTGAGTTCTGACGCAGGCACTTCCCCGGCCTCCACCGCCTCCGGGTCCTCCGGGTTGTGGCGGACCGTCGCCGAGATCGAGCGGTACGTGGCCACCGACGGGTGGGGCGCGCCGCTGCGCCTGTTCGCGCTCGTGCGCACCGCCGACGCGCTGGCCCGCGACCCCGACCTGGCCCACCGGCTGCCCGCGAACGTCGTCGAGGAGGCGCGCGCCGACGCCGGCCACCTCACCTCCGTCGAGCAGGACGGCGTCCCGGCGGTGACCGACCTCGACGAGCTGCTCGGCCAGCTGGCCTGGCCCGACGGCGTCGACGGCGCCGCCCTCGTGGTGGAGCGCATCCTCGTCCCGCCGGACGCCGAGGCCGAGGTCCGCGCCGCGACCAGCGCCGACGACGAGGGGGCCCGGGCCCGCGCGCTGGCCGCGCACCCGCTGGCCGAGGACGTCCGCATCGCGGTCGGGGTGCTGCGCGACGGCAGCCACGAGTGCGCCGTCCGGTCCCGCTCGAAGGACTCCGACGGGGAGGTGGCGACCGGCGCCGACCTCGTCCCGGGCCTGGTCAGCGCCCTGCAGGCCACCCTGCAGGACTGAGCGCGCCCCCGGCGGCCCTCAGCCCGCGGCCGCCTCGCACGTCGCCAGGGAGGCCCCCTCGCCGCGGCCGATGGCCCCGACGGCCTCCACGGCCTCGTGCAGCGTGGTGACCGGGACGACGGTGATCCCCTCGGGGGTCGCCCCCGCCACCTGGCCGCACTCCTGCCGCGGGGCGAGGAACCAGGCGGCGCCGTCGGCGCGCGCCCCGAGCACCTTCTGCCGCAGGCCGCCGATCTGCTGGACGGTGCCGTCGGCGGCGATCGCCCCCGTCCCGGCGACGTGCTGCCCGCCGGTGAGGGCGCCGGGGGTCAGCTGGTCGACGATGCCGAGGGCGAACATCGTCCCGGCGCTGGGCCCGCCGACGTCGTCGATGGCGATGTCGATGTCGAACGGGAACGCGTAGTCGACGTGCGGGGTCAGGCCCAGCAGCGTCGTGCCGTCCCGGGCGACCGTGCGGGTGCGCACCGTGCGCGGCTCGCCCCCGCGGGTGATGCCCACCTCGACCTCGGTGTCGCCCGGCAGCGCCCGCACCGCGGCCTGCAGGGCCGCGAAGTCCGCCACCGGGGTCCCGTCGACGCTGGTGACGACGTCCCCGGCGCGCAGCACCGACGCGGCCGGGACGTCGGCGGAGACCTCCTCGACGCGAGTGGTCGTCGTGGCGGGCACGTCGATCCCCAGCTCGGTCAGCGCCGCGACCTTCGCGTTGGTCTGCGAGCTCGTCATCTCGGCGGCCGACCGGTCGTCGGCCTCCTCGCGCGTCTGCTCCGGCGGGAAGTACAGCTCGCGGGGGACGACGTTGACCTGCGGGTCCACCCAGTCGACCAGCAGCTCCCCCAGGGTCATCTCCAGCCCCGGCCCCCCGCGCAGCGAGACGGTGGTCAGGTCCAGCCGGCCCGACGTCGGGTACGTCTGCGCGCCCGAGATCGTGATGAGCCCACGGGCGTCCGGGCCGTCGCCGGGGTCGGCGATGACGTCGGTGACCGGTCCGGGGCTGAGCGCGACGTAGGGGACGTGCACGATGCCGAAGACCGCCGCCAGGGCGATCGCGCAGAACGACGAGGCGGTCAGCAGCGTCCCCCGCGCCCCCCGCGGGGACGGCGAGGCGGGGACGGGGTCCGGGACGGGGTCGGGGTCGGACCCGGCGGACGGCGCGCTCGACACCCCCGCACCCTACGTTCGCGCCCGCCGCGCCGTTCGCCCACGGTGAAGAACCGCGCGGCGGCGGAACGGCGACCACCCGCCACTCGTCGGCTCGGGTGCGGGGCGTCATGATGGACCGGACGACCTGCAGGTCGACGAAGCGGAGGACACGGTGGGCCAGCGAGACGACGACGGAGCCGAACGCCCGGAGGACGAGGACGGCGGCACCGGCGACCGCAGCGGGGGCCAGCCCGGCTTCCGGCCGTCCGGGACCCCCGGCCGGCGCCCGGACCCCGCGGGGTCCGGCGACAGCCCGAAGAACCCCCTGGAGGAGCTGCTCGGCCCCCTCTTCGGCGGCCAGTTCCCCGGGGGCCAGTTCCCCGGCGGGCTGCCCCAGGGCATCCCGGGCTTCGGGGACGCCGGTTTCGACCCGGCGGTGATGGGCCAGATCCTGACCCAGCTGCAGAAGTTCCTCTCCAACCCCTCCGACGCCCCGGTGAACTGGGACGTCGCCCACGACCTGGCCCGCCAGGCCGCGGCGCAGAAGGGCGACCCGACCCCGCACGCGGTCGACCGCCGCGAGGTCGACGACGCCCTGCGGGTGGCCGACCTGTGGCTCGACGGCGTCACCGACCTCGCCCAGGCGGCGACCTCCCTGGAGGCGTGGAGCCGGGCGGAGTGGGTCGAGAAGACGATGCCCGTATGGCGTCAGCTCGTCGAGCCCGTCGCCGCCAACGTCGCCGCCGCGATGGGCGAGGCGATGGCCTCCCAGGCCCCGCCGGAGATGGCCGCCGTGCTCGGCTCGGCCGGGGCGATGCTGCGCCAGGTCGGCGGGGGCGTGTTCGGGATGCAGGTGGGCCAGGCGATCGGCCAGCTCGCCGGGGAGGTGCTGTCCACCACCGACGTCGGGCTGCCGCTGGCGCCGACCGGCCGGGCCGCGCTGCTGCCGGAGAACGTGCGCTCGTTCGCCGACGGCCTCGAGGTCCCGATCGACGAGGTCCGCCGCTACCTCGCGCTGCGCGAGGCCGCCCACCAGCGCCTCTTCGCGCACGTCCCGTGGCTGCGCGCGCACCTGCTCGGCTCGGTGGAGTCCTTCGCCCGGGGCATCTCGGTGGACGCCGACCGGATCGCCGACGCCGCCCGCCAGGTCGACCCCACCAACCCGGAGTCGCTGCAGGAGGCGATGCAGTCGGGCATCTTCGAGCCCGAGAGCACCCCGGCCCAGAAGGCCGCCCTCGCGCGGCTGGAGACGGCGCTCGCGCTCGTGGAGGGCTGGGTCGACCACGTGACGGACGAGGCGGCCGGGTCCGTCCTGCCGCACGCGAACGCGCTGCGCGAGACGATGCGCCGTCGCCGCGCCACCGGCGGTCCGGCCGAGCACGCCTTCGCCGTGCTCGTGGGGCTGGAGCTGCGCCCGCGCCGGGCCCGCGAGGCCAGCGCCCTGTGGGAGCAGCTGCTGGCCCGCGGGGGCCGCGCGGCCCGCGACGCCGTCTGGGACCACCCGGACCTGCTGCCGGTGGCCGAGGACCTCGACGACGTCGCGGCCTTCGTGGACCGCCGGCTCGGCGGCACCGGCGAGGTCGAGGGGGCGCCGGACGACATGGACGCGGCGCTGCGCGAACTGCTGGACGGACCGCGCGGCGAGTCCGACGGGCCGACCGAGGGCGGCTCCGGGGGCCCGGCGCAGGGCTGAGGCGGGTCAGCCGGTCGTGGGGTCGTCCCCCGCGCCCGCCCGTCCCGGCGGGGGGGGGGCGGGGGGGGGGGGGGGCGGGGGGGGGGGG
>NZ_JBJLSK010000057.1:0-12593 GCF_050871965.1 Kineococcus lubricus
GGTGTGCCCGGCGCCGGGCTCACCCCACCCCGTGGAGTTCCACGCTCGAAGTCACCGGCAGGTCGACGAAGCGCTTCTGCAGGGGAGCGCTCCACATCACCTCGGAGCGGAGAGCGGCCATGAAGCGCTGGGCACTGTCTCCCGACCCGAAGTGCAGGTCGGCGCGGCCGGCTGCCGGTGGGTGGGAGAGCGCCGCCGCCAGTGCTGGAGCCTCCTCCTCCACGTCGCGGATGGTCGGGCCGTGGTAGCGGTCCAACTGTCGACTCCCCACGTTGATCGTCGGCACCCCGTAGACGGGTGCCTCCCTGATGCCGACGCTGGAGTTCCCCAGCACCAGGTCGGCGTGGCGCAGAGCGGTCAGGAAGTACTCGAACCGCATGGAAGGGATCAGCCGGACCCGGTCGACCCCTTCGAAGCGCCGGTACTCCTCGAGGATGGTGGCTGAGCCCGCGTCGTTGTTGGGGTAGATGACCACGAAGTGCCGGTCGCTCCCGAGCAAGGCGTCGACGAGGGCTCTCGCCCGCCGTCGCTGGTCGTGCGGTTCCGTGGTCACGGGGTGGTACAGCAGCAGGGACCACGTCGCGAACGGGATGTCGTACCGATCGCGGACCTCGCTCACGGACGGCAGGTCTGTGGACAGCATGACGTCGATGTCCGGGGACCCGATGACGTGCACCGTCGCCGGGTCCTCACCCAGTTGCAGCAGTCGGGTCCGGGCGTCGGGATTGGCGCAGAAGTGGATGTGTGCGAGCTTCGTGACGGCGTGCCGCAACATCTCGTCGACGGTGCCCGACCGCTCGCCACCCTCCACATGGGCGACGGGGACGTGGTTCATGGCTCCGGCGATGGCTCCCGCCAGCGCCTCCACGCGGTCGCCGTGGATGACCAGCAGGTCCGCGCGCGCTTCCCGGAGGTAGTGGCCCAGCCCCTGCAGCGTCGTGGCCAGGGCCAGGTCCATCTGGTTGCCGGCGGTCGCGTCCTGGTTGATGTACGGGTGGACGTTCGTGAAGCCCGCCGCCGTGATCTCGTGGATCGTGCTCCCGTACCGGGCGAGCATGTGCATGCCGGTGACGAACACCTCGTACTCGAACTCGGGCGCTTGCTGCACCTCGCGGATGAGTGGTTTGAGCTTACCGAAGTCCGCGCGGGTGCCGGTGACGAAGACGATGCGGCGCCTACGGTTCCGGGTCGAGTCCTCCTGGTGGTACCTCATGCGCCCACCAGGTGCTCGGGCTGCAGCTGGACGTCCTTCGGGATGTGGCACGCCGCCACCTTGCCCAGGACGTCCTGGAAGTCGCGGGCGAGGAAGGAGCCCGTACCAGGGCGTTTGACCCAGATGTTGTCCATGGTCAGAGGATCACCGGGGGAGATGTCCTGGATGGTGACCACCGAGGCGTAGGCGAAGGCGATCGTCGGCGCCTCCTCCGGGAGGATCCTCTTGCTCCCCCCCAGGGCGGCGTGTACGGCGCGCGTCCCGACGATGAGGTCGGCCAACCCTGCGGGGTCCAACGAGATGGGCACGTCGGGGCCTGGCCAGGAGAGGTCGGACGTGAAGTGCTTCTCAACGGCCACCGCCCCCAGCGCGACCGCCGCGAACGACGTGTAGTTGCCCAGTGAGTGATCGCTGAGGCCGACGAGCGCGTCCGGGAAGGCGTCGCGCAGTTCGGTCATCCCGTTCAACATCACCCGGTCGTAGGGGGTGGGGTACATGGACGTGCAGTGGAACAACATGAACGGCACACCCGCCTGCCGCATGATCTCCACCGAGGGCGAGACGGAGGCCACGTCGTTCATCCCGGTGCTGAGGATCACCGGCTTCCCGAGCCCCGCGATGTGGCGGACCAGCGGGTAGTTGTTGCACTCCCCGGAACCGATCTTGTAGGCCGTCACGCCCATGTCCGCCAGGCGGTCGGCCGCTGCGCGGGAGAAGGGGGTCGACAGGTAGACCAGTCCCTTGCCCTCGACGTAGGCCTTGAGCTCGCGGTCCTCGGTCTCGCTCAGCGCGCAGCGGCTCATGATGTCCCAGATGGACTCCTGCGCGTTGCCCGGCACGACGTCGTTGGGGATCATCTCGTCGTCGATGACGTGGCACTGGAACTTGACGCACTCGGCCCCCGCCGTGGCGGCATCGTCGACCATGCGGATGGCCTTCTGGAGATCACCCTCATGGTTGATGCCTATCTCGGCGATGACCAGCGGCTCCTCGTCGGGTCCGACAGGGCGACCACCGATGCTGAAACCGGTCACGATGCCTCCATGGGGAAGTGGACTTGCTTGCAAGACCGGCTGGTGCGCCGGACGAGGGTGGGGAGGCCGTGGGAGGAGAGGACCTGCCTCGAGCAACCGTCCTTCGCCGGCAGCGACCAGACGGGCTGGGCCTCCAGCAGCGCGGCGAGGTCGAGCAGATGTTCGATGCCCTCGCGGTCCACCGGTCGATCCGGGGGCAGGGTGACGGCACGCTCCGTGACGCCCGCCAGCAGCCGGTCCGCTGCGGGGAGGAGGTCCGGCAGGGCGCCGGACACCTCGAGGAGGACCGGCTCGCCGGGGAGGGGCGCCTCCCGCGCGGCCAGGTCCTCGCTCGTCACGAGGGCCCACGCCCTCGCACCCCCCCCGCCGGGTCCCGGCGCGCGGCGCCGGTACAGGGTCTCGGCGATCGTGAGGTCGATCGGGCCGTCGATGTCGGTGGAGCGCTCCACGGGGACGTGCACCGGCACACTGGCTCCGGGGAGGACGAAGGCGCCCCGGGCGCGCAGGTCCTCGACCCCGACCACGTAGACGGCTCCCGACTCGAAGACGAGCGGTGTGGCGTCCTGGCGCCGCGCGGGGGGGAGCCCGTACCTCCATGACAGCCTCCCGTCCACGACGCGCAAGGCTTTGCCGGGCGGGTGCTCGGCGGGGAACACCGTGGTGGTCGCGGCGGCACCGTCCGTGAACCGCCTCCAGCACTCGAGGACGTCGCCCACCTCGCGCAGCGGCGACGTGGGCTGCAGGAGGACGACCGACGTCGCGGCCCAGCCCTGCTCGACGTCGAGGCGGTCGACGAGGCCGAGAGTGCTGGCCAGGCTCGTGCTGTCGTCCCGGGCGAGGTCGGCGTCGCGCAGGAACGGCACGTCCGCCCCCCACCGCCGTGCTTCGTCGGCGATGGCGGGGTCGTCCGTGTCGACGACCAGGCGGGCGTCCGCGGGGAGGCCGTTCGCGAGCGCCTGACGGCCCACCCGGACCGCGTGCCCGACCAGGGAGACCCCGCACACGGTCCGCAGGTTCTTCCCCACCAACCCCCGTGAACCCCCACGGGCGGGGATCACCAGGAGTGGACGGCTGCCGGGCAGGTCGCCGGCGGGAGCGAGCGGTTCGCCGTGAGCCGTCACGACCCGTGCTCGCCGGTGCTCGTGCACGTGGGGCTCGCTGCGGCGCTGCTCCCGCACGCAGCTGTGGAGGACGTCACGGAGCCGTTCTCCCGGTGCACGATCTCCACCTCCCGACCTGCTGGCCTTGTGGCGCCGGCCCGGGCCGACGCCGACCGGGGACGGCGGCGACGGCGCGAGCACTCACCCATGAGGGCGCAGCGTAGCGCTCTTCGTGTTCATTGAGTGACAGAGTGTAATAAGGGTCGGCTGTTCGTGCAGGCCGCGGGGCGAGCTCGTCCGCGGACCGCCCCTGTCGTCCCGGTCCGCGGACCGGGCGCCGCACGCCGACCTGCTCGTCCCGCGCTCGCTCCAGGACATGGAAGGAGCTGTAGTTGACTAGGTGTAATCACTCAACTACCGCAACGATAGGCCGATGGGGTGAAACCGGTGCTTCCGCGCCGGTAGGCCAGTCCCGGCAGGGACGGGTCACGCAGCGAGCTCGTCGTCGACCACGTCATCCACACAGGGAGCAGAGGCACCACGTGACGGACCACCGCGCAGTCGTCGAAGCCGCACCCCCCGCGGTCCCGGTCCGGCCGGCCTCCTCCTCGGCGGCCGCGGCGCAGGAGCCCGTCACCGTCCGCACGCGTCCCGTGCTGGACGACCTGCGCCGGGTGCTGCAGGACCGGCCGACGCTCGCCGTCTCCTTCGACTGCTTCGACACGCTCCTGTGGCGCGCGGTGCCCAAGCCCACCGACGTCTTCCTGCTCATCGGACGGCGCCTGGCCTCGCTGGGACTCCTCCGCCGCGGAGTGACCCCCGAGCTGTTCAGCAAGCTGCGCGTGGTGGCCGAGCACTCCGCACGGGTCCGCGCCGGTCAGCGCCGTGGCTCCACCGAGGTGCGGCTGGACGAGATCTACGCGTTCGCGGGGTTCACCCGCCACACCCACTGCACCGCCGCACAGCTCATCACCCACGAGTTGGCGGTCGAAGCGGAGGTCACGACCGCCGACCCCGGCCTGCTGGCCCTCCTGCGCGACGTCGTCGCCACCACCCCGGCCCGCCCCCTGCTCGTCGTCTCCAACACCTACCTCGACGAGCAGCAGCTGCGCGAGCTGCTGCGCCACGCCGGCTACGACTTCCTGGCCGGCGCGCACGTCCTCGTCTCCTCCGAGGTCGGCGTGCCCAAGGCCGACGGGTTGCTGGCCCACGCGCTGCACCGGGCCGGCGTGCCCGCCGCCGCGTGCCTGCACGTGGGCAACAGCGAGCAGGACGACGTCCTGAACGCCGCTGCGCTGGGGGTGGCGACGCTGCACCTGCCGGAGTTTTCTGCGCTGACCGAGCACGCCATGACGGCGGAGGGCTGGCTCTCGCCCCGCCGCGAGGCGTCCGCACTGCTGACCGGGGCTGCCGGGGACTCCGGGCTGGCCGCCCTGCGGGGCCGCATGCACCAGTTCAACCCCCACGACCGCGCCGACGACCGGAGCGTGCCGTGGGAGGTGGGCGCCACCGTCCTCGGCCCTGTCTTCACCGGCTTCTCCGAGTGGGTGCACGAGCGCGCCGCCGAGCTGGGGATCCGGCACGTCCTGTGCCTCATGCGCGAAGGAGCGTTCCTGGCGGACATACTCAACGGCGTCCCCGACCGTCCCGGCAAGGTGCGTGCCGTTCCGTTCTGGGCCTCCCGCAGCGCCTGCCTGCGCGCCTCCTTCGTCACCGGTGACCTCGACGAGCTGTCCCGGGTGCTGTGGCGACCGGAACCGATGAGCGTGCGCGACGTCCTCGACGCCCTGGACCTGCGCGTGGAGGAGGTCCCCGGCGGCCAGGGGTTCCTGGACGAGGTCCAGGGGCTGGGCACCGCCGGCGACGAGGCGGAGGTCAACCAGGCCTTCCTCAGCTACGTCGCGAAGCAGGACGGGCTGCGCCGCACCGTCGTGGAGCGCTCGGCGCGCCGCCGACGCGCCTTCCTGGACTACCTGCGGCGCTGCGTCCCCGGGATCGAGGGGCAGACCGTCGGGCTGGTCGACCTCGGCTTCGGAGGAACCATCCAGGAGTGGCTGCACCAGATGGTGATCGCCGAGGGTCTCCCGGTCGACTTCCACGGCTTCTACCTCTTCACCTCCGCCCGCGCGCTCGGCCGCCACCTGGGTGGGCACCGGATGGAGGGGTTCCTCGCCGACGCCGGGTCCGACCACGCCGACGGCGTCGTCCTCAACCGGAGCCCGGAGGTCCTGGAGATTCTCACGACGTGCTCGGCCGGCTCGCTGCTGGAGATCGCGCCGGACGGCACCCCCGTCCTGGCCGAGCCGGCCGAGACCGCTCAGCAGCGGCGGGCCCGGGAGGCCGCCCAGCAGGCGGCCGGGACGTTCCAGCGGCTGTGGTACGAGTTCTCGGACACCGCGACCCTGCGCCATCAGGTCCCCCTGAGCGACGCCCCCCGGACCCTGCACCGGGTCATGGACACCTTCATCGCCGAACCCGGGCTGGAGGTGGCCACGGCCCTGGGCGGCTGGGACTTTGAGCCGAACATGGGCTCGACCGCCTCCAACGCGCTGGTGCCCTGCCGGGTGCGAGACCGGGTGCACCACCTCTCCCCGGAGCAGCTCGCCGCCACCGAGACCGAGACTCTCAACTGGGTGGGAGCGGCGGCCGCGCTCACCGGCACCGAGCGCGCCGTGGCGCTGGTCCAGCGGGGCCAGGCGCCGGTGGGAGCCTTCCTCGGCGACGGCGTCCCCGCCACGGTGCTGCTGACCGACCCCGTCGGTCCCGCAGGTGAACAGCTGGACGTCGTGCTGCACGTCGCGAGCGGCGGCAACGGCGTCCTGGAGTGGAACGGCTCGAGCACCGTGCGCCGCGTCGGCGTGCGGCTGTCCGGGCTCGGTGACCGTTCAGCCGTCCTGCGGCTCGACGGCGTGGACCTGGTCTCCAGCACCGGGCAGCACTGCCGGGCCGGGGACGAGTCGGCACCGGTCACCGTCCAGGTCGAGGATGGGGACGGTGCGGTCGGTCCCAGCGCTCCCGTCCTGCGCCGCTCCACGACCCTGTGGTTCAGCCTCCCGGCGGGGTGCCCCGGCACCGTGACCGGCTTCGAACTCCGCTACGGGCTCCTGCCTGTGTGACCCGTCCCGTACCGCCCCCGGCAGCGACGGAGCCGGCGTCCACCGGCCACGACCCGGAAACTCGTCCTAGGAGGACCCCTTGATCAGCAACCTCTCCGACGGCGTCGTAGGGACCACCGAGCGTCCCCGGCCCGACGTGAGCTTCGTCGTGGGCTGCGCGGGCACGCCCGAGCTGGTCCTGCGCAGCCTGCAGGACGTCGTCCGCTGGTCCGACGAGCACGAGCCGCTGGAGCTGGAGCTGGTGCTCGTCTCGGCAGAGGCCGACCTGCTCGCCGCGGCGCAGGAGCTGGTGTCGGGTGCGCCCGTGCGCGCCCTGCACGTCGAGGGAGCTTCCCCGCGCGAACTGCTGGGCATCGGGTCCACGGTCGCCTCGGGGCAGCAGGTCGTCACGCTCATGGCCGGCGAGCTCATCTACGAGCAGGAACCCGAGCCCGGACCGTCGGCGCCGGAGGGGACCCGTGCCGCACTGGCGGCGGCCGAGGGGCCGCTCGCCGAACGTTTCGGCTCGCGGCACGACCCCCACCGGCAAGGCCGCGCGGCGCGCGAGCAACCGCTCCTGCTGCACTCCCTCTCCCTCTTCCGCGAGGTCTTCGAGCTCGTCTTCGCCCACCGGACGATCCGGACGGTCGTCGAGGTCGGCGTGGAGTCCGGGCAGGTCAGCGGGATCTACGCCGAACTGGGCGCCGAGCGGGTCCACTGCGTCGAACCGGCGCCCTCGGACGAGCTGCGGCGCACCCTCGCGGCCAACCCGGCGCTCGAACTGGTCGAGCGCCCCTCACCCACGGCGCTGGCCGACCTGCCCGTGGCCGACCTGTACATCCTCGACGGTGACCACAACTACGCCACGGTGCGCGCCGAGGTCGAGTGGATCACGCGGAACGCCCCCGACGCGGTCGTCGTCCTGCACGACGTCCTGTGGCCGTGCAGCCGCCGCGACTTCTACTACCAGCCGTCCCACGTGCCCGCCGACCAGCAGTTCCCCTCCAGCGAGGCCGGCGCGACGGTGTGGCACGACGAGCTGGACGAGACCGGCTTCCGCGGTGAGGGGGCGTTCCGCTTCGCCCTGCACGCCGGCGGTGAGCGCAACGGTGTCCTGACGGCCGTCGAGGACGCGGTCGCGGGTGCCGACGCAGGGTGGACCCTGTCCATCGTCCCGGCCGTCTTCGGCGTCGGGATCCTCGCCCGGGACGGCGCCGAGACCCGGGCGCTGACGCAGGCGCTGTCGCCGTACACGACGTCGGAGCTGCTGTACTCCCTGGAGAACAACCGCATCGCCCTCTTCACCCGGGTGCTGCACCTGGACGCGGCGATGGTCACCGCCCGCCAGGTGGTCGAGCGCCAGGAGCAGGCTCTGCAGGACTTGACGCGCCGGGTGGGCGAGCTGGAGTCCGACCTGCGGTCCAGCCGCGCGCAGCTCGACCGAGAGCAGGAGCGCGTCCGCGCGGTGCGCGCGGCCCTCGAGGGGCCGTGAGCTCAAGCCCGTCACCCGTTCGGCCGATGAGGAGGAGCGCCGCTCCGGCGCGGCGCTGCCCCCGAGGGAGAGAAGGTCCCGATGCACCAGGACGTGAGCTCGCGCAGCGACGTGGACGGCGCGCCGACTGAGATGCTCCTGCAGCGGCTGGCGATGACCGAGCAGCACCTCAAGGAGGTCGTCGAGCTCCTGGTCCAGACGATGCGCCGGGTCGAGGCGCTCGAGGGCAGGGACACCCAGGTCCCCGGCACCCTGAACCGCGTCGCCGAGCTGCAGCAGTGGCTCAACGACGAGCAGCAGCGGCTGAGCATCCAGGTCGCCTCGCTGGAGAGCCGCGTCGAGCGGGGGGACCGCCGACCGCACGTCTCGCCCTGGACGGACGAGGCCGTCGCCGCCTTCCTGGAGGACCTGCGCCGCACCCACGAGCAGGTGCGGGCGCGCATGGCCTACGCCTCTAGCTTCGAGGAGCGGCTGCGCAAGCTGGAGGCCCGGCGGTGACGGCGGGAACCCTCGACGCGCCGCTCGCGCCGCTCCGGCAGCTGGTCAGCGCCTACGCGCACCCTGCGGGCACCGAGCCGACCCGGGTCTCCGTCGTCGGCAACGCGCCCCTGACCGACAGCCCCGGGCGTGCGGCCGCCATCGACTCCAGCGACCTCGTCGTCCGGGTCAACGGCTTCCTCCTCGACGAGCCCGGCGGCCCGCCGCGTGCGGGGCGCCGCTGCGACGTCGTCCTCTTCACCCGCGGGACCGACGTCGCACCGCACGTCTTCGAGGACTACTCCCGTCGCCTCTACGTCCTCCACGAGCCCGAGCAGACGCACGTGACGCTGGCCTTTCCCACGCGCTGGCCGCGGGACCTGGGGCAGGTACACCTGCCCAACGAGCACTTCACCCTGCCGCTGGCCGACCTCCTCGGCCTGCCCATGCGCACCGCGCTGCGCTGGGCCACGAGCGGGACCGCTGCCGTGCACATGGCGGTGACCCTCTTCCCGCGGGCGGCGCTAGTGCTCGCCGGCTTCTCCTTCGTCGCTCGCCCCGACCAGCGGTCCTGGGAGCACGCCACCGGCCGGCCGGCCGACGTGACCGACAACCACGAACTGCCCGCCGAGGCGCGCTACCTGTCCGACCTGGTCCGCTCGGGCCG
The DNA here is from genome assembly GCF_050871965.1 of Kineococcus lubricus. Classification (NCBI taxonomy): domain Bacteria; kingdom Bacillati; phylum Actinomycetota; class Actinomycetes; order Kineosporiales; family Kineosporiaceae; genus Kineococcus; species Kineococcus lubricus. Next base: position 9,079 of record NZ_JBJLSK010000057.1, read on the forward strand.
GGCCCGGCTGCTCGACTGATCCGCCCCCGTTTCGAGGTCCGAGGACACATGCTGAGCATCCTTCTCCCCGCCGCCCGCCGCACCGCTCCCGGCGAGGACCCGCAAGCCGTCTGGGGCGACCTGCGCGTCGCCCTGGCCTCCATCGCCGCCTACGCCCCCGAGGCCGAGGTCGTCGTCGGCTGGGCGGGGACCGAGCGCCCTGCAGACCTGCCGAGGAACCCGCGCATGCGCCTGCTGGAGCAGGAGCCGGGGATCACGACCGGCAGCGAGGCGTGGAACTGGTGCTCGCGGCAGACCGACGCCGAGGAGCTGCTGATCCTGGGCGACGACTGCGTCCTGCACCCCGACACCGTGCGCCTGATGGACGAGGACCGGAAGCTCATCGCCCACCTGGCTCCGCAGGCGCGCACCGGCTTCCTCGGGGCACGTTCCAACTACGTCAAGGGCCCGCAGAACATCCGGGCCGCCAACGGGGGGGAGCGGGCCGGCATCGTCTTCGACTCCGAGGCCGGCCTGTTCGAGACGGACATGATCGTCCCGGTGGCCGCCTGGATCCGTCACGACGTCTTCGACCTCACCGGCGGTTTCCCGCCCACCAACTGGTTCGCCGACGACCTCATGTCGTGGGACCTCGTCCGCATGGGGTTCACCCACTACATCAGCCGTGCCTACGTGCACCACGTCGGCCAGCGGGCGACGGGGCAGGGGCGCAGCTCCGACGTGCTCCTGCAGGAGGGGCTGGACTGGTTGCGCGCCCACCGTCCGGACTTCCTGACCCAGAAGCTGAACGTCCCCGCCTGACCGCCCGGTCGAGACCCGAGGAGATCGCATGAGCGCCAGCGTGTTCGTCAGCGGCTGCTACATCGTCAAGGACGAGGAGGAAAACCTCCCCGCCTCGCTGGAGGCGCTGGCCCCGTTCGTCGACGAGGTCGTCGTCTACGACACCGGCAGCACCGACCGCACCGTCGAGGTCGCCCGCGCGCACGGTGCGCGGGTCGTCGAGGGGTACTGGGACGACGACTTCGGCGCGGCCCGCAACCGCGCCCTGGAGCACTGCCGCGGGACGTGGGTGCTGGCGGTCGACGCCGACGAGCTGCTCACCGGGAACCCGGCGCTGCTGCGCGCCCCGTTGCGGCACACCCGGGCCGATGTCTTCGTCCTGGAGGTCGTCTCCGAGGCATGGGAGGGCGGGGGTGAGCGCAGCCGCGCCGTCGTCGGGCGGCTGTTCCGCCGTGCCACGTGCCGGTGGCGGGGAGCGTTGCACGAGCAGCTGGTGGGCCGCGGGCGCGAGGTCGTGGTGCACCCGCTGCCGGGGGTGGTCATCGACCACCACGGGTACCGCACGCTGGTCGTCAGCGGCCGCGGCAAGCTCGAGCGCAACCACCGCATCGCGGAGGCCGAGCTGGCGCTGGGCCGCGAGAGGGGCGATGAGCGCCTCCCGCTGCTGCTGATCAACGTGGGCCGCACCGCGAACGTCCGCGAGGACCACGCGCGGGCCGTCGAGGCCTTCGGGGAGCTCGACCTGGCCGCACTGGGGCCGGAGGCCGGCGTCCTCGCCGCGCACCCGGCGATCGACAGCCACCTTCGCCGCGGCGACGCCGAGGGTGCGCAGGTCTGGGCCCGCGCGCTGCGCGGCTGGGGGGAGGGGGAGCAGGTGTGCCGGCTCTTCGAGGCCCGCATCGCCATGGCCCGCGAGGACTTCCTTGCGGCCGAGGCGCTGCTGCGCTCGATCCGCCCCGGGACCGACCACCGCGGCCTGGAGGTCGACGACGCCCTGGCCCGCGACTACCTGGGGGAGTGCCTGCTGCGGCAGGGACGGGCGGAGGAGGCCGCCGCGGTCGTCCTGGAGAACGTGGTCGGTGGACGCTCGAGCATGAACCACGTCTTCGTGGTCGGCATCCTGGGTGGTGTCCCCGGAGCCCTCGACGAGCTCGCCGCGCGGTTGCCGGACGTCCTGGTGCGGCCCTTCATCGGCAAGCTGCAGCGGGAGCCGGCCGCCGTCTCGGCGGGGTTCTTCGAGGCGCTGTGGCGCGCCGGGCGGCAACGGACCTTCCTCGCCCTCGCCGCGAGCCGGCAGTGGGCCACCCTCCCGGTGGAGCAGGCCGTCGCCTGGTCGCTGCGGCTGCGGACGGCGGGGCTGGCCGAGCACTGCCCGCTGCGCGCTGCGCTGGCCGATCCCGACCTGTCCGCGGCCCACCGCGTCCTGTGCGGGGCGGTCCTCGTGGAGGCGGGGGAGCAGGACGTGCTCGCCGTGCTCGAGGAGCTGCTCCCGCGGGTCGAGGACGCCGACGAGGAGCCCCTGCTGGAGCGGCTGCGCACTCTGGCGCCGGGGTTCACCGCCTCGTTGCAGCTGGTCTGATGCACCCGACAACTGGTTACGCACGGCTCCAATGGCGTAACGTAGCGTGCATGAAGGTGGTGCCGACCGGACTGCGCGGACCGCAGCCGGCCGGACCGCCGGGACGAACCGGGCCCGGAGGGCCCGGCTCCCGGGAGGATCACCCGAACGAAGCAACGGAACGGCTCAGGTTCCCGCGCGGCTGACCGATGAAGAGGGTGTGCGGGACGCTGCGGCGGACCGACGAAGCCGGACCACGGATGGACCGGTCACCCCCTGATGGACCCCAACTCACGGAGGATTGAAACACCATGGGTCTTCGCATCAACAACAACGTTGCGGCTCTCAACAGCTACAACAACCTGCAGCGCACGGACAAGGCCGTCAGCTCCTCCCTCGAGAAGCTGTCGTCCGGGTACCGGATCAACAAGGCTGCTGACGACGCTGCCGGCCTGGCCGTCTCCGAGGGTCTCCGGGCGCAGATCAGCGGCCTCACCGTCGCCGCCCGCAACGCGCAGGACGGCGCCAACGTCGTCCAGACCGCTGACGGCGCCCTCGGCGAGGTCAGCACCATGCTGCGCCGCATCCGCGACCTCGCCGTCCAGTCCGCCAACGGCGGCTCGCAGGACAGCACCGCTCAGGCTGCGGCTCAGGCCGAGGTCAAGGACCTGCTCGCCGAGATCGACCAGATCGGCTCGACGACCAAGTTCGGCGCCAAGTCGCTGTTCTCCTCCACCGACTCGGTCTTCCAGGTCGGCGCCAACGCCGGCGACGTGATCTCCTTCTCGATCGGCTCGCTGTCCTCCGCCTCCGTCGGTGGCTCCAGCATCAGCAGCGTCGACATCAGCACCACGACGGGTGCCTCCTCGGCCCTGTCGACGATCGACTCCGCGATCACCGCCCTGTCGTCGACTCGTGCGGCCCTGGGTGCGAAGCAGAACCGCTTCGAGCACGCGATCAACAACCTCAACATCTCCATCGAGAACATCACCGCCTCGGAGTCCGCGATCCGCGACACCGACATGGCGGCGGAGATGACGAAGTTCACGAAGAACCAGATCCTGTCGCAGGCCGGCACGAGCATGCTCGCGCAGGCCAACTCCTCGACGCAGAACATCCTGAGCCTGCTGCGCGGCTGACCCTGGTCGCTGAGGTGGGCCGGTGGGAGCCGGCCCAC
>NZ_JBJLSK010000058.1:0-11987 GCF_050871965.1 Kineococcus lubricus
CGGCGGGCGGGGCCGGGGCCCCGCCCGCGCCGGTCAGTGCCCGGCCTCGTGCCAGCTGCGCCCGACGCCGACGGACACGTCGAGCGGCACGGCCAGCGAGGCCGCGCCGGCCATCGTCGCCCGCACGAGCGCCTCCAGCTCCACGCGCTCCCCCTCGGCCACCTCCAGGACGAGCTCGTCGTGGACCTGCAGCAGCAGCCGCGAACGGAACCCGTTCTGCCGCAACCCCTCGTCGAGGTCGAGCATGGCGACCTTGATGATGTCCGCGGCCGACCCCTGGATGGGGGCGTTCAGGGCCATCCGCTCGGCCATCTCCCGCCGCTGGCGGTTGTCGCTGGCCAGGTCGGGCAGGTAGCGGCGCCGGCCCATGATGGTCTCGGTCCAGCCGGTCCGGCGGGCCTCCTCCACGACGCCGCGCAGGTAGTCGCGGACCCCGCCGAACCGCTCGAAGTAGTCGTCCATGAGGCCCTTGGCCTCCTCGGTGGAGATCTTCAGCTGGTTCGACAGGCCGAAGGCCGACAGGCCGTAGGCCAGGCCGTACGACATCGCCTTGATCTTGGCGCGCATGTCGGGGGTGACGGCCGCCGGTTCGACCCCGAACACCCGGCTGCCCACGAAGCGGTGCAGGTCCTCCCCGGAGGTGAAGGCCGCGATGAGGCCCTCGTCCTGGGACAGGTGGGCCATGATCCGCATCTCGATCTGGGAGTAGTCCGCCGTCAGGAGGCACTCGTACCCCCCGCGCTCGTCGGCGGGACCGACGACGAACGCCTCGCGGATCCGCCGGCCCTCCTCGGTGCGGATCGGGATGTTCTGCAGGTTCGGGTCGGTCGAGCTCAGCCGGCCCGTCGCGGCGATCATCTGCTGGTACGTGGTGTGGATGCGGCCGTCGTCGGCGACGGACTTCTGCAGCCCCTCCACCGTCTGCCGCAGCCGGGAGGCGTCGCGGTGCTCGAGCAGGTGCGCCAGGAACGGGTGCTCGGTCTTGACGAACAGCGCGGCGAGCGCGTCGGCGTCGGTCGTGTACCCGGTCTTGGTGCGCTTGGTCTTGGGCATCTGCAGCTGCTCGAACAGCACGGTCTGCAGCTGCTTGGGCGACCCGAGGTTGATCTCGGTGCCGATGACCTCGTAGGCCAGGGCCTGGGCCTGCGCGACGCGGTCGGCGAAGTGCTGCTCGAGGTCGGCCAGCAGACCGGTGTCCACGGCGATGCCGACCCGCTCCTGCCGGGCCAGGACCCCCACCAGCGGCAGCTCGACGTCGGCGAGCAGCCGCGTCCCCCCGCGCTCGTCGAGCTCGGTGGCCAGGACCGCGGCGAGCTCGGCGATGGCCAGCGCGCGGACCATGCCCTCCTCGGCGCGGGCCTGCAGGTCACCTCCGACGGGGCCCTCGCCCCCGTCGAGCGTGAGCTGCTCGTCGGCCGGGGCCGCGGCCGTGGACCCCTCCGCGCGCAGCTCGCGCTTGAGGTGCCGGACGGCGAGGTCGGCCAGGTCGTAGCTGCGCTGGTCGGGGCGGCACAGGTAGGCCGCCAGGGCGGTGTCGAAGACGACCCCGGTCAGCTCCCAGCCGCGGGCCCGCAGCGCGTGCGAGGGGCCCTTGACGTCGTGCGCGACCTTCGGCCGGTCCGCGTCGGCCAGCCAGGCGACCAGGGCCCGCTCGTCGGCCGGCTCCAGGGTGACCGGGTCGATCCAGGCGGCGACGCCGTCTGCGCCGGCCAGCGCCAGCCCGCTCACCTCCCCGACACCCCGGCCCCACTCCCCCTGCACGTGCACGCCGGTGCGTCCCGCGGCGTGCTCGTCCAGCCACGGGCCGACCTCGCCGGCCAGCAGGATGGCGCCGTCGACGCCGAACCCCTCCTCGGCCTCGGGCTCGGCCGACTCCAGGGTCGCGAACAGGCGGTCGCGCAGGACGCGGAACTCCAGGCCGTCGAAGACGGTGTGGACCTGCTCGCGGTCCCAGGCCCGGCGCAGCAGGTCCGGGACGGCGACCGGCAGGGGCAGGTCGCTCACCAGCGCGTTGAGCCGCCGGTTGCGGATCACGGAGTCCAGGTGCGCGCGCAGGCTCTCCCCCGCCTTGCCCTTGACGAGGTCGGCGTTGGCGATGACCCCGTCGAGCCCGTCGTAGAGGTTGATCCACTTGGCCGCCGTCTTGGCCCCCACCCCCGGGACGCCGGGCAGGTTGTCGGAGGTCTCCCCCACCAGGGCGGCCAGGTCGGGGTACCGCTGCGGGGGGACGCCGTACTTCTCCTCGACCACCTCCGGGGTCATCCGGGTCAGCTCCGAGACGCCGCGCACCGGGTACAGGACGGTCACCTCCGGGCGCACCAGCTGGAACGCGTCCCGGTCCCCGGAGGAGATGAGCACGTCGAAGCCGTCCTGCACGGCGCGTTCGGTGAGGGTCGCGATGACGTCGTCGGCCTCGTAGCCCTCCACCTCCACCACGGGGACGCGCAACGCGGCCAGGACCTCCTTGACCAGGTCGACCTGGCCGCGGAACTCATCGGGGCTCTTGGTCCGGGTGCCCTTGTAGTCGGCGTAGACCTCGGTGCGGAAGGAGGCGCGGGAGACGTCGAACGTGACCGCGAAGTGGGTGGGTTCCTCGTCGCGCAGCAGGTTGATGAGCATCGATGTGAAGCCGTAGACGGCGTTCGTCGGCTGGCCCGTGGTCGTCGAGAAGTTCTGCACCGGCAGCGCGTAGAACGCCCGGTACGCCATGGAGTGCCCGTCGATGAGCAGCAGGCGGGGCCGCGTCGGCGCAGACCTCGCCGCCGGCTTCCCGGCGGTCTTCTTGGCGGCTGTCGTGCGCGCAGGAGGCGGTGTCACGACGGCCAGGGTAGTCAGCTCCCCGGACACGCCCCCGGCCCGCGCCCGGCTCAGCTCGCGGTCGGGACCTGCAGCGCCTCACCGGCGCGGGCCAGCCGGGCCCGCAGGGAGCGGCGGCGGGCCACGACCCCCGTGGAGGCGGTGGCCGCCTGGCCGTCGGAGAGCCGGCGGCGCAGGACCGCCAGCGGCACCGCGCGGCGCACCACGACGGGGGCGAAACCGAGGCGGGCCACGTAGCGGGTGAACTCGCGGTCACCGGGCAGGACGGTGCAGGCGACCTGGTCGGCGCCCTCGCTCTCGGCCAGGTGCACGGCCCGGCGCAGCAGCGCCCGGCCGACCCCGCGGCGGCGCAGCCCCGGCACGACGTGCAGGTGCTCGATGCTGGGCCCGGCGCAGTTGCCCAGCGGCAGCAGCGGGGTCGTGGTCACCAGCGCGTACCCGGCCGGTTCGGGACCGAGGAAGGCGAGCAGCACGCGGACCTCCCCGAGCTCCAGCGACCGCACCAGGCGGGACCGCACGTGCTCGACGGAGGCGCGCAGCTGCGCCTGGTCGAACCGGGCGGAGGCGTACAGCTCCATCAGGACGTCGACGTCGTCGGTACCGGCGTCGCGCACCTCGACTGCGGGTCGTGCCACGTGATCCCCTCCCGCGCGGCGCACCCACGCGGGGCACGCACGACTGAGCAGACCGGGCCCCCGCTCCGGTGGCCGCCCCCGTTCGCGAGGACGACTGCGCCGGACACTAGGGCACGGCGGACCGCGGGGGAAGATCCCGTCGCGATCTCGTCGTGACCTTCACTCGGTGTGGTGAACGACCGACGCTGCGCAGCCGAACGCGCACCGCCCGCAGCGCCGGGACGGCGCTGCGGGCGGGTGGAGCGGGCGAGCCGGAACCGCGACCTCAGACGTCGCCGCCCAGGTAGGCGGCGCGGATCGAGTCGTCGGCGGCCAGGGCGGCGCCGGTGCCGGAGCGGACGACCGTGCCGGTCTCCAGAACGTACGCCACGTCGGAGATCCGCAGGGCCTGCGCGGCGTTCTGCTCCACCAGCAGCACCGTCGTGCCCTGCTGGTTGATCTCCACGATGATCGAGAAGATCTGCTGGATCAGCTTCGGCGCGAGCCCCATCGACGGCTCGTCCAGCAGCAGGACGCGCGGGCGGCTCATCAGCGCCCGGCCGATGGCGAGCATCTGCTGCTCACCGCCCGACATCGTCCCGGCGAACTGGGAACGACGCTCGGCCAGCCGCGGGAACAGGCTGAAGACCCGGTCCAGGTCCTGCCTGTAGGCCGCCGTGCGCCGGTCCTTGCGGGTGTAGGCACCCATGTCGAGGTTCTCCTCGACCGTCATGCCCACGAACGTCCCGCGGCCCTCGGGGGCCTGGCACAGCCCCTTGGTGACCAGCTTGTGCGAGGGGACCTTGGTGATGTCCTCCCCCTCGAACACGATGGACCCGGTCCGGACCGTCCGCAGACCCGACACGGTCTTCAGCGTCGTGGTCTTGCCCGCGCCGTTGGCCCCGATGAGGGTCGCGATGGCGCCCTGCGGGACGGTGAAGGAGACGTTCCGGATGGCCTCGATCCGGCCGTAGTTGACGCTCAGGTCCGAGACGACGAGTTGATCGGTCACAGTTCCCCGTCCTCCGCAGGCAGTTGGTCGTCCTCCACGCCCAGGTAGGCGGCGATGACGGCCGGGTCGTCGCGGATGTCCGCCGGCAACCCCTCGGCGATCTTCTTCCCGAACTCCAGGACCACGATGCGGTCCGTGACGCCCATCACCAGGCGCATGTCGTGCTCGATGAGCAGGACGGTGTTGCCCCGGTCGCGGACCGCCCGGATGAGGTCCATCAGCCGCTCCTTCTCGACCGGGTTGAACCCCGCGGCGGGTTCGTCCAGGCACAGCAGCTTCGGTCTCGTCGCCAGCGCCCGCGCGATCTCCAGGCGGCGCTGCTCGCCGTAGGAGAGGTTGCGCGCCAGGTCGTCCGCCCGGTGCGAGAGGTCCATCATCGCCAGCAGCTCGTCGGCCAGCGCGTTCCCCTCGCGCGTCTCCCGGCGGTGCCGGGGCAGGCGAAACAGCGAGCTGATCACCCCGGAGCGGTGGTGGGAGTCGGCCCCGACCAGCACGTTCTCGCGCGCCGTCATGTTCCCGAACAACCTGATGTTCTGGAACGTCCGCGCGATCCCCAGCCGGTTGATCTGGTACCGCTTGCGCCGGCCCAGCGGCTGGCCGTCGAACACGACCCGCCCCTCGGTCGGCTGGTACACGCCGGTCAGGGCGTTGAAGCAGGTCGTCTTGCCCGCCCCGTTCGGCCCGATGAGGCCGAGGATCTCGCCCTGCCGGATGTCGAACGAGACGTCGTTCAGCGCCACGACCCCGCCGAAGCGCAGGGTCACGTTCTCCATCGTGAGCAGCGGCGGACCGAACTCCCGCAGGGTGCCGGTCCCGCCGTCCTTGGTCGCCTCAGGCACGAGCGCCCTCCTCCGTCCCCTCGAGTTCCTTGGTGACCGCGTCGGCGCGCTGGGCGCGCTTGGCCCGGCGCGGCGGCAGCAGACCCTGCGGCCGGAAGTTCGCCAGCAGCAGCAGGAGCAGGCCGAACACGACGATGCGGAAGTCGGCGAACTCGCGGAACCGCTCGGGCAGGTAGGCCACGACGACACCGCCGACGATGGCGCCCCACCGGTTCCCCTGACCACCGATGACGACGGCGGCGAGGAACATCATGGACAGCTGGATCATGAAGGAGTCGGGGTTGATCGCCCCGATGCGGGAGGCGTACAGCGCCCCAGACAGACCCCCGACGAACGCGCCCATGGCGAAGGCCAGCAGCTTGAAGCGGAACGTGGGGACACCGTTGAGCTCGGCGGCCTCCTCGTCCTCGCGGGTGGCCTCCCAGGCCCGCCCGACCCGGCTGCTCTGCAGCAGCTTGTCGGCGATGAGCACGAGGATGATGACGATCAGAGCCAGCCAGTAGTACGGGACCGCGTCCAGCAGACCGAACTTCAGGAAGACCGAGCGCGCTCCCTCACCGAGGTCCACCTGCGCGGTGAGCCCGTCCCAGACCAGGCTGGGCAGGCCGAACAGCTCGGTCGAGGGCGGGCGCGGGATGCCCGTGATGCCTCGCGCCTGGTTGAGCCACTCCGAGTTCAGCGCGGTGAGCCGGATGATCTCACCGAAGCCGAGGGTGACGATGGCCAGGTAGTCGCCCCGCACCCGCAGGGTGGGCGCTCCGAGCAGCAGACCGCTCGCGGTGGAGATGGTGACGGCCATGACGATCAGCACGAACCAGTTGATCTGCCCGTGCAGGGACCCGCCGACGGCGACGGTGTAGGCGCCGATGGCGTAGAAACCCACGTACCCGAGGTCGAGCAGACCCGCGTAGCCCAGCACGATGTTCAGGCCCAGGGCGACGAGGGCGTAGTTGGCGACGGTGGCCAGCACCGAGCCGAACTCGGCGTCGGGGGTGGACACGATCGGCAGGTTCAGCAGCGGCAGGACGAAGAAGACCACGGCGATGGCGACCCAGACCACGACCTGGACCGGCTTCGACAGGTTGTTCCACCGGTCGGCGAAGGTCGGCTTGGCCACCTTCGCGGTGGAGGCGGAGGTGCTCATGCGCGGGCCTTCCCGAGGGACTCGCCGAGGATGCCGGTGGGCCGGAACAGCAGGACGACGACCAGCAGCAGGAAGGACACGACGTCCTTCCAGGACGAGGCCAGGCCGAAGAAGGTGGCGTAGTTCTCCGCCAGGCCCAGGACGAGCCCGCCCACGAGCGCGCCGCGGATGTTGCCGATGCCGCCGAGAACGGCGGCCGTGAAGGCCTTGATGCCGAGGATGAACCCGACGTTGAAGCGGGTCACGCCGATGTGCAGCAGGTACAGCAGCGCCGCCGCACCCGCCATCAGGCCACCGATGAAGAACGTCAGCTGGACGACGCGCTTCTGGTTGACGCCCATGAGGGCCGCCGCCTCGGGGTCCTGGGACACGGCGCGGACCCCGCGCCCCAACCGGGAGCGGCTGACGAACTGGTCGAGGGCGACCATCATGAGGATCGCCGCGACCAGGACGATGAGCTGGTTGCTGCGGATCTCGAACCCGCCCACGGACAGGACCTGGACGTTGGGCAGCGGGTTGGGGAAGGCGGTGTTCTCGCGGGCCTGGCGGACGTAGTCGGCGAGCACCCCGTCGAGGCCGACCCAGCCGGCGATCCGGTCCCGCAGACCCATGATCTCCGAGAGCATGAACGAGGCCCCGATGGCGGAGATCAGCGCGACCAGCGGCGGCGCCTTCTTCTCCCGCAACCGGCGGTAGGCGACGCGCTCCACGACGAGCGCGACGCCGCCGCTGACGGCCATCGCAGCGATCAGGGCGACGATCAGCAGCCCGATGGCGGCGAACCAGCCCTGGCCGGAGTGGGCACCGAGGAGGGTCATGGCCCAGACGGCTCCGAAGCTGCCCCACATGAAGACCTCGGAGTGGGCGAAGTTGATCAGGCGGAGGACGCCGTAGACGAGGGTGTAACCGAGCGCGAAGAGGGCGTAGATCGCGCCGATCACCAGACCCGTGAAGGTCAGGTCGAGGAACGTGGACAGGGGAACCACCCGGGGTGAGGTGAGCTGACGGGGGGACTCGCGCGGACGCGGCACGGCCCCACCGGCGCGGGGCGGGTGGGGCCGTGAGCGGGTCAGGAGACCTTGATCTCCTGGTCGGCCACGATCTGACCACCCTCGACCTTGTAGGCCCAGACGCTGATCTCGCTGGGCTCGCCCTTGTCGTCGAACTTCAGCTGCTTGGTGACGCCGGGGGCGTCGTAGCTCTTGACGTAGGACAGGAGGTCCTCGCGGGTGACGTTGCCCTCCGAGATGCCCTCGAGCAGGATCGTCGCCGCGTCGTAGCCCTCGGCGGAGTACGTGGCCGGCGCCGAGCCGACGGCGGCGGTGTAGTCCTGGACGAAGGTGCCCCCGGCCTTGTCCGGCGGCAGGCACGGGCAGGTCAGCAGCGCGCCCTCGGCCGCGGCCTCCCCGGCGGCGGTGACGAGCCCCTGGTCCTTGGCGCCGTCGTCGCTGACGAAGGCGACCTGGTCGTTGCTCAGGCCGGCTTCGCGCATCTGCTTCAGGAGCAGCCCGCCCTCGGCGTAGTAGCCGCCGAAGAACACCGCGTCGGCACCGCTGGCGCGGATGTCGGCCACGACGGCGGAGAAGTCCGTCTGGCCCTTCTGGATGGTGTTGTCCTTGATGTCCGCGCTGCCGAGGCTCTCGCGGACGAGGTCGGCCAGGCCCTTGCCGTACTCGGTGGAGTCGTCGACGACGTAGACCTTCTGCTTGCCGAGGGTCTCGGTGATGTACTGCGCGGCGGCCGGGCCCTGCGTGGCGTCGTTGCCCAGGACGCGGAAGAAGGTCTTCCAGCCGTTCTCGGCCAGGGAGGGGTTGGTGGCGGAGGGGGTGATCGCCACCAGGTTGACGTCGGGGTCGGCGAAGATCGGGTCGGCGACCTTGGACTCGCCGGAGAACGCCGGACCGACCAGGCCGACGACCTTGGTGTCGGCGGCGGCCTTCTGCGCCAGGCCCTGCGCCTGGTTCTGGTCGCCCTGGGAGTCGTAGGGGGTCAGCGTCACCTGGCACGCGCCCTCTTCGGCGTTGTGCTGGTCCACGGCGAGCTTCACGCCGTTGTTGATGTTGACGCCGAGGTTGGCGTCCGGACCGGTGAGGGCCCCGAAGAAGCCGATGCTGATGCCGTCCGGGCAGCTGCTGCCGCCGCCGGAGGTTCCGGACCCGGACGACGTCTCGTCACCGCCGGTGGTGCCACAGGCCGCGAGCAGGAGGGCGGCCACCGCGGCGGGGGCCGCGAGTTTGACGATGGAGCGCACTGGTTCGTCCTCCTGGAGGAGAGGGCACGGGGCCACGCGCCACGACGCGCGTTCCCGTGAGCGCCACCCGGGAGCGGTGGAGCCGTGGTGAACACTAAGGGTTCGTGCACGCTCCGGGTGGGTTCTGCCTGCGTGTTCATCGGCTCGTTACACACAACGGCCACCCGTGGGCGCTCCGGGTGAGCAGATGAGCGCGGTCCGTGGACCGTTCCCGGCACGCCGGCGACGACGCCGGGACGACGCGGACGCCGGGACGACGACGGCCCCGACACCGCGGGCGGTGTCGGGGCCGTCGGGGACCGTGCGGGTCAGGACCGGTCGTCGCCCGCGCTGATGACGGTGGTGGCGACCTCGCGCATCGTCAGGCGCTTGTCCATCGAGGTCTTCTGGATCCAGCGGAACGCCTCGGGCTCGCTCATGCCGAACTGCGTCTGCAGCTTCGACTTGGCGCGGTCGACCAGCTTGCGGGTCTCGAACCGGTCGGCGAGGTCGGCGACCTCGTCCTCGAGGGCCATGATCTGCTGGTAGCGGCTCACGGCGATCTCGACGGCCGGCAGCAGGTCGGCGGAGGTGAACGGCTTCACGACGTAGGCCATCGCCCCGGCGTCGCGGGCCCGCTCGACGAGCTCGGCCTGCGAGAAGGCCGTCAGGAGCACGACCGGCGCGATGCGCGCCTTGGCGATGCGCTCGGCGGCCGAGATGCCGTCCAGGACGGGCATCTTGATGTCCATGACCACCAGGTCGGGCTTGTGCTCCTCGGCGAGGGCCACGGCCTGCTCGCCGTCACCGGCCTGGCCGACGACGTCGTAGCCGGCCTCGGTGAGCATCTCGACGATGTCGAGACGGATGATGGCCTCGTCCTCCGCGACGACCACCCGACGTGTGGTCGTGGCGGGCGTGGCGGGGGTGTCGGCAGTGTTCGTCACGCGGGGCATCCTAGTCGGTGCGTCGGGACTACTACGACTGGTCGTGGTGGCGGGGGCGTTCGGGAGCACGCGCGCTCCCCCGGTAAGGTGATCGCCGCACCCCTCGCGGGGTCGGCCCTGGTAGCCCAACCGGCAGAGGCAATCGACTCAAACTCGATCCAGTGTGGGTTCGAATCCCACCCAGGGCACCCCGTCGGGACAGCCCCGGAGCACCGCGCTCCGGGGCTCTCGCGCGTCCGGGCGGGTGCGGCGGTGGCCCCGCGGGACCACCGCCGCCCGGTCAGGCGTACGCCTGCGAGACGCCCGACGTCGCGTCGCCGATGCGGTGCACGCGCACGGCGTTGGTCGAGCCCACGATCCCCGGGGGGGCACCGGCCACGATGACGACCAGGTCGCCGATCGTGCAGCGGCCGGTCTCGCGCAGGCGGCGGTCGACCTCCTTGACCATCTCGTCGGTGGTCGAGATGAACGCCGCGTACTGCGAGTCGACCCCCCAGGACAGCGCCAGGCGGCGGCGGGTGGTCTCCTCCGCCGTGAACGCCACCAGCGGGATCCCGGACCGCAGCCGGGACAGCCGGCGGGCGGAGTCACCGGACTGGGTGAAGGTCACCAGGAGCTTGGCGTCGAGCTGCTTGCCGATCTCCGAGGCCGCCAGCGTGATGGCGCCGCCCTTGGTGTGCGGCACGGTGCCCAGCGCCGCGATGCGGTCCGCGCCGTGCGTCTCGGTGTTCTCGATGATCCGGGCCATCGTGCGGACGGCCTCGAAGGGGAACGCCCCGACGCTGGTCTCCCCCGAGAGCATGAGCGCGTCGGCGCCGTCGAGGACGGCGTTGGCGCAGTCGGAGGCCTCGGCCCGCGTGGGCCGCGGGGCGGTGATCATCGACTCGAGCATCTGGGTCGCGACGATGACGGGCTTGGCCTGCCGGCGCGCCAGCTCGATGGCGCGCTTCTGGACCAGCGGCACCTCCTCCAGGGGCAGCTCGACGCCCAGGTCGCCGCGGGCGACCATGATGCCGTCGAAGGCCGCGACGACCTCGCGGAGGTTGTCGACGGCCTGCGGCTTCTCGACCTTGGCGATGACGGGGACGGTGATCCCCTCCTCGTCCATGATCCGGTGCACGTCGTCGGCGTCGGCCGCCGACCGCACGAAGGACAGCGCGACGAGGTCGACGCCGAGGCGGAGGGCGAACCGCAGGTCCTCGACGTCCTTCTCCGACAGCGCCGGGACGCTCACGGCCACGCCGGGCAGGTTGATGCCCTTGTTGTTGCTCACCGGGCCGGGGACGGTGACCTTCGTGACGACGCGGGGGCCGTCGACGGCGGTGACCTCGAGGCCGACCTTGCCGTCGTCGATGAGGATGCGGTCCCCCACCCCGACGTCACCGGTCAGGCCCTTGTACGTGGTGGAGCAGACGTCCTTCGTCCCCACCACGTCCTCGGTGGTGATGGTGAAGACGTCCCCGACGGCGAGGTCGTGGGGGCCGTCGGCGAACTTCCCGAGGCGGATCTTCGGACCCTGGAGGTCGGCGAGGATGGCGACCGCCCGGCCGGTGGCCTCGGCGGCGGCACGCACCCCCTCGAAGTTCGCCCTGTGGTCGTCGTGGGAGCCGTGGCTCAGGTTCATCCGGGCGACGTCCATCCCGGCGTCCACCAGTGACCGCAACCCTTCGGGACCCGCCACAGCGGGTCCGAGGGTGCAGACGATCTTCGCTCTGCGCATGCCCCGACCCTATTGCGCCCGGCCCGGTGCGCGACGCCTGGGGCGCGCCGTCCGCGCAGCGGTCACCGGATCGTCACCCCGGGTCGACGGTCCCGACGTGCGCGGGCCGCCCGGTGGTCCCACGATGACCGCGTGAACACGCAGGAACCGCAGCACCGGAGCGACTTCGAGCACGAGGTCGAGGACCTCGTGGAGGAGTCCAGCGAGCACGAGTACGCCGTCTACGTGCGTCTGCACGAGGACCAGGTCTGGCCCGAGGGCGCGCTGGCCGGCCTGGTCGCCGACCTGCACGTCGCCCACCCGCGGGTGGAGAGCGTGGACGCACCCGCGCACGACGTCGTCATCAGCGTCGACGCCGACGGGCTGGACGCCGAGGGCGCCGCCCGGCACGCCCTGGGCCGGGTGACCGCCGCCGCGTCCGCGCGCGGCCTGTCCGGTCACGCCGCGGACGTCACCGTGCTCTCCGACGGCGCGGTGTGGACCTACGACGCCGACGAGGTCGCCCGCTGGTGACCGTGCGCCCGCACGGGCGCAGGGGGGACGACGAGGGGGGGGGGGGGGGGGGGGGGGGGGGGCGGGGGGGGGGGGGGGGGGGGGGGGGGGGGGGGGTGCGGGCGCGCGGGGGGGCGGGGGGGGGGCGGGTGGGCGCGGTGGCCGCGGGGGC
>NZ_JBJLSK010000059.1:0-10245 GCF_050871965.1 Kineococcus lubricus
TGCGTGCGGGTGTTTGTTGTGGTGTTGCGAGGCATTGGATGCTCGGGGGGGCGAGGGGGCGGGGGGCGGGGGGGCCCCCCCCCCCCCCCCCCCCCCCCCCCCGCGCGGGTCCCTGCGGTCCGGATCTCCGTCGCCGCTACAGTGACGCCACGTGAGGGTTGACCCGACGTGAGATGGGGGGACGACGTGGGGCACGACAGCCAGAGCGGCATCCGACACGGGGTGGGGGTGGCCGAGGCCGCCTCGACGGCCCCGCTGCGGACGTTGATCAAGGAGGACTTCGAGCGGCACTCCCGCTCGCTGGTGCACCCGGGCTTCCACGCCCTGCTCGTGCACCGCATCGGCTTCTGGGGTCTGGGCCGGCCCGCGCCGCTGCGGACCGCCGTGAAGGTGGCGCACCGGCTGGTGAACCGGCTGGTCATCCAGAACCTCTACGGCACGGAGATCGCCGACGAGGCGGTCATCGGCCGCCGCGTGGCCATCGGCCACCACCAGGCCGTGCAGATCCCGGCCTTCGCGGTCATCGGGGACGACTCGACGCTGCGCTCGGGGATCACCCTGGGCTTCACCAACGACGCGACCCGCCGCGAGTCCGTCCCGCACATCGGCCGGGACGTCTCCATCGGGCCGGGGGCGGTGCTGCTGGGGGCCATCACCGTCGGCGACGGCGCCTCCATCGGACCGAACGCCGTCGTGAGCACCGACGTCCCGGCGGGGGCCGCGGCGTTCGCCCCGCCCGCGCGCGTCCTCAAACCGCAACCGCGCCCCACCGGGGCGACCACGGACACCGTCGCGTCCTGAACCGCACGGACGGAACCACAGGGGGGAGAACGACCATGGAGGCGGACACGATCCGCGAGGCGCTCGCCGCCGTCGGGACCACACCGGTCCCGGCCCCGCGCGCCTGCCTGGACCTGGCCCGGGCCTACCGCGACCGGGGGGAACCCGGTGACGCGCGCCGCGCCGCGCAGTGGGCCTTCGCGGCCACCGACGCCGCCGTGACCGGCGCCGGGGCCGACTTCGCCGTCTGGCTCGGCGCCGGCCGGGTCTGGGAGTCGGTGCGCGCCGAGCTCGGCCCGGCCCCGCGCCGGGCCAGGGTGGCCGTCCTGGGCAGCTACACCACCACCCAGCTCACCCAGCTGCTGCCGCTGGCGTGCGCGCGCGCCGGGGTCGACGTCGAGGTCCACGAGTGCGGGTACGGGCAGTTCCGCACCGAGCTGCTCGACCCGACCAGCGCGCTGCACGCCTTCGACCCCGACGTGGTGGTCCTCGCCGTCGACGCCGGCGCCGTCGACCTGCCGGCGCGCAGCGACGACCCCGAGGCCGTCGTCGAGGCCGAGCTGGCGCGCTGGACCGCCCTGTGGGACCGGGCCCGGGAGGCGTTCGGGGCCCGCGTCGTGCAGCACGGCGTCGTGCTGCCCGCCGACGTCGCCCTGGGGCACCTGGCCGCCCGGACCCCCGGGGCCCGCCCCGCGATGCTGCGGCGCTTCGCCGAGCGCCTCGGGGAGGCCGCCGGATCGCCTGCGGCGCAGGGGGTCGCCGTCGTCGACTGCGAACGCCTGGCGAGCACCGTCGGCAAGCGCACCTGGACCGACGCCCGGTACGTGCACGCCGCGAAGCAGTCGGTGGCGCTGGGGTGCGTGCCGCTGCTGGCCCAGCAGACCGCGGCCGTCATCGGCGCGCAGCTCGGGCGCTCGCGCAAGTGCCTGGTCCTCGACCTCGACGGCACGCTGTGGGGCGGGGTCCTCGGCGAGCTGGGCCCGCACGGCGTCGAGGTCGGCCACGGCGCGCGCGGGGAGGCCTTCAGCGCCTTCCAGCGGTACGTGCTGGAGCTGAAGGACAAGGGCGTCGTCCTGGCGGTGAGCTCGAAGAACGACGAGCAGCACGTGCGGGAGGTGTTCGAGCAGAACCCCGACATGCTCGTGCGGCTCGACGACGTCGCCGTCCTGAAGGCGAGCTGGGGCGACAAGCCCACCGCCCTGCGCGAGATCGCCGCGACCCTCGGCATCGGCGAGGACGCGCTCGTCTTCGTCGACGACAACCCCGCCGAGCGCGAGGCCGTGCGCGAGCTCGTCC
The DNA here is from genome assembly GCF_050871965.1 of Kineococcus lubricus. Classification (NCBI taxonomy): domain Bacteria; kingdom Bacillati; phylum Actinomycetota; class Actinomycetes; order Kineosporiales; family Kineosporiaceae; genus Kineococcus; species Kineococcus lubricus. The sequence goes on from NZ_JBJLSK010000059.1 coordinate 2,077, forward strand.
CCGACGTCGACGTCGTCGCGCTGCCCACCGACCCGGCCGGGTACGTCGCGGCGCTCGCGGCCTACCCGTTCTTCGAGACCGACGCCCTGACGGCCGAGGACGCCGCGCGGACCGCGCAGTACCGGGCCCGGGCGCAGGCCGTCGCCGCGCGGGAGGGGGCCGGGACGCTGGAGGAGTACCTCGCCTCCCTCGACATGCGCGCCGAGGTGCACGCCCTGGGGGAGGACAACGTCGCCCGGGTCGCGCAGCTGCTCGGCAAGACGAACCAGTTCAACCTCACCACGCGGCGGCACTCGCTCGCCGACGTCCGGGCGATGGCCGCCGACCCGGCGTGGACCTCGCTGGTCGTGCGGGTGCGCGACCGGTTCGCCGACCACGGGGTCGTCGCCGTCCTGCTCGCCCGCCGCGACGGGGACGTGCTCGACGTCGACAGCTGGCTCATGAGCTGCCGCGTCATCGGCCGCACCGTGGAGGACGAGGTCTTCGCGGTGCTGGTGGAGGCCGCGCAGGCGCTGGGGTGCACCGCGGTGCGCGGCACGTACGTGCCCAGCGCCAAGAACGCCCAGGTCGCCGGGCTGTACGAGCGCCTCGGCGCCCGCCCGGCCGGCCGGGACGAGGACGGGACGACGCACTGGGAGCTGGCGCTGCCGGCGACCGTGACCACCCCGGGGCTCATCGCCGTCGAGCGGGTCGTGGACCCGCGCGGGCCGGTGGGCGTCCCGGGAGCCAGGAGCAACGACGAGGAGAAGGTGGGAACCGCACGATGAGCTCCACGACGAACGACCGCGCGAACGACGACGTCGAGACCCGCATGCGCCGGGTGTTCCAGGAGGTCCTGGGCCGCGAGGACGTCGCGCTGGCCGACTCCACGACGGCCGCCGACGTGCCCGGGTGGGACTCCCTGGCGCACATCAACATCATGTTCTCCCTGGAGGCGGAGTTCGGGGTGCAGTTCAGCGACGAGCAGCTGACGTCGTTCCAGGACGTCGGGCAGCTGCGGAGGTTCCTCGTCTCCGAAGCCGGGTAGGCTCCGGTACTCGTGGCTCTCACCATCGGCATCGTCGGACTGCCCAACGTCGGCAAGTCCACGCTCTTCAACGCCCTGACCAAGAACGACGTGCTCGCGGCGAACTACCCGTTCGCCACGATCGAGCCGAACGTCGGGGTCGTGGCGCTGCCCGACCCGCGGCTGGACCGGCTGGCCGAGCTGTTCGGCAGCGAGAAGACGGTCCCGGCGACCGTCTCGTTCGTCGACATCGCGGGCATCGTCAAGGGCGCCAGCGAGGGTGAGGGCCTGGGCAACAAGTTCCTGGCCAACATCCGCGAGGCCGACGCGATCTGCCAGGTGACGCGGGCGTTCGTCGACCCCGACGTCGTCCACGTCGCCGGCAGCATCGACCCCGGTGACGACATCGCCACGATCCACACCGAGCTGGTGCTGGCCGACCTGCAGACCCTCGAGCGCGCGCAGCCGCGCCTGGAGAAGGAGGTCAAGGGCAAGAAGGCCGACCCGGCGGTCCTGGGGGCCGTCGTCGCCGCGCAGGCCGTCCTGGACTCCGGGCGCCCGCTGTCGGCCGCGACGAAGGGCGACGACGTCGACGTGCCGCTGCTCAAGGAGCTCGGCCTGCTGACGACGAAGCCGTTCATCTACGTCTTCAACGTCGACGAGACGGTCCTGGGCGACGAGGACCGCAAGCAGCAGCTGCGCGACCTGGTGGCCCCGGCCGAGGCGGTCTTCCTGGACGCCAAGCTGGAGTCGGAGCTGGTGGAGCTGTCCGCGGAGGAGGCCGCCGAGCTGCTGGAGTCGGTGGGCCAGACCGAGTCGGGCCTGGACCAGCTGGCCCGCGTCGGCTTCGCCACCCTCGGCCTGCAGACGTACCTGACCGCCGGCCCGAAGGAGTCGCGGGCCTGGACGATCCACCAGGGGTGGACGGCCCCGCAGGCCGCCGGCGTCATCCACACCGACTTCCAGCGCGGCTTCATCAAGGCCGAGGTCGTCTCCTTCGAGGACCTGGTCGCGGCCGGGTCGATGGCCGAGGCGAAGGCCGCGGGCAAGGTCCGCATCGAGGGCAAGGAGTACGTCATGGCCGACGGGGACGTCGTGGAGTTCCGCTTCAACGTCTGATCGGGTCCGACCACCCCCGGTCGTGTCCGCCGGGACACGATCGGGTCTCGATCCACCGACGGGACGGCCGCGGGGGCGGGGGCACCCGCCCGGGTGCGCCATGATTCTCGGGCGGTGGGGTCGACGGGGATCCCACCGCTCCCGACGTCCGTGCGCGAGCCTCGACGAGACCGCAACGACATCGTTACCTCGCCCCCGCGAGCGGGTCCCCGGCGCGCTGACCTGCACCTTCACCAGCTGCTGCACGTCGCGGTGAGTGATCGCGCGCGTGCGGGCCGCGTCCGGACGGGAGACACTGGCGTCCGTGCTCGCGCACGCGCGGCATCAGTGTTCACGCACGTCGGGAATTGGGTTGACCGGGTGTTAACGTGCTGCCCGACCTGTAGAGGTGGACATCCTGCTCGTCGGGGGTCGCCGCAGATGGGCAACGTGCCCACCCAGTCATGCTTGCGAGGAGGAGTTCCACCTTGAGCAGCTTCGAGAAGGACGGTCGTGCAGCCGTCGAACGCATCGGCGTCGTGGCCGGTTCCGCGTTCAGCCGCCGCAACGGGCTGAAGGGCGTCCTGGGCATCGCGGCCCTGTCGACGCTCGCGGCCTGCGGCGGCAACGACGACGAGGGCTCCGGCGGTGGCGAGAGCGGCGGCAGCGGCGGCGCCGTCGTCGTCAACGGCACCGAGCCGCAGAACCCGCTGGTCCCCACCAACACCAACGAGGTCGGCGGCGGTCGCCTGCTCGACTCGCTGTGGGCCGGACTCGTCTACTACAAGGCGGACGGCACCCCCGAGAACGACGTCGCCGACTCCATCGAGTCCACCGACGCGCAGAACTACACCATCAAGCTCAAGGCCGGGCAGAAGTTCTCCGACGGCAGCGCCGTCACCGCCAAGTCCTTCGTCGACGCCTGGAACTACGGCGCCCTGGGCACCAACGCGCAGCTCTCCAGCTACTTCTTCGAGCCCATCGAGGGCTTCGAGGCCGTCCAGGCCGAGCCGCCCACCGCCCAGACCATGAGCGGGCTGACCGTCGTCGACGACACCACCTTCACCGTCAAGCTCGTCCAGCCGGAGTCCGACTTCCCGCTGCGCCTGGGCTACTCGGCCTTCTACCCGCTGCCGGAGTCGGCCTTCGCCGACATCAAGGCGTACGGCGAGAACCCGATCGGCAACGGCCCGTACAAGCTGAAGGAGGAAGGCGCCTGGCAGCACAACGTCCGGATCGACTTCGTCCCGAACGAGAACTACGACGGGCCGCGCAAGGCGCAGAACGACTCGCTGGCCTTCCTGTTCTACGAGACCTTCGACGCGGCCTACGCCGCGCTGCAGGGCGGTGACCTCGACGTCCTGGACACCGTGCCCAGCTCGGCGCTGCTGACCTTCACCGACGACCTCGGCGAGGGCGCCGTGAACCAGCCCGCCGCCATCTTCCAGTCGTTCTGCATCCCCGAGACCCTGCCCGGGTTCGGCGGTGAGGAGGGCAAGCTGCGCCGCCAGGCGTTCAGCTACGCCTTCGACCGCGCGCAGATCTGCAAGACGGTCTTCAACGACACCCGCACCCCGGCCAAGGACTTCACGTCCCCGGTCATCGCCGGCTACTCCGAGACCGTCGAGGGCAACGAGGTCCTGTCCCTGGACGAGGCCAAGGCCAAGCAGCTGTGGGAGCAGGCCAACGCCATCGCCCCCTGGAACGGCAGCACCTTCACCATCGCCTACAACAGCGACGGCGACCACCAGGCGTGGGTCGACGCGGTGACCGCGGGCCTGCGCCAGGTGCTGGGCATCCAGGCCGAGGGCAAGCCCTACCCGACCTTCGCGCAGATCCGCACCGAGATCACCAACCGCACGATCTCGGGTGCCTTCCGCACCGGCTGGCAGGCCGACTACCCGGGTCTGTACAACTTCCTCGCCCCGCTGTACGCCACGGGCGCCGGGTCCAACGACGGCGACTACTCCAACCCGGAGTTCGACGCGCTGCTGAACCGGGCCGCGGGCACGACCGACCAGGACGAGGCCAACAAGATCCTGCAGCAGGCGCAGACGATCCTGTTCACCGACCTGCCGGTGATCCCGCTCTGGTACGCCAACGCCGCGGGCGGCTTCGGCGAGTCGGCGAAGAACGTCGAGTTCGGCTGGAACAGCGTCCCGCTGTACTACCAGATCACCAAGTCCTGACCTGAGGTCCGGGGGTGGGTCGGTTCGCCGGCCCACCCCCGTTCTCGCGTCAGCACGCGAGCGCGACACTGTGTCCGACGTTGTAGGCCGGGGCGGCCACGGAAGGTCGTCCCCCGAGGAGGCTCGTGATGGGTTGGTACATCGGGCGCCGTCTGTTGCAGATGGTGCCCGTCTTCTTCGGAGCCACGCTCCTCATCTACGCCCTGGTGTTCCTGCTCCCGGGTGACCCGATCCTCGCCCTGTTCGGGGACAAGCCCGTCAGCGAGAGCGCCCGCGCGGCGCTGACGGCGCAGTACAACCTCGACAAGCCCTTCTTCGTGCAGTACCTGCTCTTCCTCAAGGGCATCTTCACGTTCGACTTCGGCACCTCGTTCTCCGGGCAACCGGTCATCGACCAGATCACCCGGGCCTTCCCGGTGACGATCAAGCTGGCCGTGGTCGCGCTCGTCATCGAGGCCGTCTTCGGCATCGCCTTCGGCTTCCTCGCCGGCCTGCGCCGCGGCGGCCTGTTCGACTCCACCGTCCTGTTCCTCTCGCTCATCGTCATCGGCATCCCGGTGTTCGTCCTGGGCTTCGTCGGCCAGTACTTCATCGGGGTCAAGTGGGGCATCGTGCGGTCCACCGTGGGCGGCGACCCCGCCCTGGTCGACCTGTTGCTGCCCGGTGCGGTGCTCGGGGCGCTGTCCTTCGCCTACGTGCTGCGGCTGACGAGGAACTCCGTGGCCGAGGGCCTGTCGGCCGACCACGTGCGCACGGCGACCGCGAAGGGGCTGTCGCGCCCGCGGGTCATGACGGTGCACGTGCTGCGCAACTCCCTCATCCCCGTCGTGACGTTCCTGGGCACCGACCTCGGGGCGCTGATGGGCGGGGCGATCGTCACCGAGGGCATCTTCAACGTCCCCGGGGTCGGCAACCTGCTCTACCAGTCGGTCATCCGGCAGGAGGGGCCGACGGTGGTGTCGGTCGTGACGATCCTGGTGCTCGTCTACCTCCTGGCCAACCTCGTCGTCGACCTGCTGTACGCCGTCCTGGACCCGAGGATCCGCTATGTCTGAGAAGAACACCGGACCCGTCGCGGTCCGCCCCGGCCAGGAGCACTTCGTCGCTCCCCTGGAGGAGACACCGCTGGCGGCGGTCGACGCCGTCGACGAGTCGGCCCCCGGCGGCGGGCTGTTCACCGACGCGTGGAAGCAGCTGCGCAAGCGCCCGCTGTTCATCGTCTCGAGCCTGATCATCCTGGTGCTCGTCGTCGTCTCGCTGTTCCCCTCCTGGTTCACCTCGACCGACCCGCGGTTCGTGGACCTGTCCGTCGCCCTGCAGGGGCCGTCCTCCGAGCACCCGCTCGGGGTCACCCGCGGCGGCACCGACGTCTACGCGCGCGTCGTCTACGGCGCCCGGGCGTCGGTGAGCGTGGGGATCCTCACGACGCTCATGGTGGTCGTCGTCGGCGGGGTCGTCGGCGCGCTCGCCGGGTTCTTCGGCGGCTGGCTCGACGCGCTGCTCTCGCGCGTCGCGGACATCTTCTTCGCGCTGCCGCTGATCCTGGGCGCCATCGTCCTGCTGCAGACCCTCAAGAGCCGCAACGTCGTCACCGTGGCCCTCACGCTCGCCCTGTTCGGCTGGCCGCAGGTGGCGCGCATCATGCGCAGCGCCGTCCTGCAGGTCCGGTCCGCGGAGTACGTGACCGCCGCGAAGTCGCTGGGGCTGAGCCGGCTGGGCACCCTCGTGCGGCACGTCGTGCCCAACGCCCTCGGGCCGGTCATCGTCGTCGCGACGATCTCGCTGGGGACGTTCATCGCGGCCGAGGCGACGCTGTCGTTCCTGAGCCTGGGGCTGCCACCCAGCATCGTGTCCTGGGGCGGTGACATCTCCAACGCCCGCGCGACCCTGCGCACCGACCCGATGGTCCTGCTGTGGCCCTCGATCGGGTTGTCGCTGACGGTCCTGTCGTTCCTGATGCTCGGCGACGCGCTGCGCGACGCCCTCGACCCGAAGGGCCGCACCCGATGAGCGCCAGCACCTCGTCGCAGCCGGTGGACCGCAGCCGGCCGCTGCTGCAGGTCAAGGACCTCCAGGTCGACTTCCGCTCCGGCGGCCGGGCCGTGCACGCCGTCCGCGGCGCGAGCTTCACCGTCTACCCCGGGCAGACCGTCGCCATCGTCGGGGAGTCCGGGTCGGGCAAGTCGACGTCGGCGATGGCCGTCATCGGCCTGCTGCCCGGCTCGGGCCAGGTCGTCGGCGGGGAGATCCTCTTCGACGGCAAGGACATCGCGCACGCCTCCACCCGCGAGCACGTCGCGCTGCGCGGCAAGCACATCGGGCTGGTCCCGCAGGACCCGATGTCGAACCTGAACCCCGTGTGGAACATCGGGTTCCAGGTCAAGGAGGCCATCGAGGCCAACGGCATCGCCAAGGGCGCCGCGGCGAGGAAGCGGGCGATCGAGGTCCTCGGCGAGGCCGGGCTGGGCGACGCGGCCCGCCGCTACAAGCAGTACCCGCACGAGTTCTCCGGCGGCATGCGCCAGCGCGCCCTCATCGGCATCGGGCTGGCGTCGCGGCCGCGGCTGCTCATCGCCGACGAGCCGACCTCGGCCCTCGACGTCACCGTCCAGCGCGGCATCCTCGACCACCTCGACTCCCTGACCTCCGAGCTCGGCACCGCCGTGCTGCTCATCACCCACGACCTGGGCCTGGCCGCGGAGCGGGCCGAGCACCTCGTCGTCATGTACAAGGGCCAGGTCGTCGAGTCCGGGCCGGCGCTGCAGATCCTGCAGAGCCCGCAGCACCCGTACACGCAGCGGCTGGTGTCCGCGGCGCCCTCCCTGGCGTCGCGGCGCATGCAGTCGCAGCACCGCGCGCAGATCGTCGAGCAGGCCGAGGCGCGGGCCCTGGACGCCCACGACATCGTCGCCGCGCAGACGCCCGTCGAGGTCCCGGAGCAGGTGACGGCCGACGTCATCGAGGTCCGGAACCTGACGAAGGAGTTCGTCATCCGGGGCGCCGGCGCGCGCGGGGAGAAGCTGCTCGCCGTCGACGACGTGAGCTTCTCGGTGCGGCGGGGGACCACCCTGGCCGTCGTGGGGGAGTCCGGGTCGGGCAAGTCGACCGTCGCGCAGATGGTGCTGAACCTGCTGCCGGTCACCCGGGGCGAGGTCCGGTTCGACGGGGTCGACATCACGACGCTCGACCGCAAGCAGCGGTTCGCGTTCCGCCGCCGGGTGCAGCCGATCTTCCAGAACCCGTACGGGTCGCTGGACCCCAGCTGGAGCATCTTCCGCTCCGTCGAGGAGCCGCTGCGGGTGCACGGGGTGGGCGACGCCGCCAGCCGCGAGGCGCGCGTGCGCGACCTGCTCGACAAGGTCGCCCTGCCGCAGAGCTCGCTGCGGCGCTACCCCAACGAGCTGTCCGGCGGGCAGCGCCAGCGCGTCGCCATCGCGCGGGCCCTCGCGCTGCAGCCGGAGGTCGTGGTGTGCGACGAGGCGGTCTCCGCCCTCGACGTCCTGGTGCAGGGGCAGATCCTGAGCCTGCTCAACGACCTGCAGGCCGAGCTGGGGCTGACGTACCTGTTCATCACGCACGACCTGGCCGTCGTCCGGGAGATCGCCGACGACGTCGTGGTCATGCAGCGCGGCCGGCTCGTCGAGCACGCCTCCGTCGAGGAGGTCTTCGCGAACCCGGCGCAGGAGTACACCCGGGCCCTGCTGGCGGCGATCCCCGGCGGCAGCATCCAGCTCGGCGCCTGACCGGCCGCGGGGGGGGGGGGGGGGGGGGGGGGGGGGGGGGGGGGGGGGGGGGGGGGGGGGGGGGGGGGGGGGGGGGGGGGGGGGGGGGGGGGGGGGGGGGGGGGGGGGGGGGGGGGGGGGGGGGGGGGGGGGG
>NZ_JBJLSK010000060.1:0-8504 GCF_050871965.1 Kineococcus lubricus
GCCGTCCCCGCACGCGCTGCGGGGACGGCGGGCCGTCGGTCGTCGGGGGCTCAGGCGACGCGGACGGGTTCGGCGTCGCAGATCCGCACGAGCTCGGCGAACGTCGTGGGGAACACCGCGTGCGGGGTCCCCGCCGCCGCCCACACGACGTCGTGGCGCAGCAGGTCGACGTCGATGACGGTGCGCAGGGGCCGCGGGTGCCCGACCGGCGCGACCCCGCCGATCGGCTGGCCGGTCGCGGCCCGCACCGCCGGGGCCTTGGGGCGGCTGAGCTCGCGCGCGCCGAGGGCGGCCGCCGTCGTCGGCACGTCGACGCGGTGCCCGCCGCTGGTCAGCACGAGCACCGGCTCGCCGTCGGCGAGGAACACCAGGCTGTTCGCGATCGCCCCGACCGGGCAGCCGAGCGCGTCCGCGGCCTGGGCCGCGGTCCGCGCCGCGGAGGTGAGTTCGACGACCTCACCGGCCGCGCCGGCCTTGCGCAAGGCCTCGGCGACGGCGACTGCGTTGCGGTGCAAGGGGACTCCTCCGCTCGGGACGGCTCGTCGCCCTGCGTCGCCGGGGTCCGGGCCGGTCGGGGTCGCGGCGACGCGGGACGGTGCTCCGAGCTTGGCGGGGATCGGCCGGGCGTGCACGTCCGCCCGGCCGTTCCGGGGAGCACGTCACCTGATCGTTACGTAGAGTTTGAGCGTGCGACCCAGCGTGAAGTCGGGTGGACCGGGCCGGTGGACTTCCCGCGGGCGCCGTGCACGACGCCCCGTCCCGGGACAGGATCGTCCCGTGGCCGTCTGGCGATCCTTCATGGACCTCGTGCACCTCATCGGTGCCCTCGGCTGCCTCGCCCTCACCGGCGGGTTCGCCGCCCAGGGCCACGGGCCCCGCGCCGCCTTCTACGGCCTGTGCACGATGGCGTTCGCCGTCGCCCTCGCCCGCCGGCTGCACGCCCACCACCAGCCCGCGCCCACCGTCGTCGACCTGCGCGGACCGGCCACCCGCGAGGTCACCCGCGAGGCCACCGGCCCGCGCTGAGGACGCCCTCGGTAGCGTCGCGCCATGGCCTCCACGACGACCGCCACCGCCGTCCTCGACGAAGCCCACGTGGGCGAGATGGACAACGTCGCCTACGCCGTCCGCTGCCGCAGCACCGGCCGGCGGCTCCTGGTGGACGCCGCCGCCGAACCCGAGACGCTGCTCGCCCTCGTCGACGGCCACCTCGACCTCGTCGTCACGACCCACCGCCACCACGACCACGTCGGGGCGCTCGCCGCCGTCGTGGAGGCCACCGGCGCCCGCACCGCCGCCGGCGACGACGACGCCGACCACCTGCCCCTGCCCGTCCAGCAGCGCCTCGTCCACGGCGACGTCCTCCGCGTCGGCGACGTGCAGCTGGAGGTGATCCACCTGCGCGGCCACACCCCCGGCTCGGTCGCGCTGCTGCTGCGCGACCCCGACGGCCCCGACCACCTCTTCACCGGAGACTCGCTGTTCCCCGGCGGCGTCGGGAACACCTTCGGTGACGCGCAGGCCTTCGACCGCCTGCTCACCGACGTCACCGAGCGCCTGTTCGGCGTGCTCGACGACGACACCGTCGTCCACCCCGGCCACGGCGCCCCCACCACCCTCGGCGCCGAGCGCCCGCACCTGGCGCAGTGGCGCGAACGCGGCTGGTGAACCGGACCGACGGCGGCAGTGGGAGGGTTGACCCATGGGACTGGGCGGGGCGCCGGGCGAGTACGCCGACTACGAGTGGTTCGACCTCGCCGACCTGCCCGACGACGTCGTCCGGGTCGGCCCGGACCCGCTGAGCGACGCCCTGCGCGAACTCGTCCGCGGGTACCCCGTGTGGGCGGGGCAGGGCGCGACGCGCGTGCTGCTGGTCGACCTGGACAACCTGCGCGCGGGCCCGGCCCGGCTGCGGGCCCGGCTCGCGGTGGTCCTGGACCTGGCCCGGCAGGCCGACCGGGTGGCGCTGGCCGGTCAGGTCGGGGCCGTCGCCCGCGCCCGGCCGTGGCTGGAGGAGTTCGCCGACCGCGCGCAGGCCGTCCCCGACGGCGCCGACGTCGCGGACCTGGCGCTGCTGGCGGCCGCGCGCGACGTGCCCGACCCGGTGGAGTTCGTGGTCGTCAGCAACGACGGCATCTTCGCCGACCTCGCCGAGCGGGGGGACCTGACGCTGCTGTCACCGGGGGTGGACGCCCTCAGCGACCGCCTCCACGGCGAGGCGAGCCTGCTGGTCGACCTCGCCGCGCTGGAGGCCGAGGCCGCGGCCGGGCTGGTCCGCGCCTCCCGCTGAAACCCCGAGGAAACAGCGAGGACACAGCTGCGTCACAGCGACCTGCTGACATGCCGCCATGTCCTCCCACCCCCTGCTCCCCGCCCGCCGTTCGCTGCTGCGCGCCGCCGCGGGCGTCACCCTCGGCACCGGCGCCCTCGCCGCCACGACGGGCACCTCGGCGGCGAACGCCCTGCTGGTCCCGGGTGTCCTGCAACCCGGCAGCGGCCCCCGGCGGGGCGCCTACGTCGCCTCCACGCCCGGCAACGTCCTGTGGGGCCACCTGCCGAACCGCGACACCGCACCGTCGGTGGTCGTCTCCCCCGGGGACGTCGTGACGCTGGACACCGTGTCGCACGAGGGGATCCTGGAGGACCAGGGCAAGGACCCGCGCGCCTACTTCTCCGGTTTCGGCGTCGCCGCCGAGGACGTCCTGGACGACGCGGTCGCCATCGCCGCGCAGGTCCCGCACGACGGCCCCGGCCCGCACGTCGTGAACCGCCCCGTCGCGGTGGACGGCGCCCTGCCCGGGGACGTCCTGAAGGTCGAGGTGCTGGACCTGGCGCTGCGGGTCCCCTACGGCGTCATCTCCAACCGCCACGGCAAGGGTGCGCTGCCGGGGGAACTGCCCGAGAAGTGGGTGGGGAACCCGCTGGTGGCCGACTACTTCAACGTGGGCGGGAACATCAGCGTGTTCACCTCCGTCGCGACCAGCGGCGGCGGCCTCGTGGGCGCGCTGCCCGGCCCGGTGCCCGCGCGGTTCCCGCTGGCCCCGTTCCTGGGCACGATGGGCGTCGCCCGCGACACCTCCGCGATGGTCGACTCGGTGCCGCCCACCGACGCCGGCGGGAACATGGACGTCAAGGACCTCGTGGTGGGCTCGACCCTGTACCTGCCGGTGCGGGTCCCGGGGGCGATGTTCTTCGTCGGCGACCCGCACATGGCCCAGGGCGACGGCGAGGTGTCGCTGACGGCCATGGAGGGTTCGCTGCGCGCCACCGTCCGGTTGTCGATCGTGCGCCCCGGTGAGGGCGGCGCCCCGCGGCAGACCCGCGAGTTCCCGTTCGCCGAGACGCCCGACCACTGGATCCCGATGGGTCTGAGCGACCCGGACGGCCCGGGGGGCGAGGGCCAGGGGACCGACCTGGACGTGGCGATGCGCGACGCCGTGCGGCACGCGCTGGACTTCCTGACCTCCGACCTCGGCATGCCCGAGCCGGTGGCGTACGCGTACCTGTCCGCCGCGACCGACTTCCACCTGTCCCAGGTCGTGGACCGGACCGTCGGGGTCCACGCCACCATCCGGAAGTCCGACTTCCCGTCCTGACCGCCGGGTGGTCGCGGGGACCGGCACCCTCCCCCGCGACCACCCCGGCCGGTTCACAGGCGGGCGAACACCCCGAACTGGTCGGCGTTCTCCGCCGTCACGAGCTCGCAGTCGATGGACTGCTTCTCCGGCTGGCCGGTCTTGCCGTCGGTGACGTACGCGTGGGCCTGTTCCACGGCGCTCTGCGCGCCCAGTGCGGCGGGCTGCAGCGCGGTGGCGTGCATGTCCCCGGCCTTGATGGCGGCGATGGCGTCGGGGCTGCCGTCGAAACCGACGACCTTCACGCCGGTCTTGCCGGCGGCCTTCAGGGCCGCGACCGCGCCGAGGGCCATGGTGTCGTTGCCGGCGATGACGCCGACGATGTCGGGGTTGCGCTGCAGGATGGTCTCCATCTTGGCGAAACCCTCCTGCTGGTCCCAGTTCGCCGTCTCGGTGGCGACCTTGACCAGGTCGGGGTACTGGCCGATGACGTCGGCGAAACCCTGGGAACGGACCCCCGCGTTCGTGTCGGACTCCTTGCCCGTCAGCTCGACGTAGTTGCCCTTCCCGCCGGTGGCCTCGACGAAGGCCTGCCCGGCCAGCTGGGCGCCCTGGGAGTTGTTGGAGACGATCTGCGACACGGCGATGCCGGTGGCGTTGATCTCGCGGTCGATGAGGAACACCGGGACCCCGGCGTCGGTGGCCTTCTGCACCGGGCCGATGGAGGCGTCGGCCCCGGCGTTGTCCAGGACGATCGCCACGGCCCCGCGGGAGATGGCGGAGTCGATGAGCTCGCTCTGCTTGTTCGGGTCGTCGTCGTGGGAGCTGACCGAGGTCTCGTAGCCGAGTTCCTCGGCCTTCGCCTTGGCCGCGTCGGCCTCGGCCTTGAAGAACGGGTTGTCCGGGGAGGGGGTGATGATGGCGATGAGGCCACCGGCCTGACCACCCCCCGATCCCCCGGTGGAGGTCTCACCGGCCGCGGCCGGCGTCTGGGTGTCGCCGGAGTCGCCGCCGCAGGCGGCGAGCCCGGCGGTGGCGGTCAGGCCGAGGAACGCCAGGCCCAGCACGTTGCGGCGGGACGGGGCGGGGACGGGAACGGGCACGGGGACCTCCAGGGTCGTCGTCGACGGGGATCGGGAGCTGGGAGAACGGGTTCAGGTCGTGGTGGGCGTGGTCGGCGCCGCGGCCCGCACGACGGCGCTGGCCGCCGACCGGCGCCGCTGCAGGCGCTGCTGCCCCTGGTCCAGGGCGACGGCCAGGACGATGACCGCGCCCTTGATGAAGATCTGCCAGAAGGTCGAGACCCCGAGCAGGACGAGGCCGTCGGCGAGGAAACCGATGACGAAGGCGCCGACGAGGGTGCCGCGGACGTTGCCGCGGCCGCCGGACAGGGCGGCACCGCCGATGACGACGGCGGCGATGGCGTTGAGCTCGTAGGACTCCCCGGCCTGCGGTGCCGCGGAGGTGAGTTCGGAGGCGATGATCAGGCCGGCCACCGCGGCGCACGCCCCGGAGACGACGTACACGAGCGTCTTCACCCGGGCCACCGGGACCCCGGACAGTTCCGCGGCGCGTTCGTTGCCGCCGGTGGCGTACAGCCAGCGCCCGAAGGGGGCCCGGGCCAGCAGCAGCGTCACCAGGACCGCGAACACGACCATGACCCAGATGGACGTGGGCAGGCCCAGCGGGCGGCCGCTGCCGAGGAAGGAGAAACCCGTGTTGCCCAGTTCGGGGTCACCGGCGAGCTTGGGGTACGTCTCCCCGCCGGAGATGATGAGCGCGGTGCCGCGGGCGACGTAGAGCATGCCCAGGGTCGCGATGAACGGGGCCACCCGCAGGCGGGTGACGAGCAGGCCGTTGACCGTCCCGACGACGGCGCCGACGGCGACGGCGATGACGACGACGACCCACACCGGCGGGTAGAGGACGACCCCGAAGGCGTCGATCCGCAGGCCCCGCAGCAGTTCTCCCGCCACGACGCCGGACAGCCCGACGATGGACCCGACGGACAGGTCGATGCCGCCCTTGAGGATGACGAGCAGCATCCCGAGGGCCAGGACGGCGTTGATGGCCACGTGGCGGGTCATCGTGATGAGGTTCGAGCCGGTGAGGAAGCTGTCGGACAGGATCGAGAACGCGACGATCAGCACGGCGAGGGCGATGAAGGCGCGGGCCTCGAAGGCGAGGTCCAGCACGCGCAGCCGCCGTTCGCGGGCCGCGGCGGCGCGGGCCTCGGCGGTGGAGACGGCCTCGCGGGCGGCCCCGGGCGCCGGGTGCTGCTGGTCGGTGGTCATCGGGTCGCTCCAGGGGTGGGGGTCGTCGCGCCGTCGCTGACGCTCATCAACTGCTCCCGCGTCAGTTCGCCACGGCGGAACTCCCCGACCAGCCGGCCGCGGGAGAGCACCAGCAACCGGTCGGGGACGTGCAGGGCCTCTTCGGCCTCGGAGGTGGTGAACAGCACCGCCAGGCCGTGCTCGGCCTGGCGGGCCATGAGGTCGAAGACGTCGGCCTTGGCGCCGACGTCGACGCCGCGGGAGGGTTCGTCCAGCAGCAGCAGGCGCGGGGAGGTCATGAGGGCCTTGCCGATGACGACCTTCTGCTGGTTGCCGCCGGACAGGGAACCGATGGGGGCGTCGGGGCCGGCGGTCTTGACGGTGACGTCGCGGACCATCCGCGCCACCTGCGCGCGCTCGCGCCGCGGGGACAGCAGCAGGCGGCGGGTGAAACCGGTGACGCTGGCCAGGGACAGGTTGCGCCCCACGCTCATCGACTGCACGAGGCCGTCGCGCTGACGGTCCTCGGGGACGAGGACGACCCCGTCGGCGATGCGCTCGGCGATGCTGCCGCGCAACGGTTCGCCGTCGATCAGGACCTGCCCGCTGCCGACGGGGTTCCGCCCGGCGACCGTCTCTAGGAGCTCGGTGCGGCCGGCGCCCATGAGCCCGTACAGGCCGACCGTCTCCCCGGCCCGCACCTGGAAGCTGACGCCGTCGACCGCCAGGCGCCCGGGGCTGCGGGGGTCGGCGACGACGAGGTCGCGCACGTCGAGCAGCACCTCGCCCAGCCGCGGGTCGCGGTGGGGGAACAGCGCGTCGGACTCGCGGCCGACCATCTGCCGCACGATCCAGGCCACGTCCACGTCGGCGGCCTCGGCGCGGGCGACCAGCGACCCGTCGCGCAGGACGACGACGTCGTCGGCGATCTCGAGGGCCTCGTCGAGGTGGTGGGAGATGTAGACGACGGCGACCCCGTGCGCGGTGAGGTCGCGCACGACGGCGAACAGCACGTCCACCTCGGCGGCGCTGAGGGCGGAGGTCGGTTCGTCCATGATGAGCACCCGCGCCTCCTGCAGCAGGGCGCGGGCGATCTCGACGAGCTGCTGCTGGCCCAGGCGCAGGTCGCCGACGTCGGTGCGCGGGTCCAGGTCCTCCTCCAGGCGCGCCATGACGTCGCGGGCGAGCTGCTGCTGGGTGCGCCGGTCGACCCCGCCGCCGCGGGTGCGCCGTTCCCGGGCGAGGAACAGGTTGTCGGAGATGCTGAGGTTGGGGCACAGGCTCAGTTCCTGGTGGATGATCGAGATCCCGGCGTCCGCGGCCTCGCGGGCGGAGGTGAACTCCCGGTCACTCCCGTCCAGGACGACCCGGCCGGTGGTGGGGGTCTCGATGCCGGCGAGGATCTTCATGAGGGTGGACTTGCCGGCGCCGTTCTCCCCGAACAGGGCCGTCACCCGTCCGGGGGCGACGTCCAGGCTCACGCCCTTGAGGGCGCGGGTGCCGCCGAACACCTTGGTGACGTCGACGGCGGACAGCACCGCGGTCGCTGCGGTCACGGGGCCACGTCCAGCTGCACGGGCGTGATGGCGATGCTCGTGGGGGTCAGCAGGGAGACCGCGCCCACGACCTCGACCTGCCGGCCGGCGAGGGTGGCGGGGTCGAGGCCGTCCAGGACGGTGCTGCGCACCTGGTCGTTGAGGGCGGTCCCGGCGGCGGCGTAGTCGACCTGGTTGGTGAACTGCCCGAACTCGACGGTCCCGGTGGCGTCGCGCACGGCGGTCCCGGTGATGGCCGGCCCGGTCTGCACGCGCACGATGGTCCCGGCGGGCAGGCCGGGGACCTGGAGGTTCACGAAGGTGCCCTGGACGGCACCGGCGGTCCCGGTGGTCCTGACCGGGTAGGTGTACGGGCTGGTGGCTCCGGTCTTGTGCCCGTAGCGCTGCCCGGCGGCCTCGGGGTCGGCGGCGACCTCACCGAGCAGCTGGGCCAGGTCGACGGCGGAACCGGTGATGCCCTCCACCTGGCGGGGGTAGTTCTCCGCGGCCCAGGCCCGGGGGTCGAAGGTGGCGGCGGCGGCCTGCTGCGCGGCGGCCTCGGTGGATCGGACCTCGGTGCCGGCGGCCATCGCCGCGACGAGCGCGACACCGGCGGCGGTCGCGACGGCCGCCCGGCGGCGCCGGCTGCGGCGGCGGGCGAGCCGCGACGGGGCGGCGGGGGCGCGAGAGGGGCTGCGCGGGTGGACATCCGTCATGGGGACCTCGTTCTGCGGCCACGACGACGTGGCGGGAGCGGTGAACGCTGCGGTGCGTGCTGGGGAGATCAGACCAGCCGAACCCCGGCGCGTCAACCGGTTGACCAGATGTGGTCGGGGCGTCGTAAGCTGGCCGCGCCTCCACGAGCCACGGGGCCTTCACGCGACGGAGCGTCGAGCGCCGGGCGGCACCACCTCGTCCCGGTCGCCGGCTCCCCCACCGACAGGAGCACTCACCATGACCACCACCGAAGCTCCGGCCGTGACCCCGGCCGTGCAGGTCGCCGTCGTCGGCGCCGGCGGCAAGATGGGCATGCGGGTCTCCCGCAACCTGGCCAAGTCCCACCACACCCTGCGCTACGCCGAGAACTCCCCCACCGGCGTCGAACGCATGGCCGCCGAAGG
>NZ_JBJLSK010000061.1:0-5997 GCF_050871965.1 Kineococcus lubricus
CCCCCGGGGCGGTGCGGGGGCCCGGCACGGCGCGCCGGTGGCTGCGAAGCCCAGTGAAGCCGCCGCGGGCCGGCCCCTCCCGGGCCCCGCCCGGCCCGGGCCCGGAGGAGGTGGCGCGCAGCGTCGTCGCGGTCCCGCTGCTGGTGCGCGGGCGCCGCACGGGCGTGCTGTCGGCGGCGAGCACGGTGGCGCAGGGGGCGTTCGGGCGCGGTGACGTGGAGCTGCTGCAGCTGATCGCCGGTCAGGTCGCCGCCTCGTTGGAGACCGCCCGCGCCGCGAGGCTGGAGATCGAGGTCCACGGCGCGCAGCGCGAGCGGGACCTGGCCGAGGCGGTGCGCCGGGTCACCGAGGAGGTCTCGGGGAGCCTGGACCTGCCCACGGTGCGCCGGCGGCTGCTGCGCTCCGCGCTGGCCGAGCTGGGCGGGCGGCGCGGGGCCCTGGTGCCGGTGGCGGTGCGGGCGCCGCGCGACGCCGACCCGCCCGCCCTGGTCACCGCCGCGGACGCCGCGACGGTCCGGGAGCTGGCCTGGAACCGCGACTGGGAGGGCGAACCGGACTGCGCGCACCTGCTGGAGAGCGCGCACGCCGTCTGCGGCGACGGCCCGCTGCCGGCGCGGCTGGCGGGGCTGCTGGGGCTGGCCGGGGACCGGCCGCCGGGCCGGGACGAGGCGCAGTGGCTGGTGGTGCCGCTGAAGGACCGGACGGGGCTGGTCGCGGAGGCGCTGGTGCTGACCGGCGGGGCCGAGGGGCCGGGCTCGCGCGCCCACGTCGCCGAGGCGCTGGCCGCGCCCGCGGCGATCGGCCTGGAGAACGCGCGCCTGTTCGCGCAGGTCGAGCACCTGGCCCGGACGGACTCCCTGACCGGCGTCGCGACGCGCGGGCACCTGCTGCGGCTGGGTGAGCAGCGGGTGCGGCGGGCGGTCCTGGGCCGGCCCGTGGCGGTGGTGATGGTGGACGTCGACCGCTTCAAGGCCGTCAACGACACGTACGGCCACGCGGCCGGCGACGAGGTGCTGACGGCGGTGGCCCGCCGGTTGCAGCACGAGACGCGCGAGGACGACGTGCTGGGCCGGTACGGCGGTGAGGAGTTCGCGCTCGTGGTGACCAGCCCGGGCCCGGAGGAGGGCGGTCACGGCCCGCTGGACGTGCGGGAGGTGGCGGAGCGGTTGCGGCGGAGCGTGCGCCGGACCCCGGTGGAGGTGCGCGGGGAGCAGCTGCGGGTCACGGTGAGCGTGGGGGTGGCGGTGCTGGCCGAGGGCGAGCGGCTGTCCGACGTCCTGGCCCGCGCCGACGCGGCCCTGTACCGGGCCAAGGCGAGCGGTCGCGACGTGGTGGTGGTGGCGGACTGAGGGGCCCGCTCAGAGGAGCGTGGACCAGTAGGACCAGAACTTCGTGGCGACCATGGCCAGGACCGCGGCGAAGCTGAGGACGACCAGCAGCCCCCGGTAGTCGACGACGACCAGCGCGGCCCGGCGAAGCGCCGCGGGCACGGGCACCAGCCCGCGGTCGAGGCCGTCGGCCAGGCTCGTCCAGAACGTCGGGACGACGACGGCCCACACGACCATGCAGTACGGGCACAGGGCGTGGATGGAGTACAGGCTCTGGCTGATGAGCCAGCCGATGAAGACCGCCCCGAGGGTGATCCCGGCGAGGTAGGTGCGCTCGACCCACCGCGGCAGCGCGACGCGGGACAGGACGAGGACGCCGAGGAAGGTGGACACGGCGAAGGCCGCGATGCCGATCAGCGGGTTCGGGAAGCCGAACAGCGCCGCCTGGTGGGTCTGCATGACGTTGCCGCAGGAGATGATCGGGTTGAGGCTGCAGCTGGGCACGTAGCCGGGGTCCTCGGCGAGCCTGATGCGCTCGACGGTGAGGGTGAAGGCCGCCACGAAGCCCAGGACCCCGCCGAGCAGGAGCAGCAGCCCCCGCGCGCGCGGGCTGACGGGGATCGCCGACAGGTGCCCCTCCGGGAGGTCCCCGGGGACGTCCTCCAGGGGCTGGTCGTCGTGGGTCCGGTCCGTCGTCCCCGCCATGCTCGTCCTCCCTCGCCGCACCGGGCACCCGCCGCGGGCACCGCCTCCGGGGGCTCTGACCCCGCCCACAGCATGGTCGACACGTCTGGGCGTCCCCTGAACGGGTCCACGGTCCCGGTTCCGGGGCGCGGGCGGTCACGGGCGGTAGGTTTCGCCGGGTGTCCTCCCCCAGCAGCTCCCCCGGCAGCGCCCGGCCCCGCTACGACGACGACCTGCGGCTGGCGCACGTCATCGCCGACCAGGTCGACGGCCTGACGACGGACCGCTTCAAGGCGGTCGACCTGGTGGTGGAGGCCAAGCCGGACCTGACGCCGGTCAGCGACGCCGACCGCACGGCCGAGGAGCTGATCCGCGGGCAGCTGAAGCGGACCCGCCCGCGCGACGCGGTGCTGGGCGAGGAGTTCGGGCTCGTCGGGCACGGGTCGCGGCAGTGGGTGGTGGACCCGATCGACGGCACGAAGAACTTCGTCCGCGGCGTGCCGGTGTGGGCGACGCTCATCGCGCTGCTGGAGGACGGCGAGCCCGTCGTGGGGCTGGTGTCGGCCCCGGCGCTGGGCAAGCGCTGGTGGGCGGCGACGGGCTCGGGGGCCTGGACGGGCCGCAGCCTGTCGTCGGCGACGCGGATCTCGGTCAGCTCGGTGTCGTCGCTGGCGGACGCCTCGTTCGCCTACTCCTCCCTGGAGGGCTGGGAGGCCGCCGGTGTCCTGGACCGCTTCCTGGACCTGACCCGGTCGGTGTGGCGCACCCGCGGGTTCGGCGACTTCTGGTCGTACATGCTGCTGGCCGAGGGGGCCGTCGACGTCGCGGCCGAGCCGGAGCTGGCGCTGCACGACATGGCGGCCCTGGTGCCGATCGTCACCGAGGCCGGGGGCCGCTTCACCTCCCGCGCCGGGGTCGACGGCCCGCACGGCGGCGACGCGGTGGCCAGCAACGGGCTGCTGCACGAGGCCGCGCTGCGGTTCCTGGGGACCCCCGCGCAGCCGTGAGCGGCCCGTCCCCGGCCGTGGTCACCGACCCCCGCGAGCGCCGGCTGCTGGTGTGGGAGGTCGTGGCGGTCTTCGCCGTCTCCCTGGGGATGAGCGGGGTCCGCGCGCTGGTCCGGTTCGTCGGCATCCTCACCGCGCCGGAGGCGATCAACGCGCAGACCTCGACGGTCCTGGGCAGCTACGCCCCGGACCGGCCGTGGCTGGACCTGTCCCTGCAGCTGGTGTCGGTGGCCTCGGGGCTGGCCCCGGTGTTCCTGGTCGGCTACCTGATGGCCCGCGGCGGGGGGTCGCTGCGGACGCTGGGGTTCGACGGCCGCCGGTTCGGGCGCAACGCCCTGGCGGGGCTGGGGCTGGCCGCGGTCATCGGCGGGTGCGGTCTGGTGCTGTACCTGGGGTCGCGGGCGGCCGGGCTGAACACGAACGTGGCGGCCTCGACGCTGCCGGACGTCTGGTGGGCGGTGCCGGTCTCGGTGCTGGCCGCGGCCGAGAACGGGGTCCTGGAGGAGGTCCTCGTCGCGGGGTACCTGCTGCACCGGTTGTCGCAGCTGGGGTTCCGCTGGTTCCCGGCGCTGCTGGTGAGCGCGCTGCTGCGCGGTTCCTACCACCTGTACCAGGGGGTGGGGGGGTTCGTGGGGAACGTGGCGATGGGGCTGGTGTTCGGGTGGGTGTACCAGCGGTGGGGTCGCACGACGCCGCTGGTGGTGGCGCACACGGCGATCGACGTCGTCGCGTTCGTGGGGTACGCGGCGCTGGTGGGGAGGGTGAGCTGGCTGCCGGGGTGAGGGAGGCGTGCAGATCGGCCGGGGGCCCCGTCCCCGACCTGCCGGACGGACGGGCGACACCTACCGTGGCTCGGGACCGCAGGACGTCGATGTCCGTACTCGATCCCTGAGGAGCCGCACCCCGTGAACATCAGCACCTCCGTCTGGCTCACCGTCGGCGCGACCGTCCTGGCCGCCGTCCTGGCCGCCGGGGTCGGCGAGCTCGTCGCCCTCGGCGTGCGCCGGCTGGGCCGCACGCACGAGATCCTCGCGACGCTGGCCCAGCGGGGCCGCCGCCCGCTGGCCGGTCTGCTCGGCACCCTGGCCGCGACGGTGTCGCTGCACGTCGGGACGGCACCGGCGGACTGGCGCGAACCCACCCTGACCGTGCTGGGGGTGCTGGCCGTGGCGTTCGGCGCGGGGCTGGCGGTCGTGGCCGCGAACGTGGTGCAGGACGTGCTGCTGCTGCGGTACCGCATCGACGTGGCCGACAACCGCAGGCAGCGCCAGCGGCGCACGCAGGTCCAGCTCCTCAAGCGGGTCGTGGTGGCGCTGATCGTGGTCGTCGCGGTGGCGGCGGTGCTGCTGACGATCCCGGGCGCGCGGGGGGTCGGCGCGAGCGTCCTGGCCTCGGCGGGGCTGCTGTCGGTGGTGGCCGGGCTGGCGGCGCAGACGTCGCTGGCGAACGTGTTCGCGGGTCTGCAGATCGCCTTCACCGACGGGATCCGGGTGGACGACGTGGTCGTGGTGGAGCAGGAGTGGGGGCACATCGAGGACATCACCCTGACGTACGTGGTGGTCCGGTTGTGGGACCAGCGGCGGTTGATCCTGCCGTCGACGTACTTCACGACGACGCCGTTCGCGAACTGGACGCGGAACTCCTCCGACATCACCGGCTCGGTCGACTTCGAGACGGACTGGACGACCCCGGTGGACGAGTTGCGTTCGCACGCGGAGGGTTTCGTGCGCGAGCACCCGTTGTGGAACGGGCAGACGTTCGCCCTGCAGGTGACGGACGCGAGGAACTCGGTGCTGAGCTTCCGGGTGCTGGTGAGCGCGAACTCCGGCGGGGAGCTGTTCGACCTGCGCTGCGCGGTGCGCGAGGAACTCGTGCGGGTGCTGCGCCGCGACCACCCGGGCGCGCTGCCCAAGGTCCGGCTGGAGTCGGCGCCGGTGGTGAGCCTGCCTCACCAGAGCGCCCGCGCCTGACCCCACCCCCTCACCCCCACCCCTTCACCGCGATCAAGGACTCCCGCCCGGCGATCAAGGACAGCTGTGTCCTTGATCATCGGGCGGGAGTCCTTGATCGCGGTGGGGTGGGGCCGCGCAGGACGGGTGTGACCCGCGTCTCACCGACGTCTGCCGGCGTGCGCCTCAAGGCGGGACCTGGTACCGGTCGAAGAACAGGCACGTGCCTGTTTCCTCCCTTCTCCCCCTCCTCGGCCTCCTCGCCGCCGGTCTCGGCATCCTCACCGGTGTCCCGCAGGTCCTGCGCCTGCTGAAGGACCCCGACGCCACCGGCCTGTCCTACTCCTCCGCGGTCCTGGGCGTCCTGTCCGCCGGGACCTGGCTGAGCTACGGCGTCGCGCTGCGCGACCCCGCCCAGCTGGTCGCGAACGTGCCGGGCCTGGCGTGCGCGGTCGTCACGGTCGTCCTGGCCGCCCGGCGCCTGGGGCTGCGGCTGTCGACCGCCGCGGTCGCCGTCGCCGCCTGGACCCCGGTCGTGGTGGCCGCGTTCGCCGTCGGCGGCGCCGCCGCGGCCGGCGCGCTGGGCACGGCGGTGTCGCTGGTGAAGATGCTGCCGCAGATCCGCACCGTGGTGCGCCGCGAGCCGCTGCACGGCCTGGCCCCGGCGACCTTCGTCCTCACCCAGGTCTCGGCGACGCTGTGGACGGTCTACGGCCTGGCGCTCGGGCAGGTGTCGGTGGCCGTGTGCTCGGCCGTCACGGTCGTCCTGGCCGGGGTCGTCCTGTCCCGCCGCTGCCCGCCGGCCGAGGTCGTCCGGGCGCTGCACGCGGGCCGCTTCGGCGCCCCGGGCCGGTTGCTGGTGCGCCCGCTGGTCCTGGCGCGCCGGGCCACCCTGGCGCTGGCGGCCTGAGACCGCGGGGGGGGGGGGGGGGGGGGGGGGGGGGGGGGGGGGGGGGGGGGGGGGGGGGGGGGGGGGGGGGGGGGGGGGGGGGGGGGGGGGGGGGGGGGGGGGGGGGGGGGGGGGGGGGG
>NZ_JBJLSK010000062.1:0-5747 GCF_050871965.1 Kineococcus lubricus
GTGCGTCCGGTTCTTGAGAACTCAACAGTGTGCCATAAATGTTGATGCCAATGCATTAACCCCCAATGACCGCTCATCCTGTGTGGTGGGTGGTTGGGGATTCCTTTGGGATCTACCCCTGTTCTGGCTTGCCAGCTCGGGACAGGGTTTGGAGTCCAAGGTCAACTATGAAGTGAAATGATCTAGGTTGCTTCACCGCTTCGGTGGTGGGTGATCGAGGGTTTTTCGACGGAGAGTTTGATCCTGGCTCAGGACGAACGCTGGCGGCGTGCTTAACACATGCAAGTCGAACGGTGAACCCCTTCGGGGGGGATCAGTGGCGAACGGGTGAGTAACACGTGAGCAACCTGCCCCTGGCTCTGGGACAACCACTGGAAACGGTGGCTAATACCGGATACGACCCACCTCGGCATCGGGTGTGGGTGGAAAGTTTTTCGGCTGGGGATGGGCTCGCGGCCTATCAGCTTGTTGGTGGGGTGATGGCCTACCAAGGCGACGACGGGTAGCCGGCCTGAGAGGGCGACCGGCCACACTGGGACTGAGACACGGCCCAGACTCCTACGGGAGGCAGCAGTGGGGAATATTGCACAATGGGCGAAAGCCTGATGCAGCGACGCCGCGTGAGGGATGACGGCCTTCGGGTTGTAAACCTCTTTCAGCTCCGAAGAAGCGCAAGTGACGGTAGGAGCAGAAGAAGCACCGGCTAACTACGTGCCAGCAGCCGCGGTAATACGTAGGGTGCAAGCGTTGTCCGGAATTATTGGGCGTAAAGAGCTCGTAGGCGGTGTGTCGCGTCTGCTGTGAAAACTCAGGGCTCAACTCTGAGCTTGCAGTGGGTACGGGCACACTAGAGTGCTGTAGGGGAGACTGGAATTCCTGGTGTAGCGGTGAAATGCGCAGATATCAGGAGGAACACCGGTGGCGAAGGCGGGTCTCTGGGCAGTTACTGACGCTGAGGAGCGAAAGCATGGGGAGCGAACAGGATTAGATACCCTGGTAGTCCATGCCGTAAACGTTGGGCGCTAGGTGTGGGGTCCATTCCACGGGTTCCGCGCCGCAGCTAACGCATTAAGCGCCCCGCCTGGGGAGTACGGCCGCAAGGCTAAAACTCAAAGGAATTGACGGGGGCCCGCACAAGCGGCGGAGCATGCGGATTAATTCGATGCAACGCGAAGAACCTTACCAAGGCTTGACATGCGCGGTGGAATCCCAGAGATGGGGTGTCATTTAGTTGGTCGCGTACAGGTGGTGCATGGTTGTCGTCAGCTCGTGTCGTGAGATGTTGGGTTAAGTCCCGCAACGAGCGCAACCCTCGTTCCATGTTGCCAGCACGTAATGGTGGGGACTCATGGGAGACTGCCGGGGTCAACTCGGAGGAAGGTGGGGATGACGTCAAATCATCATGCCCCTTATGTCTTGGGCTTCACGCATGCTACAATGGCCAGTACAGAGGGCTGCGATACCGTGAGGTGGAGCGAATCCCAAAAAGCTGGTCTCAGTTCGGATCGGGGTCTGCAACTCGACCCCGTGAAGTCGGAGTCGCTAGTAATCGCAGATCAGCAACGCTGCGGTGAATACGTTCCCGGGCCTTGTACACACCGCCCGTCACGTCATGAAAGTCGGTAACACCCGAAGCCGGTGGCCCAACCCGTAAGGGGGGGAGCTGTCGAAGGTGGGACTGGCGATTGGGACGAAGTCGTAACAAGGTAGCCGTACCGGAAGGTGCGGCTGGATCACCTCCTTTCTAAGGAGCATCAACCACACTCGCTCACAGCTCGCTTCGGTCTTCGTACCGGGTGGGTGCGGGTGTGGGTGGGCCAGTTTCTGCCGGCGTATGTTCGGCGGCTGGTGCTCGAGGGTGGAACATCAACACGGTGGCTGTCTTCTGCGGTCTTCATCAGTACCCCGGTTCGTCCGGGTGGAACGTGAAGTCGGTGGGGGTGGTCACCTGGCGCACTGTTGGGTCCTGAGGGACCGGCCGGAAGGTTGGTTGCTCGAGGTCTGGGCTCTGCCTGATCCGTATATCGGTTGGTGTGGATTCGTCTGCGCTGGTGTCTGATGTGGGTCGTATGGGGTGGGGTGTCGGGTTGTCTGTTGAGAACTGCACAGTGGACGCGAACATCTTTTAGTAGTGGTGTTCGTCGAGTAGAAATCCTCTGATGAGCCCGGATTCTGTCCTCTTCGTGGGGGTGGGTTCGGGTGTGTCTTTGTGGTTCGTATGTTTGTTGCATTCTTGTGCTGCGCGCTGGCTCGCTGCTGTTGTGGTGGTGGGTGGTGTGTGGTGGTCAAGTGTGTAAGGGCGCATGGTGGATGCCTTGGCATCAGGAGCCGATGAAGGACGTGGGAGCCTGCGTTAAGCCTCGGGGAGTTGGCAACCGAATGGTGATCCGAGGATGTCCGAATGGGGGAACCCGGCCGTCGTCATGGGCGGTCACCCGCACCTGAATGTATAGGGTGTGTGGAGGGAACGTGGGGAAGTGAAACATCTCAGTACCCACAGGAAGAGAAAACAACATGTGATTCCGTGAGTAGTGGCGAGCGAAAGCGGATGAGGCTAAACCGTCATCGTGTGAGACCTGGTAGGGGTTGCGGTGGTGGGGTTGTGGGAGTGTTCTGGAACCGGCTACCGACGGTTCGGGGAGTGAGAAAGTCGTGGTGTAGCCGAAGGGCCTGGGATGGTCCGGCGTAGTGGGTGAGACCCCCGTAGGCGAAACATTGCGGCCTCCCTGGGAGCGCGTCCCGAGTAGCACGGGGCTCGTGGAATCTCGTGTGAATCTGCCAGGACCACCTGGTAAGCCTAAATACTTCCTGATGACCGATAGCGGATAAGTACCGTGAGGGAATGGTGAAAAGCACCCCGGGAGGGGAGTGAAATAGTACCTG
Source organism: Kineococcus lubricus (assembly GCF_050871965.1). NCBI lineage: Bacteria > Bacillati > Actinomycetota > Actinomycetes > Kineosporiales > Kineosporiaceae > Kineococcus > Kineococcus lubricus. The sequence goes on from NZ_JBJLSK010000062.1 coordinate 2,884, forward strand.
AAACCGTGTGCCTACAATCCGTCGGAGCAGGCTTGTACCTGTGACGGCGTGCCTTTTGAAGAATGAGCCTGCGAGTTAGTGGTGTGTGGCGAGGTTAACCCGTGGGGGGTAGCCGTAGCGAAAGCGAGTCCGAATAGGGCGCTGTAGTCGCATGCTCTAGACCCGAAGCGGAGTGATCTACCCATGGCCAGGTTGAAGCGCGGGTAAGACCGTGTGGAGGACCGAACCCACCAGGGTTGAAAACCTGGGGGATGAGCTGTGGGTAGGGGTGAAAGGCCAATCAAACTCCGTGATAGCTGGTTCTCCCCGAAATGCATTTAGGTGCAGCGTCGCGTGTTTCTTGCCGGAGGTAGAGCTACTGGATGGCCGATGGGCCCCACCGGGTTACTGACGTCAGCCAAACTCCGAATGCCGGTAAGTGAGAGCGTGGCAGTGAGACTGCGGGGGATAAGCTTCGTAGTCGAGAGGGAAACAGCCCAGATCATCAGCTAAGGCCCCTAAGCGTGTGCTAAGTGGGAAAGGATGTGGAGTTGCGCAGACAACCAGGAGGTTGGCTTAGAAGCAGCCACCCTTGAAAGAGTGCGTAATAGCTCACTGGTCAAGTGATTCCGCGCCGACAATGTAGCGGGGCTCAAGTACACCGCCGAAGCTGTGGCACTCACATGTCAACCCCAGTAGATGGGACTGTTCGGATCTTCGGGTTCGGGTGGTGGTCGTCTGCTGCAGGTGTGTGGGTGGGTAGGGGAGCGTCGTGTGTGGGGTGAAGCAGTCGGGTGACCGGTTGTGGACTGCACGCGAGTGAGAATGCAGGCATGAGTAGCGAATGACGGGTGAGAAACCCGTCCGCCGATTGACCAAGGGTTCCAGGGCCAGGTTCATCCGCCCTGGGTAAGTCGGGACCTAAGGCGAGGCCGACAGGCGTAGTCGATGGACAACGGGTTGATATTCCCGTACCGGTGTAGAACCGCCAATGGCGAGGCCGGGGATGCTAAGCACCCAAAGCCGCACGCTCCTTCGGGGGTGTGTTGGTGGAGCGTGTGACCCGATCCGGTAGTAGTCAAGCGTAGTAACAGGGGTGACGCAGGAGGGTAGCTTCCGCGTGGCGATGGTTGTCCACGTCCAAGGGTGTAGGGCGAGGGGTTGGCAAATCCGCTCCTCTGACTTTGATGTCGGGCCTGAGACCTGATGGTGACCCCGTAGGGGGGAAGTAGGGTGATCCCATGCTGCCTAGAAAAGCCTCGGCGCGAGGTTCGAGCCGCCCGTACCCTAAACCGACTCAGGTGGTCAGGTAGAGAATACCGAGGCGTTCGAGTGAATCGTGGTTAAGGAACTCGGCAAAATGCCCCCGTAACTTCGGGAGAAGGGGGGCCTGAGGCGTGAAGCCCTTCGCGGGCTAGCGTTTGAGGGCCGCAGAGACCAGGGGGAAGCGACTGTTTACTAAAAACACAGGTCCGTGCGAAGTCGCAAGACGATGTATACGGACTGACGCCTGCCCGGTGCTGGAACGTTAAGGGGACCGGTTACCCAACTTCGGTTGGGGACGCTGAGAACTTAAGCGCCAGTAAACGGCGGTGGTAACTATAACCATCCTAAGGTAGCGAAATTCCTTGTCGGGTAAGTTCCGACCTGCACGAATGGCGTAACGACTTCCCTGCTGTCTCAACCGCGAACTCGGCGAAATTGCACTACGAGTAAAGATGCTCGTTACGCGCAGCAGGACGGAAAGACCCCGGGACCTTCACTATAGCTTGGTATTGGTGTTCGGGACGGCTTGTGTAGGATAGGTGGGAGACTGTGAAGCTGGCACGCTAGTGTTGGTGGAGTCATCGTTGAAATACCACTCTGGTCGTTCTGGATGTCTAACTTCGGTCCGTGATCCGGATCAGGGACAGTGCCTGGTGGGTAGTTTAACTGGGGCGGTTGCCTCCTAAAGAGTAACGGAGGCGCCCAAAGGTTCCCTCAGCCTGGTTGGCAATCAGGTGTTGAGTGTAAGTGCACAAGGGAGCTTGACTGTGAGACAGACATGTCGAGCAGGGACGAAAGTCGGGACTAGTGATCCGGCCGTGGAGTGTGGAATCGCGGTCGCTCAACGGATAAAAGGTACCCCGGGGATAACAGGCTGATCTTGCCCAAGAGTCCATATCGACGGCATGGTTTGGCACCTCGATGTCGGCTCGTCGCATCCTGGGGCTGGAGTAGGTCCCAAGGGTTGGGCTGTTCGCCCATTAAAGCGGTACGCGAGCTGGGTTTAGAACGTCGTGAGACAGTTCGGTCCCTATCCGCTGCGCGCGTTGGAAACTTGAGAAGGGCTGTCCCTAGTACGAGAGGACCGGGACGGACGAACCTCTGGTGTGCCAGTTGTTCTGCCAAGGGCATGGCTGGTTGGCTACGTTCGGAAGGGATAACCGCTGAAGGCATCTAAGCGGGAAGCCTGCTTCGAGATGAGGTTTCCGTGCCCTGTGAGGGGTGGGAGGCTCCCTGGAGATGACGGGGTTGATAGGCCGGGTGTGGAAGCAACGACTAGCGAGTTGTGGAGCTGACCGGTACTAATAGGCCGATCACTTGTCTACCACGCACCAGCTGCCACCAACAGTGTTTGGTGGGGTGGTGTGGGTGTGAGAGTGCAACGAGAACGAGCCTGTGAGGGTTTCGACAGTTACGACATTACTGCTGTAGTGTTCGCGTCCATTGTGTGGTTCTCGGGAGAGGACCTTGTGTTCGATCCTGGCCTGTGTGGTCCGGTGGTCATAGCGGTGGGGAAACGCCCGGTCTCATTCCGAACCCGGAAGCTAAGCCCACCAGCGCCGATGGTACTGCCCGGGAGACTGGGTGGGAGAGTAGGTCACCGCCGGCCACTCACTCTT
>NZ_JBJLSK010000063.1:0-4910 GCF_050871965.1 Kineococcus lubricus
CTCGACGCGGGCCACCCGTTTATATAGTTGTTCGCGGCGCGGGCCCCCCCCGCCAACACCGCCCTATACGACGAGGCGGGGCCCCCGCCCCCGGCCGCGCCGGAGGGCGCGGCCGAGGGCGTCCGGTCCGCTCAGGACGCGGTGCGCGGCGCCGAGCAGGCCCTGGCCGCGGCCCGCACCGACCTGGCCCGGGCGCGCGGCGGCGCCGGCGCCGTGGAGGTCCGCGAGGCCGACAACGCCGTGAACAGCGCCCGCCGGGAGCTGGACTCCGCCCGCGCCGAGGAACCGCTGGACCCGAACCGGGTCGCGGACCTGCAGGACGCGCTGGGCCTGGCGGAACTGCGCCGGGCCCAGCTGGACGCGCCGGCCGACACCACCGCCCAGCGCGCCGCGGTCACCGGCGCCGAGCAGCAGCTGCGCGACGCCCGCACCGGGCTGGCCACCGCCCGGGAGCAGGCGCTGCCGAACCTGCCCGCGGGAGAGGTCCTGTACCTCGCCGACCTGCCGCGGCGGGTGGACGCCGTGACGGCCACCCGGGGCAGCGTCCTGGAAGGTCCGGCCATGACGGTCTCCGGGGCGACGCTGCAGGTCACCGGTTCCGCGGCCGAGGCCGACGCCCGGTTGCTGGCCGTCGGCGGCGAGGCGTTCCTCGACCTGCCCGGCGGGGACCGCCACCGCGCCGTCGTCGCAGCCCTGGCCCCCGGTGGGGGCGACTCCGCCCGCTGGACGGTGGAACTGACCCCCGACCCCCTGACCCCGGAGCAGGTCAGCGAGCTGCAGGGGTCGAACCTGCGGGTCTCCGTCCCGGTCGGGGCGACCCAGGGACCGGTGCTGGCCGTCCCGCTCGCCGCCCTGTCCGCGGGATCGGGAGGGGAGAACCGGGTGGAGGTCGTCGACGGCGACCCCCGCGACGGCGAGGACGCCGAGACCCGGCTGGTCGTCGTCGAGACGGGCCTGGCCGCCGAGGGGGCCGTGGAGGTCCGCCCCCTGGAGGGGGAGCTGTCCGAGGGCGACCTCGTCGTGGTGGGCCGCTGAGTGGGCACCCCCCTGGTCGAACTGCGCGACGTGACGCGCTCCTTCCCCGGGCCGCCGGAGGTGCAGGCGCTGAAGTCGGTGAACCTCACGGTGCACGCCGGCGACTACGTCTCCATCGTCGGCCCCAGCGGGTCGGGCAAGTCGACGATGATGAACATCCTCGGCCTCGTCGACCGGCCCAGCGTGGGCGAGTACCACCTCGACGGCGCCCGGACCGGCGACCTCGACGAGGTGGGCCGCTCGGCGCTGCGCGCCACCCGGATCGGGTTCGTCTTCCAGGCCTTCCACCTGCTGCCGCGCCGGGACGTCCTGGAGAACGTGATGCTGCCCATGCTCTACAGCGGGACCCCGCGGGACGAGCGCGAGGACCGGGCCCGGGCCGCGCTGGACCGGGTGGGGATGTCGCACCGGCTGGGTTTCAGCCCCGCGACCCTCTCGGGCGGGGAGAGGCAGCGGGTGGCCGTGGCCCGGGCCGTGGCCACCCGCCCGGCCCTGCTGCTGGCCGACGAGCCGACGGGCAACCTCGACGAGGCCACGACGGCCGACGTGATGGCGCTGCTGGAGGAGCTGCACGACGACGGCATCGCCGTCGTCGTCATCACCCACGACGCCGAGGTGGCCGACCGGGCCGACCGGGCGCTGCGGATCGCCGGCGGGCGCCTGAGCGAGGTGCGGTGAGCCCCGGGCTGAGCGTGGGCCGGAGGAGCTCCCGCGCCCCTGCGCGCCCCGCTCCCCCCGTCGCGCCCGTCGCCCGCGCCGACCGGTTCAGCGCGGGTGACCTGCTGGTGGAGGCGACCGCGGACCTCAGCAGCCGCCCCGGCCGACTGGTGATGACGTTGCTGGGCACGGTGATCGGGATCGCCTCGCTGGTGCTGACCGTCGGGTTCGCGCAGACGACGGCTCAGCAGCTGGCCCAGCAGTTCAACGCGTTCGCCGCGACCCAGCTCGTCGTCGTCCCGGCCGAGGCGCAGGTCGGCAGCCGCAGCGTCGCCACGAGCCGGCTGCCGTGGGACGCGGTGGACCGCGTGGAGCGCCTGGCCGGGGTGCAGGCGGCGGCCGTGGTCGCCGAGGTCACCCTGCCGGAGGGCGCCACCATCACCGCGGTCCCCGTCAACGACCCCTCCCAGGCCCCTGCCGCCCCGCCGCGGCTGTTCGCCGCCTCGGCGGAACTGCTGGACACCGTGGAGGGCACCGTCACGACGGGCCGGGCCTTCGACACCGGGCACGACCGGCGGGGGGACCGGGTCGCGGTCCTCGGTGCCCGGGCCGCCGAGCGCCTCGGCGTGAGCCGGGTGGACACCCAGCCCTCGATCTTCGTCGACGGCCTCGCCTACGCCGTCGTCGGGATCTTCGACGGCGTCGCGGCCCGGGCCGAGCTCCTGGACGGCGTCGTGATCCCCACCGGCGCGGCCCGGCAGGACTTCCGGCTCCCCGTGCCCGGGGAGGTGCGGGCCCGCGTCGTCGTCGACTCCGGGGCCCAGGTCGGGGAGCAGGTGGCGCTGGCCCTGGCCCCGGACGACCCCGACGGCCTGGAGGTCCGCGCCCCGGCGGGGCGCTCGGAACTGGCCCGCGACGTCGAGGCCGACGTGAACGTCGTGTTCCTCGTGCTCTCCGGCGTCGTGCTGCTGGCCGGTGCGGTCGGCATCGCCAGCGTCACCACCCTGTCGGTGCTGGAACGCACGAGCGAGATCGGGCTGCGCCGCGCGCTGGGGGCGACCCCGCGCCAGATCGCCGGGCAGTTCATGACCGAGTCCGTCGTCGTCGGGCTCCTCGGGGGTCTGCTGGGGGCCGCGGTGGGGGTCCTGGCCCTGCTCGCCGTCTGCCTCGTGCAGGGCTGGGCCCCGGTGGTGAACCCGCTGGTCGCGCTCGGCGGGGTGGTCCTCGGTGGGGTGGTGGGAGTGCTGGCCGGGGGGTTCCCGGCCCGCCGGGCCTCGCGCATCGAACCGGTCGTGGCGCTGCGGGGGTCGTGAGCGCAGCACCGCCGCGGGCTCCCGATCATGCGGTGGTCTCCGGGGCGTCCGTGAACCGACGTGGACGGTCCCCGGGGGTAGGTTCGGACCATGCGCGTCACGCACTTCGGCCACTCGTGCCTGCTGGTGGAGACCGCGGCCGCCCGCGTCCTGCTCGACCCCGGCGTCTTCAGCCACGGCTTCGAGGAGCTCCAGGACCTCGACGCCGTCGTGATCACCCACGCCCACCCCGACCACGTGGACGTCGAGCGGCTGGAGTCCCTGCTGGAGGCGAACGACGGCGCGCAGCTGCGGGCCGAACCGGCCACGGCCGCCTCGCTGACGGAGTCCGGGATCGGGGCCCGGCCGCTGCACCCGGGTGAGCACGTGGAGCTGGCCGGGGTGCGGATCGAGGCCGCCGGCGGCCGGCACGCCGTCATCCACGCCGACATCCCCCGCATCGGGAACGTGGGGGTGCTGCTGTCCGCCGAGGGCGAGCCGACCCTGTTCCACCCCGGCGACTCCTACGAGACCGTCCCGGCCGGCGTCGACGTGCTCGCCGTGCCGATCGCCGCGCCGTGGGCGGCGCTGAAGGAGACCGTCGAGTTCGTCCGCGCCGCGGGCGCCGCGACCGGCCTGGTGATCCACGAGGGGGTGCTGTCGGCGCCGGGGCGGGCCGTGTACGGCAACCAGGTGCGGACCCTGGGCGGCCTGGACCTGCGCGAGCCGCAGGGGACCACTCCCCTGGAGTTCTGACCCCTCCCCCTCCCCCTCCCTCCCCCTCCGCGATCAAGGACACCCGCGCGGCGATCAAGGACAGCCAGGCGGCCGGCCGCGCAGGTTTCCTTGATCGCGGGGGTGGGTGGGTGTGGCGGTCGTACCGTCGTCGTGGGCGCCGGCACGGCCCGTCCCCGGCGACGCGCGCGTTCGCGGCCCTGGCCCGCCCGCGCCGAGGGGGGCGGCAGGATGTCCCGGTGCCCAGCAGCCCCGTCCTGTTCCTCGCCGCGATCGCCCCCGACGGGCGCGCGACGTTCGCCCCCGCCGACCCCGCCGCACCGCACGTGCGCGTCGACGACCTCGGCGTCACCCGCGGTGACGGCGTCTTCGAGTCGGTCGGCGTCGTCGGCGGCGTCCCGCAGAGCCTGGAGCACCACCTGGCCCGGTTCGCCCGCTCCTCCGCGATGACGGACCTGCCGGCCCCGGACGCCGCCGCGTGGGCCGACGCCGTGCACCGCGCCGTCGCCGCGCACGAGCCCCGCCCCGAACTGCTGGCGAAGCTGATCGTGACCCGCGGGGTCGAGGGCACCGGCGTCCCCACCGGCTGGGTGCTCGTGACCCCCGGCGCCGACTACGCGCAGGCCCGGACCGAGGGCGTCGACGTGCTCGTCCTCGACCGCGCCTACCCCGGTGACGTCACCACGCGCGCCCCGTGGCTGCTGCAGGGCGCCAAGACGCTGTCCTACGCGCTGAACACGGCCGCGCTGCGGCACGCCCGCGCGCACGGGGCGCACGACGTCGTGTTCGTCTCCTCCGACGGCGACGTCCTGGAGGGCCCGAACTCCACGGTGCTGGCCCGCTCCCGCGACCGCTGGGTGACGCCGCCGCCGGAACTGGGGCTGCTGGACGGCACGACCGTGGGCCGCGCGCTGGCCTTCGCCCGCGCCCGCGGGGACCGGGCCGAGGTGGACCGGCTCACCGTGGCGGACCTGGCGGCGGCCGACGGGGTGTGGCTGGTGTCCAGCGGCCGGCTGTCCGCGCCGGTCCGCAGCCTCGACGGGGTGGCCCGCCCGGTGGACGCGGCGGCGCAGGCCGCTCTCCTGCACCACCTGCTGACCGTCCACGACTGACGGTCACCAGAGCGGAGGGTGGGGTCCGGATCGTTGGCCCCTCGCTGCCGATCATCGGCAGCGCGGGTCCAACGATCCG
>NZ_JBJLSK010000064.1:0-4611 GCF_050871965.1 Kineococcus lubricus
CGCCCCCCCCCCCCCCCCCCCCCCCCCCCCCCCCCCCCCCCCCCCCCCCCCCCCCCCCCCCCCCCCCCCCCCCCCCCCCCCCCCCCGGCGGCGACGGCGAGGCGGTTCAGCCCCGCCCGATGGACCGTTCGAGGTCGCGCGTGCGCGCCTCCCGCCGCTCCAGGCGGGTGAGCTCGCGGTCGCGGCGCTCGACGAGCACCGCGACGAGGAACCGCTCGGGGTCGGTGCCGCGCGGCGGGGCGGGGGAGACGAAGGGCAGCAGGGCGTCGGCGAGCTCGACGCGCAGCGCGGCCCGGGACGCCGGGTTCAGGCTCGCGGTGCGGGCCAGGAACTGCCGGGCCGCGGTCGTCGTCGTCAGCGGCAGCCGGCCGATGTCGGCGGTCCGGGCCCACCCGGCCAGTTCCGGCGGCATCGGCGGCAGCGGCACGTGCCGGGCGGCGGTGCGCTCGCGCACGACGTACGTCCCGGCGAGCAGGTCGCCGATCCGCTTGCCGCGGGAGTTCACCAGCGAGCAGACGATGGCGGGGCTGCCGGCCAGCGCCCACAGCTCGAAGAACCCGACCACGTGCCGCACCAGGGCGTGCCGGAACCGGACGGGGCCGCCGTCGTCGCGCACGGCCCGCACGCCCAGGACGAGCTTGCCGACCGAGCGGCCCCGCGTGGCGGTCTCGACGGCCGTGGGGATCCCCACCAGGCACAGGACGGACAGCGCGAGCCCGATGGCCGTCACGGTCGCCTCGGTGCTGTCGCTCAGCAGCGACGACGCCCCGAAGACCGCGGCCACGAGGACGACCGCGACGATCACGGCGTCCAGGAGCGCGGCCAGCAGCCGCGACGCGAACGAGGCGGCGCGCAACCCCAGGACGACGGCCTCGCCGGTGACGATCTCACCGACGGGTTCCCCGGAGGACAGGCTCACCCGGCCCAAGGTACCGGGGCTACGGTGACCGGGTGGAGGGAGCCGAACGCCCCGCCGGGCCGTCCACCGCACCCCACGGGGCGTGGACGTCCCCGCTGCGCGCCGCCGACGTCGCCGCCGCCGGCCCGAGGCTGCCGGGGGTCGCCCTGGCCGCGGACGGGTCCCTGTGGTGGGCCGAGGGCCGTCCCGCCGGGCACGGGCGGGTCGCGCTGGTGCGCCGCGGCCCCGACGGCCGGGTCGAGGAGGTGGCGCCCACCCTGGACGCCCGCACCCGCGTGCACGAGTACGGCGGCGGGGCCTGGGGGGTGCTGCCCGGGGGCGGGGCCGTGCTGGCCTCGGCCGCCGACCAGCGCTGGTTCGCCGTCGAGGCGCCCGGGGCGCGGCCCCGGCCGCTGGTGCCCGCCGACGGCGTCCGGTACGCCGACCCGGCGCCGTGGGGCCGGGGCGCGGACGCCGGGGTGGTCCTGGTCGCGGAGGACCACCGCGGGGGGCGGCCGCGCCGCAGCCTCGTGCACGTCCCGCTCGACGGGTCCGGCCCGCGGGAGCTGTTCAGCGGCCCGCGGTTCCTCGCGGCCCCGCGGGTCAGCCCGGACGGGACGCGGCTGGTGTGGATCAGCTGGGAGCACCCGGACATGCCGTGGCAGCGGACGCTGCTGTGGACGGCCGACCTGGCCGGGGGCGCGCTGTCCGCGCCGCGGGTGCTGCTGGGCCGGGACCGGCGCGAGTCCTGGATCCACCCCGGGTTCGCCCCCGACGGGACCGTGCTGGTGGTCGGCGACCGCAGCGGGTTCTGGAACCTGCACGAGGTGAGGGGTGGGGACGTGCGCGCGGTCCTGCCCGAGGACGTCGAGCAGGGTTTCCCGCCGTGGACGTTCGGGACGACGTCGTGGGCCGCGCTCGACGACGACCGCGTCGCGCTCGTCCACGTGGCGGGGGCGGGGTACCGGCTGGACGTCGTGGACCGCCGCACCGGCCGCCTGGCGCCCCTGGACCTGCCGTTCACGGCGTACGCGCCGACGCTGGCGGCGGCCGGTGGGCGGGTCGCCGCGGTCGCGGCGTCCCCGACGAGCCCGCCGGCGGTGGTGCTGGTGGACGCCGGGTCGGGGGCGGTCGAGGTGGTCCGCCCGTCGGCGCCGGCGCCGGACCCGCGGTTCCTGCCCGTCCCGCGCGCGGTGCAGGTCCCGAGCGCGGGCGGGCGCACGGTCCACGCGCACCACTACCCCCCGACCCACCCCGACCACCCCGACCCCGGCCCGGCCCCGCACGTCCTGTTCGTGCACGGCGGCCCGACGGCGCAGTCGCAGGCGGCGTGCTCGCCGGAGGTCGCGTTCTTCACCTCCCGCGGGATCGGGGTCGTCGACGTCCAGCACGGCGGCTCGACGGGGTACGGCCGGGCCTACCGGGAGGCCCTGGACGGGAACTGGGGCGTCGTCGACGTCGAGGACTGCGCCGCGGTCGCGCGCTGGCTGGTGGCCGGGGGGTTCGCCCCGCCGGGGCGGGTCGGGATCCGCGGCGGCAGCGCCGGGGGTTTCACGGTGCTCGCCGCGCTGACGGGGACGGACGCGTTCTCGGCCGGGACCAGCTACTACGGGGTCGCGGACCTGCGGGCGATGGCGCGGGAGACCCACGACTTCGAGTCGCGGTACCTGGACTCCCTGGTGGGGCCGTTGCCGGAGGCGGCGGACGTGTACGCCGAGCGGTCCCCGCTGAACCACGTCGACGGGCTGGACCACCCGGTGCTGCTGCTGCAGGGCGAGCAGGACCCGGTGGTCCCGCCGAACCAGGCGCGGGCGTTCGCCGACGCCCTGCGCCGCAGGGGTGTGCCGCACGCCCTGGTGGTGTTCCCGGACGAGCAGCACGGGTTCCGGCGGGCCGAGAACGTCACCGCCTCGCTGGAGACGGAACTGTCGTTCTACGGACAGGTCTGGGGTTTCGACCCGCCGGGGGTGCCGCGGCTCAGCCTCGGCTGAGCAGTTCCAGCGTGTCGACGACGCGGTTCGAGAAACCCCACTCGTTGTCGTACCAGGCGACGACCTTGACGTGCTTGCCGTCGACCCGGGTGAGGGCGGAGTCGAAGATCGACGAGTGCGGGTTGCCGGTGATGTCGCTGGACACCAGCGGTTCGTCGGAGAACTCCAGGACCCCCCGCAGCGCCCCGGACGCCGCCTCGCGGTAGGCCGCGACGACCTCCTCGCGGGTGACCTCGCGGGACACCGCGGTGTTCAGCTCCACGATCGAGCCGACCGGGACGGGCACGCGGATCGAGTCGCCGGACAGCTTGCCGTCCAGCTGGGGCAGGACCAGGCCGATGGCCTTGGCGGCCCCGGTGCTGGTGGGGACGATGTTCACGCCGGCCGCGCGGGCGCGGCGCAGGTCGCGGTGCGGGCCGTCCTGGAGGTTCTGCTCCTGGGTGTAGGCGTGGACGGTCGTCATGAACCCGTGCTCGATGCCGGCGAGGTCGTCGAGGACCTTGGCCAGCGGGGCGAGCGCGTTCGTGGTGCAGGACGCGTTCGAGACGACGACGTGCTGCGCGGGGTCGTAGGCGTCGGTGTTCACGCCGTACGCCAGGGTCACGTCGGCGCCGTCGGAGGGCGCGGAGACGAGGACCTTGCGGGCCCCGGCGGCCAGGTGCGCCTTCGCGGCGTCGGCGGAGGTGAACCGTCCGGTGGACTCCAGGACGAGGTCGACCTCGAGGTCGGCCCAGGGCAGGTCCGCGGGGTCGCGCTCGGCCAGGACGCGGACGACCCGGCCGTTCACGACGAGGTCCGCGCCGTCGACCTCGACGGTGCCGGCGAAGCGGCCCAGGGAGGAGTCGTGGCGCAGCAGGTGCGCCAGGGCGTCGGGGGCGGTGAGGTCGTTGACGGCGACGACCCGCAGGTCGGTCTCGCGGGCCAGGAGGGCGCGCAGGGTGTTGCGGCCGATGCGGCCGAACCCGTTGATGGCGATCCGAGTCATGGCTCCAGGGTCGGTGCCGCGCGGACGGCGGGACAGTGGCGAGGGAGCCATCGTCCGCAAGGTTCTCGCCACCGCGTTCGGAGATGCCCTCCCGCCCCGTGCTGCCTACCGTGGGTCACGGGTCGAGCCGGCGCCCACCACCACCCACCGCCCCCAGGAGACGACCGTGAGCAGGAAGACCCAGAGCACCCAGGGCACCGACAGCACGACGACGTCGGGGCTGTCCGTCAGCCGTTCCCCCGTGTCGCTGACGTCGCTGATCGTCGGCGCCGCCTTCCTCCTCGTCGGGGTCCTCGGGTTCGTCCCCGGCGTCACGACGAACTACGGCGCCCTCGGCGGCGCCGGCCACCACTCCGGGGCGATGCTGCTCGGGGTGTTCCAGGTCTCGGTGCTGCACAACCTCCTGCACCTGGCCTTCGGCGTCCTCGGCGTCGCGCTCTCCCGGGTGCCCTCGCTGGCCAAGGCGTTCCTCGTCGTCGGCGGCGTCGCCTACCTCGGGTTGTGGGTCTACGGCCTGGTCACGGCCGACGACAGCACCGCGAACTTCGTGCCCGTCAACGCCGCCGACGACTGGCTGCACCTCGGCCTCGGGCTGGGCATGCTCGTGCTCGGCCTCGTCATGCCGCGCCGCGCCTCGCGCGGGACCGCCGCCACCTACCACGGGCCCACCGCCGGCGGCCGCATCCAGTGACCCCACCCACCCCCTCGGCGATCGAGGACGCAGGAGTCCTCGATCG
>NZ_JBJLSK010000065.1:0-4482 GCF_050871965.1 Kineococcus lubricus
CACGGGCCCCACGGCCGCCCCCCCCCCCCCGCCCCCCCGGGCGAAACTGCGGGACCGGGACGACTACACCGATTTCGAGGGCGCGGCGCCCGCGGCCACCACGGTCGCGGACCTGTCCGCCGTCCTGGGGTCGGTGGGCCGGCTCGACGCCGAGGGCGAGGACGTCGAGGCCGCGCACGTGCGGGTCGACGTCGGCTGGCTGCGCGAGACCGCGCACGCCGAGGGCGCGGACGCCACCTGGGACGAGCAGTTCGAGGGGATGCTCGCCCACGCCGAGACGAGGGGCTGGGTCCAGGACGGCACCGTCCGGGCCCACGTCGTCACCGTCTGACCCCCGCACGGACGACCGCGCCCCCGGCCACCGGCCGGGGGCGCGGTCGTCCACGGGCGCCTCAGGCCGCGGGCACCTGGTCCATGTCCTCCAGCTCGCGGCCCTTGGTCTCCCGCACGGCCTTGCGCACGAAGACGAACGACAGCAGCGCGATGAGGGCGTACAGGCCGTAGGCGAACTGCAGACCGATCGAGGCCAGCGCCGGGAAGCTCGTGGAGATCGCGAAGTTCGCCAGCCACTGCGCGGCGGCGGCCACGGCCAGCCCGGCGGCGCGGATCTTCCCGGGGAACATCTCACCCAGCAGCACCCACACGACCGGGCCCCACGTCGCCCCGAACGAGATGACGTACACGTTCGCCGCGACGACCGCGATCGGGCCCCACGGGTCCGGCAGCGAGGGGCTCTCGGCCGTGCCCCCGGCCTGCGAGAACGCGACGGCCATCACCAGCAGCGAGACGAACATCCCGGCCGACCCCACGGTCAGCAGGGGTTTGCGGCCGACCTTGTCGACCATCGCGATCGCGATGAACGTCACGACCACGTTCGTCACCGAGGTGATGACCGACGTCGTGAACGCGTCGGACTCCTGGAAGCCGACGGCCTGCCACAAGGTGGTGGAGTAGTAGAAGATCACGTTGATGCCGACGCCCTGCTGCAGCACCGACAGCAGGATCCCCACCCACACGATCGGCAGCAGGCCGAACCGCGGCCCGCGCAGGTCCCGCAGGCTCGGGTCGTGCTCACGGCGCATCGAGTTCTTGATGTCGGTGACCTTGCGCTGCACCGCTTCCAGGCTGCGGGTCCCCAGGACCTCGCGCAGCACCTCGCCGGCGCGCTGGGTCTCGCCCTTGGCGATGAGGTACCGCGGGGACTCCGGCACGGACAGGGCCAGCAACGCCCACACGACCGAGGGGACGACCCCGACGACGAACATCCACCGCCACGCCTCCCAGCCCAGCCACGTCGTGTTCGCGGCGCCGCCGGCGGTGTTGGCGATGAACGCGTCCGACAGCAGCGCGGCGAAGATCCCGACGGTGATGGCCAGCTGCTGCAGCGAGGCGAGCCGGCCGCGGACGTGGGCCGGGGCGACCTCGGCGATGTAGGTGGGCGCGATGACGGAGGCGACGCCCACGCCGATCCCGCCGACGACGCGCCACAGGATCAGGTCCCACACGGCGAACGCGAAGGCCGACCCGACGGCGCTGATCGCGAACAGGACACCGCCGACGATCATGACGGCCTTGCGGCCGAAGCGGTCCGCGATGCGCCCGGCGAACCAGGCGCCGACCGCCGCGCCCAGCAGGGCGCAGGACACGGCGAAACCGGACAACCCCTCCGAGAGGGAGAACTGGCCGGTGATGGCGTCGACCGCCCCGTTGACCACCGAGGTGTCGAACCCGAACAGGAACCCGCCGATGGCGGCCACCACCGAGATCATCACCACCTTCGTGGTGGTGCGCTTCTCGTCCTCGGCGCCGGACCCTGCTCCGACGTCGTGCGACCTGTCCTGACTCATCCGCGGGCCTCCCGAGACATCCGGTGGTGCCCCGGTCTGCCGGAGCCCGTCCTCGATGGTCCGCCCGCGGCGCGATCACCGCACGCCGAGCGCCTGTCCCCACCAGGGCCACCCACGGGCCGTCACGGCCCGGGCACGGGACGTCAGGCGTCCTCGCCGCGCGCCGTCGCCAGGTCGTGCGCGGCCATGTCGACGGCCTCCTCGGCCCGGCGGGCCGCGTCGACCAGCCCCGCCAGCGCCGACCCGTCCGGGGTGCGGGCGCTGCGCCCGGCGTACGCCTTCGACAGCGCCTTCGCCTCGGCGGCCAGCTCCGCGAGCACGCTCGCGGCCTCCTCCCGCGCCGCGCGGAGGGCGTGCTCCTGGGCGGCGGTGTCCTCGCGGTCGTGACGCACCGGCCCATCCTGTCCGATCCGTTCAAGACCGCGCACGCCCCGGCGGGCAGTCTGGGCCCGTGCCCACACCGCAGCTGGACCTCATCGGGATGGTCGTCGCCGACGTGGCGGCCTCGCTGGCCTTCTACCGCCGCCTCGGCCTGGACGTCCCCGCCGACGCCGACACCGCACCGCACGTCGAGACGACGCTGCCCGGCGGGCTGCGCCTGGCGTGGGACAGCGAGGAGACGATCAGGAGCTTCGACCCGTCCTACGCGCGCGAGCGCGCCGGCAACCGGATCGGCCTGGCGTTCCGCTGCGCGTGCCCCGCCGACGTCGACGCCCTGTTCGCCGAGCTCACCGCCGACGGCGTGCGGGCCCACCTCGCCCCGTTCGACGCCCCCTGGGGGCAGCGCTACGCGACCGTGCTGGACCCCGACGGCGGGTCGGTCGACCTGTTCGCCGATCTCGGCTGACGCAGCGCGCCCGGGGTGGTCCCCGCGAAGACCCGCACCTCCCGCGACAGGTGCGCCTGGTCGGCGAACCCCGCCTGCGCGGCCACCCGCGCGGGCGGGGCCCCGGCCCGCAGCGCCGCGACCGCCCGCCGGAACCGCAGCACCCGGCCCAGCAGCTGCGGGGAGTACCCGAAGGCGTCCAGGCTGCGCCGGTGCAGCCGCCGCACCCCCACGCCCAGGGCGTCGGCGACCTCGGCCACCGCCCACCCCGAGGCCAGCAGCCCGGCCGCGCGGGTCAGCGCCGGGTCCGGGGCCGCCCCCGCGGCCAGCGCCTCCAGCGCCGCCGCCGGCGCCGCCGCGACCCGCTCGGCCACCCGCCGCGCCGCCGCCGCACCCCACAGGTCGGTCAGGGCGACGCGGGTGTCGCGCAGCTCGGCGGCCGGGACCCCCAGCACCGCCGGGGCGTGCCCGGGCGCGAGCCGCAACCCCGTCCACGTCACCCCCGGCGCCGCCTCCACGGCCTGCGCCCCGGTGTCCGGCCCGGCCACCAGGACCTCCCCGCGGTCGCTGCGCCACAGCAGGTCCATGCACCCGTCGGGCAGCACGAGACCCGAGCCGGGGCCGGTCGGCGTGCTCGTCCACACGACCGCGCCCCGGACGCGGGACGGGCGCTCGCGGTGCACGCCCCCAGTGCACACCCCGGCACCGGGAGCCGTCCCGCTAGGGTCGCCCGTGTGACTGAGACGCAGCGGACCCTGGTCCTCGTGAAGCCCGACGGTGTGAAGCGCAACCTCTCAGGGGAGGTGCTGCGGCGCATCGAGGCCAAGGGCTACACCCTCGTCGCGGTGGAACTGCGCACCGCGACCCGCGAGCTCCTCGCCGGCCACTACGCCGAGCACGAGGGCAAGCCGTTCTACGAGCCGCTGGTGGAGTTCATGCTGTCCGGCCCGGTGCTGGCCGCCGTCGTCGAGGGCCACCGCGTCATCGAGGGGTTCCGCTCGCTGGCCGGCACCACCGACCCGACGACGGCCGCGCCCGGCACCATCCGCGGCGACCTGGGCCGCGACTGGGGCCTGAAGGTCCAGCAGAACCTCGTCCACGGGTCGGACTCGCCGGAGTCGGCCGCGCGCGAGATCGGGCTGTGGTTCCCGAACCTCTGACCGATGACTTCCCGGGCCCGGCCGGGTCGGAGGGGGCAGGAGGCCGGATGACCGGCCCGGACCCCGAGGAGCCGATCATGCGCATGGCCTTCATCAACCTGCCGGTGGCCGACAAGGAGGTCACCAAGTCGTTCTTCACCGCCCTGGGGTTCTCCCTGAACCCGCAGTTCGAGGACGAGACCACCGCGTGCGTCGTGCTGGAGGAGAACATCATCGTCCTCGTGCACGAGCCGGAGAAGTGGAAGCAGTTCCTGCACACCGACCCGGCGCCGAAGGGCTCGAACGAGTTCATGCTCGCCCTGTCGTGCGCGGACCGCGCGGAGTGCGACGCGCTCAAGGCGAAGGCCCTGGCCAACGGCGGCGCCGAGTACGCGCCCGCGGTGGACTTCGGGTGGATGTACGGGACGAGCTTCCTCGACCCCGACGGCCACATCTGGGAGACCAGCTGGATGGACGTGGCCGCGGCCACCGAGGTCGGCGGGATCCCCGACGCCTCCTGACCCCCCGACCCCCCTGAGCGCCCGGGATCCGGATCGTCGGGCCCGGGGGGGGGGGGGGGGGGGGGGGGGGGGGGGGGGGGGCGGGGCGGGGGGGGGCGGGGGGGGGGGGGGGGGGGGGGGGGGGGGGGGGGGGCACGCGGGGCGCGGGG
>NZ_JBJLSK010000066.1:0-3655 GCF_050871965.1 Kineococcus lubricus
CGGCGGTGCTGGTGTTCTTCGCTCGCACGCGGGTGGACCGGCGGCGGTGGAACACGGTGGTCGCTCCGGCGCTGGGTGGGGTGGGTCTGGTGGGGGTGCTGGTCGCGGTGCTGTCGAACTTCACCACCTTGATCGGGGGGTCGTCGGCGCTGGCGTGGTCGTTCGTCGCTCTGGTGGTGCTGGCCTTCGCCGCCGGGTCCGCCTTGTCGGCCCGGCCGAGGCTGGAGCCCACCACGTGCACGGCGACGGCCGCTCACCTCGACCTCCGGTCGTGAGCCCGGCCGCCGCCGTCCACGTGGTGGCCGGCGCCGTCGGCCTGCTGGCGGCGCTCACCGCCTTGGTGGGGCAGTGGCGCTCCGGTGTCCTGCACCGCGTCTCGCACCTGGTGATGGTGGCCGCCATGGCCCTCGGCCCGACCGCGGCACTGGGGTTCGCGGCACCGGCGGCCGCGTCGTTGCTGCTCGTCGTCCTCGCCTGGGTCACGGCCTGGGCGGGGGCGGCGACGACCCGGCGGGCGGGCGGTTCCTCGCCCCTGCCGCTGGACCTGCTCGCGACCAGCGCACTGCTCCTGCTGATGCCCCCGGTCGCCCCGGCCGGACCCGTCGCGCTCTCCGGGCACGTGCACGCCACCGGCGGGGACTTCGCCCCCGTGCTGTCCCTGACCCTCGCCACGGCCTGGTTGCTGATCGCCTTCCTGCGCTGCCGCCCACGCACGCCGGCCGGAGCGGCCACGACCGGCGGCTCCGCAGCGGTGACGACCTTGCCGCACCTGTGCACGGCCGGGATGGCCGGCAGCATGCTGCTCATGGCCGCGGTCTCCCTCTGAACCGGGCGGTCCGCCTCCACGTGGGGTGACGAGACCCCTCACCTCCTCGATCACCGGCGAGGAACGGACATCGGTGGACACCGTGCCCTCGACGGGCGGTGCCCATCCGCCGGGCCGGGCCAGGACGGACGCCCACGACGCTCACGTCATCGCCGACGTCCCTCTTCTGCACGTCCACCCCGCGCCGGCACGACTGCCGGGCAGGCACCTCGACCGTGCTCGGTGACCCGCAGATCGCGGGCACCGTGTCCGGTGTCCTCCCTCACGCCACGGTGCCGGTCCGCTCCCAGCACCGCGGACAGGAACCAGCGTTCTCTCCAGTGCACGCCTCCGGCTGTCCGGCCCGGACGTGGAAAGGCGCCCCGCCCGTGACCCGGGCGGGGCGCCTGCTCAGAACGCTGTCAGTGACAGCTGGGGGCCTGGTCCGCGCCGTGGGCGGAGCGGTTGGCCGGGACGTCGAGCGTGGGGTTGCGGTCGAAGAACCCGTGGGGCTTGAGCTTGAAGCCGGTGTAGTCCACGGGCATGATCGGCCAGTCCTCCGTGCGCGGGAAGTGCGTCAGGCCGAAGGTGTGCCACACGACGATGTCCTGCCCGTCGATGTCCCGGTCGGCCTGGACGTAGGACGGCAGGCCGTTGCCGCCGGGGTTCTGGTTGACGAGCCGGCCCGAGGCCCACATCTCGTCGCGGTCGTAGCGGCTGACCCACAGGTGGTGGGCGGCGAACCCGGCACGTTCCTGGACCGAGGAACCCGGCGCGGCCAGCAGCGTCGGCTGGCCCTCGGGGTAGAGGACGAAGCTCGTGTTCTCCCCCAGCCGGTTCGTGTGCTCGGTGCTGCTGATCCGCCACACGCGGCCCTTGCCGTTGTCGGCGTCGCGCACGGCGTCGAGCTCGGTGCTGAAGCGGGTGATGGTCCGGCCGATGGCGTTGCCCACGGGGTTGTCCGGGCCCATCGCCACGACGGCGGCGGTGTCGATCTCGTCGACGGCGTTGCGGTGCCCGTCGACGGTCATGTCCAGACGCGCGCAGAACATGTGCTGGTGCACGGGAGCGCCCAGGCCCGGAGCCAGTTCCGTGGCGTACGGGTAGTCGCCGCCGGGGTGCCCGGAGGTGAAGACGATGCCCGTGGCCTTCGACTCCAGCTGGATCGTGCCGTCGAGGTACAGGTGCCAGTAGAACCCGTAGTCGTAGTTCCCGACGGTCACGAAGAACGAGATGACCAGGCGGCGCTGACGGCGGGTCTCGCTGCTGCCGGAGAACGCGTCGGTGTGCTTCCAGAGGATGCCGTAGTCCTCCTCGTGGATGCAGATCGCGTTGGGGATGGCCCGCGGGCGGCCGTGGTCGTCGGCGACGACCGCGTCCACGTACGTGATCTCACCCAGGCAGTCGCAGCCGAGTTCCAGCGGGTTGGCCAGCCGGCCGAACTGGTACTCGCCGACGTCGAAGTAGTTCTGCCAGGAGTGGGTGGGCGTCGGGTCGCCGTAGTTGACGACCATCTCGGAGATGGAGGCGCGGTGCAGGACCGGGCGCACCCGGCTCGTGCCGGTCCGGTGGTCGGTGTCGGTGAACTTCAGGTCGTGCAGGGTCAGCCCCTCGCGGCCGTTGAAGCCGACGCGCACGGACCAGTTCTGCCACTCCAGGACGCCGTCCTCGAGGGTGAACGAGACGCCCTCGGGCTGGGTGATGTGGATCGGGCGCAGCGTCGTGCGCTCGGGGCCGCGGACCTCGGGGTCCAGGTAGTCCCCGGACTCCTGCGGGACGTGGGTGACGTCGGTGGTGATGACCTTCAGGACGCGCTCGTTGGTGATGTCCACGCGCGCGACGACGCCGTCGACGGGGTGCGCCCAGACCGAGTCGGTCGGGTACTCCTGCCAGAAGGCCAGGACGCGCGCGGCGCGGATGCCGACCTCGTCCTCGAAGCCGAAGGAACCGGCCGACAGGGCGACGGTGCAGACCTTGTCCAGGTCGGTGATGCCGCGGTCGGCCAGGGCCTGGCGCCACCCGGCGTCGGCCTTCACGACGCGGTCGGCGATCTCGAAGACGTCGTCGAGGGAGGGGATGGTGCCCTCGGTGGCGGTGTCCACGACGCGGTTCGCGACGATCCGCGCCGCGTCGAGGTCGACGACGACGTCGCGCACGACGGCGGTGTCGAGGTCGATGAGCACGGCCTCCACCTCGCGCGGCAGCGCGCAGGGGTCCGCCGCGGCGGCCAGGTCGTCCTTGTGCGGTTCGCGCACCGAGACGTAGGAGTAGCGCACCGTCGGACCGCCCAGACCGGCGTCCTCGACGACCGTGCGCAGGGCGTCGATCTCGAGGGGGGTCAGGGGGGCGAGGGGGTGCGAGCGGGGGCGGTCGTGCACGGGGTCCGACACCGTGGCCGTCTCGGTGCCGGCGCGGACGCCGCCCTCGACTTCGGCGATCGACATTGATTCTCCTCGGATCTTGAGCGCGTGCTCGACAACGAGGTGATGAGCATGACAACCAGATGACGTGGAGGCAACCCTCCGCGACTAAGGGTTTCGAGGGGGTGGTGGACGCCAGGTCAGCGGGACGGGTCGGCGGAGGTGGTGCGCCAGGGGTCCAGGCAGGCCCGGCACAGGGTCAGCGGCCGTTCCGCACCCCCCAGGACGGTGCCCGCCACGCTCTCCAGCTGCAGGGCCACCACCAGCAGGACCAGCTGCGAGGCCACCTGCTCCGTGGGCGTCGAGGGCAGCAGGTCGCCGTCGTGGGGGGGGGGGGGGGGGGGGGGGGGGGGGGGGGGGGGGGGGGGGGGGGGGGGGGGGGGGGGGGGGGGGGGGGGGGGGGGGGGGGGGGGGGGGGGGGGGGGGGGGG
>NZ_JBJLSK010000067.1:0-2487 GCF_050871965.1 Kineococcus lubricus
GGTGGGCGATCGGCTGCAACCCGACCCCCGGATCAGCGGGGAACAACGACCCGCTGCCGGTGTCGGCCCAGCCGTACAACTCGTGCCACAGGTAACCGGTGCTCATCTCGTCCTCGGCTCGTGGGGGGGTGCGGACCGGCCGGCCGGGGCGGGCGCGACCGGCGGCGGGATCAAGCGGGGGTGGGGACGGGGCGCCGGTGGACGACGCGACCGCCCAGGACCGTGAGGTCGACGGGCATCGTGGGCATGTCGTGGGGGTCGAGCGCGCGCAGGCCGACGCCGAGGACGACGAGGTCGGCGACCTTGCCCACCTCCAGCGTCCCCTTCCAGTCCTCGGCGAAGTCCTGCCACGCGGGGTTGCTGGTGTAGGTGCGCAGGGCGGTCTCGAGGTCGATGCGCTGCTCGGCGCCGCTGACCTCACCGCTGGCCTTGCCCTCGCGCAGCAGCATGGTCGACAGCCCCTGCCGCCAGTCCGGCGCGGTGACGGGCGCGTCGGAACTGCTCATGAGGTGCACCCCGGTCTCGGCCGCCAGCCGGTAGGGCCACTCGTAGGCGGCGCGCTCGGCTCCCACGACGCCGACCTCGAGGTCGGAGATGGTCCACTTGATGGTCGGGTTCATGTTGACCCCGATGCCGAGCTCGGCCATGCGGGCCAGCGTCGGCGCGCTCACGAAGTCCCCGTGGATGAGGTAGTGGCGCGCGTCGGGGCGCGGGTGCTCGGCCTGCGCGGCGGCGATCGCGTCGACGACGGCGTCGATGGCGCGGTCGCCGGTGACGTGGATGCCGAGCTGCCGGCCGGCGCGGTGCCCCGCGCTGACCATCCGGCGCAGAGTCTCGACCCGTTCGTCGTCGGTGCCCCCGCTCACGCACAGCGCGCCGCAGCCGCCGGTCAGGTACTCCTCGTGCATCCAGGCCGACCCGGTCGGCGGGATGCCGTCGGCGAACACCTTGACCCCCAGGACGCGGAAGGTGCGCGGGTCGGGCTGCTCGGGCAGGGCGGTGTCGAGGTGCTGCTCGAACTCCTCGGCCGAACCGGACATGCCGGTGGGCAGCAGGAGCGCGTTCACCCGGACGCCGAGTTCCCCGGCGGCCGCCAGCCGCGCGTAGACGGACAACCCCTCGGTGCCCATCGCACCCCCGGCCAGAGCCTCGCCGCCCGGGCCCAGCGCGGGGTCGGTGATGCTGGTGATGCCGAGTTCCTGGAACTTCGCCACGGCCGAGCGGATCGCCTGTTCGCGGCGGGCGGCGGTCAGCGGCGGCAGCACCTGCTGGACGAGGGACTGGGCCCCTTCGCGCACGATGCCGGTGAGGCGGCCGTCGGTGCCGGTGTCGAGGTAGCCGCCGTCGGGGACGGGGGTGGACTCGTCCACCCCCGCGATCCGCAGGGCGGCGGAGTTCACCCAGGTGGTGTGCCGGGAGTAGTCCTGGAGGAAGACGGGGTTGTCCGGGGAGACGTCGTCGAGGTCGTCGCGGTGCGGGACCCGGCCCGGCTCGGCGCGGCACTCGGCCAGGTAGCCGTCGTCCCAGCCGGTGCCCACGACCCACTCCCCCGGGGCGGCCGCGGCGACGGCGTCGCGGACGGCGTCGCGGATGTCCGCGATGGAGGTCACCGCCGGGTGGGACAGGTCCAGCGACAGCGGTGGGGTGTCGAGGCCGAAGGCGATCGCGTGCAGGTGCGAGTCGTTGATGCCCGGCAGCACGGAGCGGCCGGCCAGCTCGACGACCTCGGTGTCCGGCCCGATGAGGGCCGCGACGTCGTCGTCGGTGCCGACGGCGACGATCTCACCGTCGCGGACGGCGATCGCCTGGGCGATCGAGAACTGCTCGTCGACGGTGAACACCTCGCCACCGCGCAGGACCAGGTCAGCGGACATGCGGTTCCCCTTCCGTGGGGCCGCCCGGTCCCTCGCGGGCCGGGTCGGGTCGTGGGTCTTCAGAGGGAGACCACGGCCATGAGCACCATGCTCCCGGCCATCCCGGCCGTGCACAGGTGCGGCAGGGCCGCCGTGGTCGAGGAGGAGCCGGCCGGGGAGCCGGCGGTCGTGGCCGCCCCGGCCGGCGTGCGTGGGCGGCAGCGCAGGAGCGCGACCACCAGCCACGCGGTGGAGACGGTCAGGGACAGCACGCCGGCGAAGTCCCCGCCGGTGGCGTGCACGTGCCCGGCCAGCGGCACCGGTCCGGCCGCGGCGACGGGGGGCATCAGCAGGAGCAGTGCGCTGGTGGCGAGCAGGTCCAGCGGCAGGAGGAAGGCACCGCCCGCCCGCGCCGCCGCCGCCGCCCAGGCCGTGACCCAGGCCAGGACGACCAGCAGCAACGACCAGACCACCGACGTCCCCACGCCGACGGCGGCGGCCAGCCCCAGGGCCATGGCGGCCACCATCACCAGGTGCGAGACGCGGTGCAGGACACCGGAGCGCCACTGCCCCACCAAGGCGGTGAGCGCCGCCAGCAGGCCGACGGCGCCGGCCACCACGTGGACGGCGGCGG
>NZ_JBJLSK010000068.1:0-1989 GCF_050871965.1 Kineococcus lubricus
CCCCCCCCCCCCCCCCCCCCCCCCCCCCCCCCCCCCGCCCCCCCCCCCCCCCCCCCCCCCCCCCCCCCCCCCCCCCCCCCCCCCCCACGCCGAGGAGATCGCCCGCGAGTTCGGCGTCCCCGCCAAGGGTTTCAAGGTCGACGTCACCGACGAGGCGTCCGTCGACGCCGCGATCGGCGCCGTCGAGGCCGAGATGCCCGCCGTCGGCGGCCTCGCGAACATCGCCGGCGTCACCTCCCCCACCCGGTTCTTCGAGACCACCCTCGCCGAGTGGAACCGCATCATGACGATCAACGCGACGGGCACGTACATCGTCAGCAAGCGCGTCGCGGCGACCATGAAGGACCTCGGGTACGGCCGGATCGCGAACATGTCGTCGGTCTCCGCGGTCCGCGGCGGCGGCGTGTTCGGCGGCGTCCCCTACTCGGCCGCGAAGGCCGCGGTCCTCGGGTTCACCCGCGCGCTGGCCCGCGAGCTCGGCCCCACCGGGATCACCGTCAACGCCATCACCCCCGGTGTCGTGGCGACCGACATCCGCGCCGGGGCCACCACCCCCGAGATCGAGGCCAAGCTCGGCGAGGACGTCGTGCTGGGCCGCCAGGCCACCGCCGACGAGATCGCCGCGCTGTTCTCGTTCCTGCTGAGCGACGACGCGTCCTACATCACCGGCGCGACGTACGACATCAACGGCGGGTCGCACATCTACTGACGCAGGCCCCGCACCCGGCGCTCCACGACCGGGGCGTCCGGGGCCCCGGCCGTGACCGCCGCCTCGAACGTCCCGGCCTGCCCGGTGCCGGTGAGCAGCGTCGCCGCGGAACCGTCCAGCGGCTGACGCCACACCTGGGTGTCCTGGACGGCGCCGTCGGCCGACGGCAGCGACCGGCCCGCGACGACCACCCAGGCCGGGTCGGCGGCGAGCACCTGCTCGACGAACTCCGGGGCGTCGGCCAGGTCCCGCACCACGGCACCGGTGCGGTCCACCACGGCCAGGCGGCGCTCGGTCGCCGTCGCCCGGACCACGACGACCCCCTCCCCGCCGGGGACCGCGCCGGCCAGCGCCTCCCCCGCGCCGGGCGTCACGACCTGGCGCGCGGTGCGCGCGGCCACGTCCACGAGCACCAGGTCGCCGCCCTCCGCCGTCGGCCGGGTCAGCACGAGCGTCGAGGAGTCGGAGGAGAAGCTCAGCCCCGCGGTGTCCTGCGCCCCCGCCACCACCGACTGGCGGCCGGTGGCGACGTCCGCGACGACGAGCTGCGTCGGCGCCGCCCCGCACACGTCGGCCCCGCGCTCGCGCCAGGCCACCGTCGCGCCGTCCGGGGAGAACGTCAGGTCACCGGCCGTGGGGGCGACCGTCCCCAGCGCCCGGCGCGTCCCGTCCGGCGCCTCCAGCACCAGGTCCGGCCGCAGCAGGCGGTCGTCGGTCGTGCAGTCCGTCGGCGCCCAGTCCGGGCGGTGGAACCACGCGAGCGTGCCGTCCGGCCCCCACGCCAGGGCCCGGGAGTCCCCGTCGGCGTCGAGGTCGCGGCGCTGCGAACCGTCGGCGGCCGCGACGTGGACGCGGCCCAGGTCGTCACCGCCGTAGGAGATCCAGGCGATGCGGCTCCCGTCGGGCGACCAGCTCACGTCGTACGGCGCGCCCTCGGCGATGCGCCACCGCCGTCCGGTCGCGGTGTCCACCGCGTCCAGCCCCGTCACCCGGTCCGTGGAGACCCCCGGGTAGGCCAGCAGCGGACCGGTCGCCGCGGCCGAGGCCACCGGCGCGGTGGTCAGCAGACCCGCGGTCAGGACGGCGACGCCCAGCGTCCCCACGATCGTGCGCACGAGATCCCCCCGGTTCGGCAGACCCCCATCCCACCAGGTCCGCACCCGGTGCGCGGGGATTTCACCCGACCCGGCGATCCCCTCCCCACCCCCTCCGCGATCAAGGACACCCGCACGGCGATCAAGGACACCCGCACTCCTGCGACGTCGGGTGACCTTGATCGC
>NZ_JBJLSK010000069.1:0-1526 GCF_050871965.1 Kineococcus lubricus
CCACCGGCGGCGCCGCCATCGGCCCCCTGGTCGGCGGCTTCCTGCTCGAGCACTTCTGGTGGGGCTCGGTCTTCCTGCTCAACGTCCCGGTCATGCTCATCGTCCTGACCGCCGGCATCGCCCTGCTACCCGAATCACGCAACCCCGCCGGCAACCGCATCGACCTGCCCTCAGCCGCCCTGTCGGTCCTGACCATCGTCCCGATCGTCTACGCCATCAAGCACGTGGCCGGCAGCGGTTTCGACGCCTCGGTCGCCCTCACCGCCGCCCTCGGCCTGGCCGCCGGCATCGTCTTCGTGCGCCGCCAGCGCCGCCTGAGCCACCCCCTGGTCGACGTCTCCTTGTTCAAGGTCCCCGCCTTCGCCGGCGCCGTGGCCGCCGAGACCATCGCCATCTTCGCCTTCATCGGGCTGCTGTTCTTCTTCTCCCAGTACCTGCAACTGGTCCGCGGCCTGAGCCCCCTGCAAGCCGGGCTGATCGAACTGCCCGCCACGCTGGCCTCCCTGGCCGTCATCGCCATCGCCGGCTTCGTCCTGGCCCGCCTGGGACGCGGACGGGCCATCGCGGTCGGGATGCTCACCTCCGCCGCCGGCCTGGGCCTGCTGGCCGCCGCCGAAGGCGCCTCGGGCTACCTGCTGCTGTGCGTGGCGATCGCCGTCTGCGGCCTGGGCGCGGGCCTGTCGACCACCCTGGCCACCGACGCCGTCGTCAGCGCCGTACCCAAAGAACGCGCCGGAGCGGCGTCCTCGGTCTCCGAGACCGCCTACGAACTCGGCGTCGCCCTGGGCATCGCCGTCCTGGGCTCCCTGCAAGTCGCGCTCTACCGCACCAACCTCGACCTGCCCACCACCCTGCCCCAGAGCCTGGGCGCCGCCGTCGAAGACTCCCTGGCCGGCGCCGCCGCCGCCCTGGAACAAGGCCCGCTACCGGCCGACGCGGCGGCTGACATCATGACCACCGCCCAGCACGCCTTCACCCAGGCCATGCAGGTCACCTCCGTGGTCGCGGCGCTGCTGCTGGTCGTGTCCGCGATCGTCGCCTGGCGCACCATCCCCTCCCCGCTCCGAAAGGACACCGCACGATGACCCCCACCGGGCAGCGAGCCACCACCCCCAGGACGCCGAGCACCGCTGGGGGGACCGGCGAGGCAGCCGGCGCCGGGAAGACGACGACCGGGAAGACGGCGGCGAAGAAGACGGCGAGCCGCGAGCAGCCGGCCACCCGGGACCGCGAACGCACCCGCCGCGCCCTGCTGGAGGCCACCGACCACCTGCTGCACGAACGCGGCACCGGCTTCAGCCTGGCCGACGTCGCCGCCCGCGCCGAAGTCTCCAAAGGTGGACTGCTGTACCACTTCCCCACCCGCGACGCCCTGGTCACCGCCGTCGTCCAGACCGGGCTGGCCCGCTTCCGCGACGAGGTCATGAGCCACGTCGACCTGGCCGAGAACCGCCCCGGCAAGGTCCTGCGCGGCTACGTGCGCGCCCTGTGCGGCTCCAGCCCCGAAGCGGTGAACACCTTCGCCC
>NZ_JBJLSK010000070.1:0-1438 GCF_050871965.1 Kineococcus lubricus
CCCCCCCCCCCCCCCCCCCTCGCCCCCCCCCCCCCCCCCCCCCCCCCCCCCCCCCCCCCCCCCCCCCCCCCCCCCCCCCCCCCCCCCCCCCCCCCCCCGGCGTCCCCGGGCCCGGCGACGCGCGTGGCGCGAGCACCCCGTGACGGCGTGTACGCTTGACGGGTACCGAAGACCGCCGGTCGCCGCTCCCTCCCGGGGGTGGCAGAAGGCCCCGTGCACACGGGCGACCTGCGCAGGTGAGCACCAGCCTCGAGAGTCCCGACCTTCGACGCCCCGCGCTCCTGCGCCGGGGCGTTTCGTGCGTTCAGGGCCTGATCGGCTCCCCCGAGACGAAGGAAGGAGGGCACCCGTGCCGAAACCCAGGAACATCGCGGCCGTGAAGGAGATCACGGCCCTGTTCGAGGCGTCCAACGCCGCCGTGCTCACCGAGTACCGGGGGTTGTCCGTTGCGCAGATCACCAACCTGCGCAAGGCGCTGGGTCCTGACACGACCTACGCGGTCCTCAAGAACACGCTGACCAGCATCGCTGCGAAGGAAGCCGGCGTCACGGCTTTCGAGGGGCTGCTGTCGGGCCCCTCCGCGATCGCCTTCATCACCGGTGACCCGGTGGAGGCGGCCAAGGGTCTGCGTGACTTCGCGAAGGCCAACCCCCAGCTGATCGTCAAGAGCGGCGTGCTCGACGGCCGTGCGATCAGCGCCGAAGACGTCAACGCCCTGGCCGACCTGGAGTCCCGCGAGGTCCTCCTGGCCAAGGTCGCCGGCGTCCTCAAGGCCAGCCAGTCCAAGGCCGCGGCCCTGTTCCAGGCGCCGCTGTCGAAGACCGTCCGCACCGTGGAAGCGTTGCGGGAGAAGCAGGCCGGTTCCGAAGCTGCCTGACCGGGCAGCTCCGCGGACTCGACCACACCCGCCCGCAGGCGCACTCCTGCGGATCACCCCAGCACAGGAAGGACCGCCACCATGGCGAAGCTCAGCACCGAAGAGCTCATCGACGCGTTCAAGGAACTGACCCTCATCGAGCTCTCCGAGTTCGTGAAGCAGTTCGAAGAGGTCTTCGACGTCACCGCCGCGGCCCCCGTGGCCGTCGCCGCCGTCGGTGGCGCCGCTGGTGGCGCCGCCGCCGCCGTCGAGGACGAGAAGGACGAGTTCGACGTCATCCTCGCCGCCGCCGGTGACAAGAAGATCGGCGTCATCAAGGAGGTCCGCGCGCTGACCTCCCTCGGCCTCAAGGAGGCCAAGGACCTCGTCGACGGCGCCCCCAAGCCCGTCCTCGAGAAGGTCAACAAGGAGACCGCCGAGAAGGCGAAGGCGCAGCTCGAGGGCGCCGGCGCCACCGTCGAGCTCAAGTGATCTGCGCCCCGGCCTGACCGGGGCGCACCTCGCCGCTGGGGGGGGGGGGGGGGGGGGGGGGGGGGCGCGCCGGCCGGGCGGCGCGCCACC
>NZ_JBJLSK010000071.1:0-1379 GCF_050871965.1 Kineococcus lubricus
GGCGCAAGAGGGTCGTGCCGCAGGCTCGCTCTGAACCCCGGCGCGCTCCATGTCCAGAAGCTGCTCACGCAGCTCCTGGCCGCCAACCACCGGCCGTCCGTCGCTCACCTGGGTCACTCTCAGCAGGACCAGGCTGCCTCGGTATCACCGTCCCGAGGCTCAGACAGGGGCCGCTGGCGGGAGGTTGGTCCAGGACGTCCCACGGCGCCGTGCTCCACCACATCGGCACGGCTCTGAAACCCCTGCGACGGGATGCTCCGGGGACTAGCCGGATACGGGCGAGCGAGCTGGCCACGCATTCACATCATCGGCCCCGGAAAGGGATTCAGGAAGCATTTCGCTTCGTGTCGGCCAGGACTTCTTCGAGATGCCACACGAACGCACCAACCGCGCCCTGCTTCTTCTCGTACGCCCGGGCCGAGCGCCAGCCGCAGGAGCACCGGATCGCGGCTCCGGTCTTGGGCGTCACCGGCCTGGTGACCTTGGAGTACTTCGGCGTGTACGTCTCCTGGAAGAACTCCGGCTCGTGGCCGAGCTGGATGGCCTTGAGCATCCGGCCCTGGGCAGCCTTGCTGATCACGTCGCGCAGACCCACGTCCCTACCCCCTCACCGGTGCCAACAGCCGTACGCACCTCCATCGTCCTCGACGAGCTGGTCGACGAGGACCTGGACGACGAGGCTGCCGCGGACCTCGCTGCGCTCGGCCCTTGCCACTGGATCCGAGGGAGACCGAGCAGGTCAGCCAGGCGGAACGCGCGACGAGCGCGGCGTGGCAGTCGTCGAGGGGGTGCGCTGACCGGCAGGCCACGCGCCGGCTCGTCCTCCGCGCTGGCGCGCGTGCGGGCGTGCCGGCCCCTGGCCGGCCTCACAGCGCCACGTCCTCGCGGCAGACCAGGCAGCGGGCGACCTCACCGAACGAGGTGGGCTCAGGATCGAGGAGGAGGCCCTCGCACTTGGGGCAGTGGTTGTGGTGGGCGAAGAAGTGAGCCACGGCGGGAAGTCCTTGCGCGAGAACGTGGTCGGCACCCGCCGCATGGCGGGGGGCGGGCGGAGCCTGCCCCTGTAGTCGCGCCGGAGGGCCCCCAGGGGCCCCGCAGTCAAGGACCGCCGTAGGCGGCCCCGGAGGGGCGCGAAGCGTCCTTGACGGTGGGGGAGGGGGGTCCGTAAGCGCGGCGGGTGCTCGTCGAGCGCAGCGAGACAGGAGGACGCCCGCGAAGCGGGCCGGATCGGCGCGAAGCGCCGCGCGCCGGAGGCGCAAGAGGGTCGTGCCGCAGGCTCGCTCTGAACCCCGGCGCGCTCCATGTCCAGAAGCTGCTCACGCAGCTCCTGGCCGCCAACCACCGGCCGTCCGTCGCTCACCTGGGTCACTCTCAGCAGG
>NZ_JBJLSK010000072.1:0-1295 GCF_050871965.1 Kineococcus lubricus
GTGGTGAAGTTCGACAGCACCGCGACCAGCACCCCCACCAGACCCACCCCACCCAGCGCCGGAGCGACCACCGTGTTCCACCGCCGCCGGTCCACCCGCGTGCGAGCGAAGAACACCAGCACCGCCGCGCACGCCAGCAGCATCAACACGATCACGCTGAGCGTGGCCAGCCCCGACATCCAGGTGAACAACTGCGCCACCGGATCGGCCCCGGCGACGGCGAACACCGCCAGCACCACCACCGCGGTCACCGTCTGCACGAGCGAGCCGGTGTGCGGGGACCCGTGCCGGTGGTGGCTGCGCGCCAGGAACACCGGCATCGCCCCGTCCCGGCCCAAGGCGAAGAAGTACCGCGAGATCGCGTTGTGGAACGCCAGCACCGCCGCGAACAAGCTGGTGAACAACAGCACCGGGAACACGTGATCCCCGAACGAACCCAGGTACCGGCCGCTGAGCACCCCGACCACCAGGTCCCCGGTGTGCTCCCCGGCCACCGAACTCACCTGCGAGGGCCCCACCGCGCTCACCACCGCCCAACTGGCGAAGGCGTAGAACACCCCGATCAACGCCACCGCGATGTACGTCGCCAACGGCACCGTCCGCCGCGGATCACGAGCCTCCTCCCCGTAGATCGACGTCGCCTCGAACCCGATGAACGACGCGATCGCGAACATCAACGCGATCCCCGGCGAGCCCTGCGTGAACGCCGAGGGGGTGAACGAGGCCAGCGACACCCCCTCGGGGCCACCGCCACCGGCGAACACCGCCACCGACAGCACCGCCACGATCCCGATCTCCAGGACCAGCAGCACCCCCAGCACCTTCGCGCCCAGGTCGATGTTGCGGTACCCCAGCACCGCCACCACCGCCACCAGCACCCCCGCCCACACCCACCACGGCAGGTCCGGACCGCCGTACTGCACGACCAGACCCCGCAACGTGTTCGCGCCCATGCCGTAGACCGCCGCCTGGATCGCGGTGTACGTCAGCAACGCCAACCCCGCCGCCCCCAACCCCGCCCGCCGGCCCAGCCCGCGGGTGACGTAGGCGAAGAACGCCCCGGTGTCGGTGACGTGCCGGCTCATCGCGGCGTACCCGACGCTGAACAGCAGCAGCACCACCGCCACCACCAGGTACGCCGACGGCGTCGCCGGCCCGTTGCCGATGGCCAGCATCACCGGCAACGCCCCACCGATCGCGGTCAACGGCGCCGCGGAGGCCACGACGAGGAACACGATCCCGGGAACCCCGATGGAACCGCGCAACCCACCAGCCCGCTGCTCCCCCCGCGCACC
>NZ_JBJLSK010000073.1:0-1067 GCF_050871965.1 Kineococcus lubricus
GGGCGGGCACTCCGTGCCCGCCCGTGGCCGCGGCCGTCACCGGGGCACCGGCACAGCGGGTGGGCGACGCGGACGCGGACGTGGCCACTCCCCCCCGGGGTCGCCGCCCCCGCGCGTGCAGCGCCTCCCCCTCGGGGCCGGTCCGGAACGCCGCGGTACCCCGCACCCGGGTGCGCAGGACGTCCGGGGTCCGGTCAGCGCGCGGCGCGGGTGATGAGCTGGACCACCTCACCGGGGCGCGAGACGGCCACGGAGTGCGAAGCTCCCTCGACCGTCACGGTGCCCCGGGAACCGGCGCGCTCGGCCATGAACCGCTGGGACTCCAACGGGATGTTGCGGTCGGCGCCGGCCAGCAGGAACCAGGAGGGGACGTCCGCCCAGGCGGGCCGCCCCGACGCCTCGTCGAGCGCGGCGTCGCGGACGGGGCGCTGGGTGCTCGCCATGAGCGCGGCCCGGTCCGCCGGGACGTCGGCGGCGAACTGCCGGCCGAAGAGCTCGGGCCGGATGTAGAGGTCCTTCGAGCCGTCGGCCAGCGGGACCGGCGCCAGCGTCGGACCCAGCGTGCTGCCGGGGAACTTCGCCGCCAGCCCGGACGCCGACTCGCCCTGCGCCGGGGCGAAGGCGGCGACGTACACCAGCGCGCGGACCTCGGGGGAACGTGCCGCCACGTTCGTGATCACCGCGCCGCCGTAGGAGTGGCCCACCAGCACGACGGGCCCGTCGACGGCAGCCAGTCGCGCCTGGAGGGCATCGGCGTCGCACCGCACGCCGCGCAGGGGGTTGGCCACCGCGATGGCCGGGTAGCCGTGCCGGTGCAACCGCTCGAGGACGGGGTTCCAGCTGGAACCGTCGGCGAACGCACCGTGGACCAGGACGATCGTGGGCCGGCGCCCGGGCCGGGGCCCGGACGAGGCGACCGCGGCCGGTGCGCTGAACCCGGTGAGCCCGGCGGGGGGGGGGGGGGGGGGGGGGGGGGGCCGCGGGGGGGGGGGGGGGGGGGGGGGGGGGGGGGGGGGGGGGGGGGGGGGGGGGGGGGGGGGGGGGGGGGGGGGGGGGGGGGGGGGCGG
>NZ_JBJLSK010000074.1:0-1021 GCF_050871965.1 Kineococcus lubricus
AGCAGTACTCCCTGGGGGTCCTGCACGGCGACGGCATCGGCCCGGAGATCGTCCCCGCGTCCGTGAAGATCCTCGACGCGGCGATGGCCGCCGCCGGCGCGGCCCCCATCGCGTGGACCGAACTGCCCCTGGGACGCACCGCGATCGACGAGTACGGCGAGCACACCCCCGCCAAGACCCTCGACGCCCTCGACGAGGTCGACGGCTGGCTCCTGGGCCCGCACGACAGCGCCGCCTACCCCGAGCCGTACCGCTCCCAGCTCAACCCCTCGGGGACCATCCGCAAGCACTTCGGCCTGTTCGCCAACATCCGCCCGGCCAAGGCGTTCCGCGGTGGCAACGCCATCGTCGAGGGCACCGACCTGGTCATCGTCCGGGAGAACACCGAGGGTTTCTACGCCGACCGGAACACCTTCGCCGGCACCGGCGAGATGATGCCCACCCCGGACGTGGCGATCATGCACGGCATCATCACCCGCGCCGCCACCGAGCGCATCGCCCACGAGGCGTTCCAGCTGGCCCGGACCCGCTCGAAGAAGGTCACGATCGTCCACAAGGCGAACGTGCTGAAGATGACCACCGGCCTGTTCCGCGACGTGTGCCGCGAGGTCGCCCAGCAGTACCCCGACGTGACCGTCAACGACTTCCACATCGACGCCGCCACCGTCCACCTGGTCCGCCGGGCGGACAAGTTCGACGTCATCGTCACCGAGAACATGTTCGGCGACATCCTGTCCGACCTGGCCGGTGAGGTGGCCGGTTCCCTGGGCATCGCCCCCTCGATCAACTCCTCGGCCACCCACGCCATGGCGCAGGCCTCGCACGGCTCGGCCCCCGACATCGCCGGGCGCGACATCGCCAACCCCATCGCGATGATCCTGTCCTCGGCGATGCTGCTGCGCTGGCTGGCGGCGAAGTTCGACGACGCGAAGGTGTCCCGGGCCGCCGACGTCGTCGAGGCGGCCGTCGACCTCGTCGTCTCCGAGGGCACCACCACCCCCGACATGGGCGGCACGGCCTC
>NZ_JBJLSK010000075.1:0-568 GCF_050871965.1 Kineococcus lubricus
GATCGAGGACACAGCCCTCCGGCGACGCCGCTGTGTCCTCGATCGGCGCGCGGTAGTCCTTGATCACCGTGGGGGAGGGAGGGGTTGACCGGGGACGGGTTCCGGGAGAACCTTCGGGCAGTGCCGGAACCCGGCGCCCGGACGAGCCCGCCGTACCCGGACAGCGACAAGACGGTGGCGGAGGATGGCGTCGTGTCGTGGATCGTGCTCATCGTGTCCGGGGTCCTGGAAGCCGTGTGGGCGACCGCCCTGGGCAGGTCCGAGGGTTTCACCCGTCCCGTGCCGACCGTCGTGTTCGGCGTCGCCGTCGTCGCCAGCATGGTCGGGCTGGCGTACGCGATGCGGTCGCTGCCGACGGGCACCGCGTACGCGGTGTGGGTGGGGATCGGCGCCGCCGGGACGGTGACCTACGCGATGGCGACGGGGGCCGAACCCGTCTCGGTCGCGCGGGTCCTGCTCATCCTGGGGCTGGTCGGCTGCGTGATCGGGCTCAAGGTCCTGCACTGACCGCGCCGCGCGGGCCCTGGGCCGTTCCCGCCCCGGCCGCACGTCGGGGTGCGGCCGGGGC
>NZ_JBJLSK010000076.1:0-557 GCF_050871965.1 Kineococcus lubricus
AGCAGGGCGATGCCGGCGGTCAGGACGATGAGCATGACCGGGACGTTGAGCAGGAAGACCGAGCCCCACCAGAAGTGCTCGAGCAGGAAGCCGCCGACCAGGGGGCCGATGGCGGCGCCGCCGGTGGCGCCGGCGGCCCAGACGGCGACGGCGGTGGCGCGTTGGCGGGGGTCGTCGAACAGGTTGCGCAGGATGGACAGGGTCGAGGGCATGATCATCGCGCCGAAGAAGCCCAGGAGGGCGCGGGCGGCGATGAGCAGTTCGGGGTTGGGGGCGAAGGCGCCCAGGGTGGAGCTGAGGCCGAAGCCGACGCTGCCGATGAGCAGCAGGCGTTTGCGTCCGATGCGGTCGGCGATGTTGCCCATGGTGACCAGGAGCCCGGCGATCATGAAGGAGTAGATGTCGCCGGTCCACAGGATCTGGGTGCCGCTGGGGTTCAGGTCGGCGGTCAGGGCGGGGATGGCCAGGGCCAGGACGGTGCCGTCGACGGCCAGCAGCACCACGGCCAGGGTCAGGACGATCAACGCCAGCCACGCGCGCCTGCCCGCGCGGGCGGG